>DATCXQ010000041.1:0-16654 GCA_036565725.1 Blastocatellia bacterium
GGGTACTTGAGTCGCCCCCGCCGGCAGCGTGACAGTGTATTCGAACACCGTCGGCGAGAAGCCTTCCAGCGCGTGATTATTGATTTTGATCCCTTTCGTCAGCGGCAGATCCGATTCCACGCGCGGGGTGTCCAGCGCGCCGCCGCCGACCGTCGTGCGCTCGATGCGACGTACGGCGTCCGCGCCAAGGCGGTCGGTGAGCTGTTGAAGATAGAGGCTGCGCGGTTCAAGGTGTTGGCCGAGCGATTCAATCCAGCCGTCGGGCCGCGGCCGCGGATCCGTGGCGTTCGGCACAAAACCGGGGACTTTGCTGCCTACGTGGCCGAACGAGTAGTTTTGCGCGGTTGGGGGTTGTTGCACGGTGATGATCCCGTTTGAATTCCAGGTTACATAGTTCGCGCCCGACCAGCCGTGGCCGGTGCCGAACCAGGCGCGATCCTGGATGGCGATGCCCGCCGTGATGTTGTCGTACAGCCCGCCGACCGACCAACGATGATGTGGCTCGCTGGTGGCGAATTCATTGATCGAGTCGCTGTCGAGGAAGACGTTCACGCCCGGGACGCGGGAATCAACCACATAGGCGTGACGCGCCGTTTCCGCATGATTGCGCTGAACGAGCGTCAATTGCCCCGCGAGTTTGAAGTTATAGCGACGTTCGCCCGTGATCAGGCTGACCATATCGATGGCCGCGCTGTCCTGGATCGTCACCCATTTGGCCTGGCTGCTTACATTGACCAGCGCATGCTCCAGATGCAAGGTCGTGACTTCGCGGACCCAGGCGTTTTTGACATTGTTGATCGCGGCGAAGATTCGGGCGTGGTCTTCGTCGGCGAAATAGGTAACGCCGGCGTTGACCGCCGTCACGGCCGGATTGAATTGGACATCGACGCGCAACTGCTCGACGCCGACCTGCTCGATGCGGTCCGGATCGTCATAGCGAATGATTTCGCCGCCTCCCCAGCGCTGCTCGATGGCGTTCGGAATCGGGGCGTCAAGCGTGATCAGATTTCCGTCGATGTCGGTGATGACGCGATCGAAATCGAGATTGAAGGGCTCGAACTGGACAATATCCGGCGTCACCCGCACGATCTGGTCCATCTGGATCGCGTGGATCCAGCGATCATTGCCGACGCGACGGACCACGACCGAATCGCCCACCGAGAAGCCATTCGCGTCGCTCACGTGTAATTGGCGCGTTCCGGATGGCGCGTACAGATCGGTGATCGGCTTGCGCAGGGGCAGTAATGTCCTGCTGCCCGAACCGCGAATTTCCAGAATATTCCGCTTGGCTGTGCCCGTAGCGAACAGGACAGTTCCATCCTCGCCTTGGCCTTCGCCGCGCAGGACCACGCCGCTTGCGCGAATCACGAGTGTCGTTCCCACTTCATAGCGGCCTCGTTTGAGCAGAACGGCGCCGCGAATGCCATCCGCATTCTGCGGCATTGCCGACACCTGGTCGATCGCCGCCTGGATGCGCGCGCTGTCATCTCCCTCGCCCGGCTCGACGGCGACGCGCGCTTGCACGTTCGGCAGCGCGACCCCGCCCCCGCCGTAGCCGGCGTTCGAAAAATCGAGCGGTCGATTGCCCTTGAAATCAGGCGCATACCCTAGCCTGCCGTCCGGGCCGGCGAACACGATGCGGCTCTGCCCTGGCGGCGTTTGCGCGGAGTCGAACACGCTAAAGGTGAACGTGTCGTAGACAATCGGCCTGTCCGATCGCTGCAGCGACAGGCTAAGCCGGTATAGCCCCGGCTGATCGGCGGTCCCCGGAACGGCGATCTCCGTTGGAACGCCCGGCAAGAGGATTGTCGTCGGCAGCTCCAGGACCGTCTCGCCGTCGGCGCCGTCGACTTTCGTGTGGGCTGAGCGCGTCAACTTGCCACTCAGCGCGAGCTTCTCGTACGCGAATGCCTTCAGCGACGGATACGCCGATCCCACCTCGATCACCGCCGGCCTGCCGATCGCGATTTCCATCGACGCGTGCGCCAGGCTGAGGTCGGCCACGACCTTAGCCGGATCGAAACTGTCGATCCAGAGAGTGACGTCCCTGCTGACGCCGTCGAGTGAGGCGGCGGCGGTGATCAGAGCGACGCCCTGTCCCAGGGCCGCAATCGCGGCGTCGGCGCCCGTGGAGTTTACTGAGGCGATCGCCGGCTTGTTGCTCGATGTCGTGACAGTGGCGTTTTCCAGTTCGACTTCCTGGCCGTTCGTGAGCCGCCCGCGTAGCGTGAGCGGGACCGAGGCGCCTACGGACAAGGTGATCGTCTCGGCCGGCGCGAGCGCGCGCCCGTCGGCTGCGGTGAAGAACACGCGCGATAGCGACGGCGTTGACGAGTACAGCTCCAGCTCGTTCAATTGGAAATTGGCGGTGGGGTTGTTGAGGACAATCTCCACGCGCACGAAGCGCGCCGTGACATCCGGAAACGACGATCTGTCGATGCTCGCGAATGTCTGGTCCGGCCGGAACTTCGAGAACGCCGGCTGCCAGGTCGCGTTGTCGTTCGAGCTAAGCACGCGGAAGCCATTTATGTTCGCCACATTGGTGCGGAAGTTGAGGACGATCTCGTTGAACGGCGTGGCGCCGCCGAGATCGACGCCCAGCCACACCATGGAATCGTCCTGCCGGTCGCTCATCAACGGCTGCCAAAACGTGGTCACGTTGCCGTCCACTGCGTTCGGCGCGCGGCCACTCGAAACGTCCGAGCTGCGCGTGACGCTTTGCCCCAACGCTAGATTGCCGGACTGCGCGAACGCCGGCAGCGCGGCAAACAGGACTACCATGAGCGCGGCGGCGAGGGGGAGGGAAGACGGCGCTTCGTTGAGGATGCGTTGAGTCATGTGCTTAGTCATGTGAAGTCGCTCCTGAATGGTCTGTTTCATGGACGCCTGCGCAGTCCGGCGCGCGGCTACAGCAAAGGCGCCTCTGTTTATTTACATCGAAGCAGGCGAGATTGATCCTATTGGATAAAGAACCGACAGCGGGCGCTCGCGAGCAAGTATGAATTACATCTGCGCCCCGCTCCGATCCGCTGCGAGCTGACGACCCGAATGGTATTTCGCCAGTAATCCGATTATGAATATAAGCAGGGCGCCGGCGCTGTAAGCAAGCAAATCATGATAATCAAACGTCGTACCAATGATAGTTCTTGCCAGGCCGCAGTGTTGTAAGCCGAGTATTGATATTAAATCGAAATATTGCCCAATCTCGACAGCAAAGGAGAAAATCAACACGCAGGATGCAAGCCAGAAATAGTTGGCGTTGATAAAGCATCTGCAAATGGTAAAGATCAAGATGACAACTAACATGTCACCAACAAACGGTCTTACTAAGCGGTCACGGATAAACAATGCGATGAAAACCTCGACCACAAATAGCGCAATGGATAAAATGGCGTACCTTTTACGGAATCCAAATTTCATAAGTGGCGACAGCCTTTGGAGTGCGGTAGCTCGATACCGCTTTGGTAGTCCGCTTCGATACTCAGGCAATGATGTAAAGGGAGCCCACTCGGGTCTACTGTCCCGGAAGTCCGTAGAATTGGAGATGACTACCAAAGCGGTATCGAGCTACCGCACTCCAAAGGCTCCGCCGATCTGATTTATGCACACGCTTCATTAAGAGAAGATGCCTCAGCGGCGCCGATTTGTTTGCAGGTCGCAGATTTTTTTGCATTCGGGCGCGTAGCCCCGAATTGCGCTTTCAAAGAATTTACACGGCTCAAAAGCCGGGACCTATAGTGAAGAGGGTGCAGATTAAAGCTGAATACAATCAACCACTTGAAATGAAGTCTGTGAAGAAACCGGGAAAGCGCCCTGCCTACGCATCGCTTCCAGCGTGCAGGAGTGGCAGGATGCGCATTGAAAAGCAATGGAGCGACTCGCCGAGACTGCACGCTGGAAGCGATGCATACCCAGGTTTGCGCCACGCCGTGTTGATTGCAATGAACTTTTAGAGGCGCCGGTCATCTCCGAACAAGACGTCTATCTTGACCTGGTATCTCTTGATGTTTAGGATGCAACCGCTCTCCGACAATTAAGGGCCGTAAGGCGATGCGAATTTACACGCTTGAACGCTAGCGGTAGATTGAACGCTCGCGCCGTGGAACATTTGCTTTCTTCGGCGATGCGTTCAATCTGGAGCGCATCATGCCACCTTTCCTGCGCTCCTGAGTCCCGAACACGCGCATGTTTGCGACAGGACGAGTATCGCCTTCACGGCGGGCCGCCTGACGCATCATCTTTATTTTCGTCGCGCGCTGGCTCAAGCAAATATTTGATTACCGCGTGGAAATGACCGCGCCACTGCTCGCGCCGCGCCATCGAGCGTAGGACCGGCGCGAGACGCCTGTAGCGATTTATGCCTGAGTCTGTTGAGTATGGAATGACGCCCGTCTCCACTGGCGTTTGGAGTGAGAGTGATTGGAAACGGCTCGAGCGGCAAACCTGCGCCCGCGCGCTCCGGGCAAGCTCTGAAGAGGCGGCCTGGGCGATCATCATCCGGCAGGCGCGGGCGGTGTTGCGCGCATACAGCACGAGCTTCTTCATCGTCACCCGTTTTCTCCCGCCCCACAAACGCGCCCAGGTCGAAGCCGTATACGCGGCGGTTCGATATCCTGACGAGATTGTGGACAGCTTTCCGCTCGCCCCCTCCGAACGGATGCGCCGTCTCGACGGCTGGGCCGCGCAGTACGAAGAGGCCCTGGCCGCCGATTCGATTAAGGACTCTCTGCGCCGCCGAACGCCGTGTTTCCTGGCGAGTTTCAGCCGCGTCGTGCACGATGCCGCGATTCCGCCGGAACATTACCGCTCTTTCATCGCCGCCATGCGGCTCGACGTTTGTCCGCGCCGCTTCAGCACGCTCGATGATTTGATCGAGTCCTATGTCTACGGCAGCGCGATCGTCGTAGGCTACTTTCTGGCTTACATCTACGGCGCGCCGAGTGAGAGCGACTTTGCGCGGGCGCTGGCGAGCGCCCGCCATCTCGGCGTCGCGCTGCAATTGACGAACTTTTTGCGCGACGTCGGCGAAGACCAGCGGCGCGGGCGGCTCTATTTGCCGCTCGATCTGCTCCGCGATGAAGGTGTCCTGGAGGCGGACGACGCCGACCAGCGACAGCAGGCGGCGCTCCATCGCGTGTTGCGGCGGATGGCCGCCGTCGCCGAAGACTACTACGCCCGCGCGCTCGCCGACCTCGACGCATTCTCCGCCGACAGTCAAACGGCGATTCGCGCATGCATCGACGTTTACCGCCGGCTCAACGAGCGCATCAGTCACAGCCCGCGCGGGTTGTTACATCGCGAGAGCGTCCCGCTGAGCGAGAAGTTCAGGGCGCTTCCGCCGAGCAAATACTGGCGTTTACCGCTCGCTTACCTGGCGAGGTAAGCAAAGCGAGACGGGGAGACGGGGCGACGGGGCGACGGGGAGAGGAGGAGAAGATGAACGCTCAAAATTCAAACGCGGAGTCTGGAACGGAAAAATCGCCCCGTCTCTCCGTCGCCCCGTCCCCCCGTCTTCCACTCCCCGTCATCATCATTGGCGGCGGCATTGGCGGCCTGAGCGCCGCGATTTACCTGCGACTGGCCGGTTATGAGGTGACTATTTACGAGGCGAACGAGCGCGTCGGGGGGCGCGCCAACCTGATCGAGCGCGACGGCTTTCGCTTCGATACGGGTCCCTCGCTGCTCAATTACCCGTGGGTCTTCGAGCGGCTTTTTGAGGCGGCGGGACGCCGGCTGGGCGATTACGTGAAACTGCTCGCGGTTGACCCCTCGGTGAGCTTTCAGTGGGCCGACGGCGAGCGATTTACGTTGTCGAGCGACCTGCGGCGATTGCTCGCCGAATGTGAGCGCGTCGAACCCGGCTCGCGCCCCGCCATGCTAGCTTTCCTGCGCGACGCGGGGGCGAAGTATCGGACGGCCTTTGAAAAACTGGTAAGCGGCAACGTGGATCATCCGGCGCGCTGGCTCGGGCGGCTCTCGCTCGGCGAACTCGCGCGGCTCGGCGTGTGGCGATCGCTCGACGGCGAATTGGGACGCTTCTTCCGCAGTCGTTATCTGCGCGAAGCCCTGGGCTCTTACGCGATGTACCTCGGAGGCTCGCCCTACGAGTTACCGGGCCTGTTTTCCATCCTGCCTTACGGCGAGTTGGCATATGGCCTCTGGCTGCCCGCCGGCGGTATTTACAGTTTGGTCGAAGGCGTTGAGCGGTTGGCGCGCGAGTTGGGCGTCGTCATTCACGCCAGTCAGCGCGTGCGCCGCATCATCACGCAGGCGCGGCGGGTGACGGGCGTCGAACTCGCCGACGGCTGCAGGCATCATTCGCGACTTGTGGTTTCAAACGTGGACGCGCCCACGACAAAGGCGGAATTGATCGGCGATCAATCGCTCGCCGCGCGAATGCAGGTGAAGACGAAGATGACGCCGGGCGTGCTGACCTTCTACTGGGGCGTTCGTGGACGGGTGGAGGAGATTGGGCATCACACCATCTTCCTGCCGCGCGACTGCCGGGCGGCTTTCGCCGATCTGTTTCAGGCGAAGCGCATCCCGCGCGATTTGCCTTTCTATGTGAGTGTGCCGTCGGCCACCGATTCGGCGCTCGCGCCCGAGGGCGACAGCGTGATGTTCGTCCTGGCGCCTACGCCCCTGCTGAGTCAACTGCCGGGCCTCGACTGGGCCGAAACCACGCGGGCGGTCAAGGCGCAAGTCTTGGAGCGACTGCGGCTGCACGGGCTTGATCTCGCGCCCGAACGCATCGTGATCGAGGAAGTCTACACACCGCAGGAATGGCGGCGGCGGTTCGGCCTTTACGACGGCTCGGCCTTCGGCGCGGCGCACACATTCTTTCAAGTCGGCCCGTTCCGCGCTCGCAATTACGACGAGGAAGTGGACGGACTCTTCTACGTCGGCGCGAGCACGACGCCGGGCACTGGCCTGCCGATGGTCGCGCTCAGCGGAAAGCTCGTGGCAGAGCGTATTCAAGAGAAGTGGGGCGGACTTACAGTCTTTGAGAAATAAATGTAACAATAGTAGGGGCGCGTATTCCGCGCCCAGTCACTTCGATCGCGGACTGGGGCGGGGAATACACGCCCCCACCCGTCGTCACGGTGATTTCTCAAAGACCGTTACCCTGCCCCACTCTTACTTGCTCAGATTTAGAAAACCGGACAAATGCACATTGAGTGTTACGGTTCAGGACCGCGAGTCTATTTTGGCTTGCACGGGTGGAGCGGCGATCATTCCACGTTCGCGCCGCTGGCCCCATACTTGCCGGCGGGCGTCGCTCTCTACAGCGCCGACCTGCCCGGCTACGGCCGTTCGCCGGATCCGCAACGTTGGGAATTGATGGAGATCACGGATGAAATTGCGCGCGCGATCGCCGGCGTCGATTCGCCAATTACCGTCATCGGCAATTGCAGTGGGGCCATCTTCGCCCTGCTGGCCGCCGAGCGCCTGGCCGAGCGCATCGAACGGCTGATCCTGATTGATCCCTTCGCCTATCTGCCCTGGTACTTCAAAATCTTTCTCCACAAGCGCATCGGACGTTACGCCTACTATTCGACCTTCGCCAACCCGTTGGGGCGGTGGTTGACAAACTTGTCGCTCAGCAAGCATCGCGCGGCGGACACGAACCTGACCGAGTCTTTTGTCGCGGTCAGGCACGACGTGGCTTATCGTTACCTGGCGCTTCTGGGCGAGCGTGACGACATCTCCCGGTTCAGCCGCCTGCGCCTGCCGGTCGATCTACTCTACGGCGCGCGCACCTTCGGCGCGGTCAAAGAATCGGTCGCCCTGTGGCGCGGCGTCTGGCCTCACGCCCGATGCCATGAACTCGCGGGCGCGGGACATTTGCCGATTCAGGAGGCCACCGGGCAGTTGAGCGAAATCGTCTTCGGAGCCTTCACGTCGCATTGCGACGCCCTGAAAGAATGAAAAACTGTTCGTAGTCCCGCCTTTAGGCGGAAGCGTTCGGCGTCACGGAATGGTTCTGTGTCTGGCGCTTCCGCCTAAAGGCGGGACTACGAACTACGTGAACATATGTCTGACCGGTTAACGAATTTCATTGCCCGGCGCCAGCCCATGATCGAAGCGGCGCTTGAGCGATCGCTGCCGCTCAGCGCGCAACACGGCGCCGAGCGGCTGAACGAGGCGCTGCGCGCGGCCGTCTTTCCTGGAGGTAAACGATGGCGGCCGGTCCTGACCCTGCTGGGAACGATGACCGCCGGCGGATCCGCGCAAACGGCGCTGCCGATCGCGTGCGCGATCGAATTCCTGCACACGAGTTCGCTCATTCTCGACGATCTGCCCGCGATGGATGACGCCCATTTGCGGCGCGGACGCGCGGCGCTGCATTTGATGTACGGCGAAGGTCTCGCCATGCTCGCGGCGCTTGCCCTGCTCAACCAGGCTTACGCGCTCCTGGCCCAAGACGGAACCGGTCGCCTGATTGTCGAGGCGGCGCGTTGCGTCGGACCTGACGGGATGATCGGCGGACAGGCCGCCGACCTCAACATCCGGGCGTCTCGCGGCAATTCTCATGCTCTCGCCAGCCGCCAACTCAAAACCACAGCTCTGGCGCGCTTGACGATCATCGCTGGAGCCATCGCCGCGGGCGCTGACGAGCGGGACGTCTCCGCGCTCGCCCGCTACGGCGAATGCCTCGGCGCGGCTTATCAAATCTGCGACGACCTGCTCGACGAGTTGGGCGAGAGCGCGACGACCGGCAAGAACGTCGGGCAGGACGCGCGCCACTTGCGGTCGAATTTCACGGCGCAGTTCGGCGCTGAGGAGGCGCGACGTCTGGCGCACGACCTCCTGGCCGAAAGCAAGCAGGCGCTGCGTGAAAGATTCGGCGAATGCCAGACCGCGAGCTTGCTGATTGAGGCGGCCGATCTGGTAATTGGCGGAACCGGGCCATTGAGAACATTGACGATTGTGGCGAGTTAGCGCGGTTTTCAGATGTATGAAGACGGTTAGCCACAGAGAACACAGAGGGCACAGAGGGGATTTAATGATTTCTCTGTGTTCTGCGGTGACCTCTGTGGCTATTCATCCATGTGAAAACCGCTGTAGCGCGCCGAAGTGAAACATTGAATCAAACTTCGCCGAAAAGTTACGAATGCCAGGCGAGTCCCCTTACGCCGCTCGTCACGTTGACGCTTTGTGGCTACCGCGCCGGGGAACGTCTCTGGGCCTTCAACCGCATGGGCAGCGCGCGGCGGGAAATCAGCCGCGTCACTGGACTGCGTTTCTGGAAACTGCTCGGAGCGGGGCACGGCGGCGGCTTCGGCCTGCGACCAGATTTCTCGCGCTACGGCCTGCTCGCCGTGTGGGAAGACGCGGAGGCGGCTGATCGATTCTTCGCGGATTCGTCCGTGATGGCGAGCTATCGCCGTCATGCCGAAGAGATCTGGTCGCTGCGATTGCTGCCGGTGTATGCGCTCGGGACGTGGTCAGGCGTGAACCCGTTTCTCCCTGTGGCCGCTCCGCCGCCGCCCGTCGCGCCCGTCGCCGTCCTGACGCGAGCGAGCATTCGCTGGGGCCGTTTGGTCTCTTTCTGGCGCGCGACGCCCGCGACTAGTCGCGCCCTGGACGCCGCGCCGGGCTTGCTCGCCTCAATCGGAACCGGGGAAATGCCATTCATCCGCCCGGCGACTTTCAGCCTTTGGCGCAGCGAGACGGAGATGAGAGCTTTCGCTTACGGCGCGCCCGCGCATCAGGAAGTCATCCGCCGCCGCCGCGCAGAGAACTGGTACGGCGAAGAACTCTTCGCCCGCTTCGCGCCAATCAGGTCGGAAGGCAAATGGCGCGGACGCGATCCGCTCGCAAATCTGCTCTGATCAGGTTCCAGGTATCAGGTTCCAGGTGTCAGGTGTGAGGCGTCGAGTATCTGGTGTCAGGTTGAATTACCTGATTCTTGCGCCGAAACCTGAAACCTGAAACCTGAAACCTGAAACCTGAAACTTGAAATTATGATCTGGTTGTTCATTCTTTTCCTCCCGCTGCCGTTCATCCTGGCCCTGGCGCTGTGGAACGCGGTGGCCTGGCCGAAGTTCACCGCTGCGGCGCCCGTCAGGCCGGGTCTGGTTTCAGTATTGATCCCGGCGCGCAATGAGGAAGCGAACCTTGCGGCTTGCCTCGAGAGCGCGCTGCGGCAGGGCGCGACGGTGGGCGAGGCGCTCGTTTACGACGATCATTCGACGGACGCGACGCCGCGCATTCTCGCCGCTTACGCCGCGCGTGACGTCCGTGTGCGCGCCGTTGATCCAAGCCCTCTGCCCGACGGCTGGTGCGGCAAAAATTTCGCTTGCGCGCGTCTCGCCGAGGAGGCGCGCGGCGCGTGGCTGCTCTTTCTCGACGCCGACGCGAGGCTGTCTGAGGGGGGCGTCGCCCGGATGGTCGAGGAAGCGATTAAACGTGAAGTGACGTTGCTCTCGGCCTGGCCGTCACTCACGCTGGTGAGTTTCTGGGAAAGGGCGCTCATGCCGATGCTGAATTTCGTCGTTTTCAGCCTCTTCCCGGCCCCGCTCTCGCTCGTGCGCAATGACGCTTCGCTCGGCCTGGTTCATGGCGCGTGCATTCTCGTCGAGCGCGCCGGCTATCAAGCCGTGGGCGGGCACGCTGCTGTGCGCGATGAAATTTTCGAGGATCAGCGCCTGGCCCGTTTGTGGCGTGAGCGGGGCGGACGTGGGTTATGCCTCGACGGGCAGGGCGTCGTCGACGTGCGGATGTACAGTTCGCTGGCCGGGATCTGGCGCGGCTTTCAGAAGAACTTCTTCCCGGCCTTCCGCCGTGAGTCGAGTTTCTGGGGCTTCCTCCTGCTGCACGCCTCGATGTTTCTCGCCCCTTTCGCCCTGCTCCTCTGGATTCGCGCGTGGCCGATGTGGCCAATTTGCATGGCTGTCGCGTGCGTGCTCGCCGTTCGCGCTCTGCTCGTTTTACGCTTCAGACAACCCTGGCTGTCCGTTCTGCTGCACCCGCTGGCCGAAGCGATCCTGCTCGCCATCGGCCTCTCCTCGTGGCTACGCTGCAAGAGCGGCAGGGGCGTCGTCTGGAAAGGCAGGCGATACTATGAGGATGGGGGATAGGGGATAGAAGATCGAGAATCGACTTGTGCGAATGGCGCTATCCCCTATCCCCCATCCCCAATCCCCTGGATGAAATATATGAAACATGCGGTTATCATCGGCGGCGGGCTGGGCGGGTTGGCGCTCGCTTTGCGCCTGGCGGCGCGCAATTGGCGCGTCACTGTCTGCGAACAGGGCGACAGCTTCGGCGGCAAGATGAATTATTGGGCCGAGCGCGGTTTTCGCTTCGACACCGGGCCGTCGCTGATTACGATGCCCTGGGTTTTTGAAGACCTCTTTCAAGCCGCGGGCGGCTCTTTGCAGGAACACTTGACGCTCGAGCCCGTGCAACCGCTCTGCGATTATGTTTACGACGACGGCGCGCGATTCACATATTCGACTTCGCTCCCGGAGTGGCTTCAGACGGTGCGCCGGCTCGAGGCGGACGACGAGCGCGGTTTCCTGAAATTTCTTGAGCTCGGATCGCGGCTTTACGAGGTTTCCAAAGAGACTTTCCTGCGCCGCCGCCCGCTTGACTGGCCCTCCGTGAAAGCGTCCGCGATCCTGCGCCATCTTCCCATACGCTACGGCTGGGGCAATTATCACCGCGCCGTCACTGCGCACTTTAAAAGCCCGCATCTGCGACAGCTTTATGACCGCTATCCGACCTACGTCGGCTCATCGCCCTACCGGTCGCCCGCGACTCTCGCCGTCATCCCTTACCTCGAATACGCTTTCGGCGGCTGGCACGTCAAAGGCGGCCTCTATCGCATCGTTAAAAGCCTGGTTGAACTGGCGGGACGAATGGGAGTGGAGATGCTGACCCGCGCGTCCGTCGAGCGCATCGAGCATGAGCAAGATAGAGTGCGCGGCGTGCGGCTAATCGACCACACGCGCATCGCGGCGGATGTGGTTGTGATGAACGGGGACGCGTCGGAGGCCCCGGTTTTGTTAGGTGAAGAGCGGGCGGCGCGCCTGCCGCTCTCCGAACGCTCGCTCTCCGGTCTGATTTTCCTGCTCGGCGTCAGGCGCAACCTTCCCCAGCTTCGGCATCACACCGTTTATTTCTCGGCTGATTACCGGCGGGAGTTCGCAGAGTTGTTCGACGAGCGGCGGTTTCCCGACGACCCGACGGTTTACGTCAGCGCGCCTTCGCGCAGCGATCGCTCGCTCGCGCCGGCCGAAGGTGAAACGCTCTTCGTCATGGCCAACGCCCCGGCCAATGATGGTGAAGATGAATGGAACGAAGAAAAGATCGCCGAGGCGCGGCGGCGCGTCTTCGCGCGGCTATGTCGCGGCGGGTTCCCCGATATCGAGACTGACGTCGTGGTGAGTGACGTTTGGACTCCGCGCCGCATCTCCCGCCGTTACGCAATGCCTGGAGGCGCGATCTACGGCTCGCATTCGCATGGCTGGCGGCATGCTTTCCTGCGCCCCCCAAATAAAGACGCCCATTACCAGGGCCTTTACTACGTCGGCGGCAGCACGCATCCGGGCGGGGGAACTCCGACCGTCCTGCTCTCGGCAAAGATCACCAGCGAGCTAATCGAGCGATATGAACACTCGTAAAGTCATATTGACGGCGCTAGCCGGCGCATACGTCGCGCTGTGGGTTGGCGGCGTGAGCGCGCACGTCTTGCAGGGCGGCCCGCCGACTGACGCCCAATGGGCGGCCCCTGTTTTCCTGTTCTTGGCCGGGTTGATCGTGCTCGTCACTGCCAGCCCGGCGAATCTAGGCGGGTTGTTGGCGGCGGCGGGCATCGGCTTCATTGCCGAATACTTTGGCGTCAATTACGGCTTTCTCTTTGGCAGGTATGTTTACACCGGGACGCTCCAGCCCCTCCTGCTTGGCGTGCCGCTGGTGATGGCGTGCGCCTGGATGATCCTCTTTGCTTACGTCAAGCAGATGCTACTCCCATTCAAGTTGTCCAAGCTTACGGAAATGACTATCTCCGGAGTTTGGATGGTAGCGATAGATTTGTTGATTGATCCGCTTGCGGCTAATCGACTCGGTTATTGGCGCTGGATTGATACGGGCGCTTACTACGGCGTCCCTGCGCGTAATTTTCTCGGCTGGTTTTTGGTCAGTTTCATGATCTTCGGAATTGTCAGACAGCATCCGCAGTCTGATTTGTGGGCGCGCTCAGTTGGACTGAGCATTCTACTCTTCTTCACTGTCATTGCGCTGGCCTATCAACTGGCGCTCGCTGCGGGCGTCGGACTCGTCCTGTCTCTGGTTCATCTAGCGCTCGCCGTCATAATCCATCGTCGGCAAGGTGAGCCTTGAATATTCAATCGGCTGCTTTAATGGGGATGAAAGGGATACAAAACAAACAAAAAGTGGGAAAAAACGCAAAAAGCCTGAAATTCCCACCTTCCTTGCCTTATTTGTCCTTTTGTCTTTTTTGCATCCATCTTGTCTTTTTTGCATCCATCTCAGCTTTATTGATGAGGCCTGACTTCATACAGGCGCCCTGGTCGCCGTACAGGCAAATGGAATACAGATGACAGGATAGAACGGATCATCGCGGATGAGGACTAAAAATGATCAGCTTGAATCCGCTGCATCTGCGTTCCATTGTAGGAGTGGTTATTTCGAACGCTGGCTACAACTTCCCTTGCAAACAAATGAGAACCGCTCTACCATCAGCGTAACTATTGAGATTAATGCGAGTAGTCTCCCAACGCTCTAAACGCCGGGATCACTCGCAATGGCGCCTCAATTGCATAATCACCAGCCGTTTTTGCTTATTGCAATGTAGCGATCTCATCGCAACTAAACTCATCGCCCTTTCCCCCAGTTCAAAAAGAAGACCAAGCGGCGCCCAGAATGAAGCGCTCTCTACGCCGTATGGTATCGCTGACGCCCCCGATCAGGTTTTGTCGTACAAAAAGGAACGTTCTATGAATCACTTAAGCCTGGAGAAAAGGACTGGCGAAAATGTGAACAATACCGAGCGCACGCATTCAAAGGAGGCGTTGCTCCGAAGCGTAGCCAACTTGCGTGACTTCGTCGAAAACGCGCCCGAAGGGCTCCGGAGGGTCAGACCGGACGGACTTATACTCTGGGCCAACCGGGCGGAACTAGACATGCTCGGCTACGCGCGTGAGGAATACATCGGCCATAACGTCGCCAAGTTCCACGCGGATGAGGAGGTGATTGAGGACTTCCTCGCCCGCCTGGCCAGCGGCGAGACGTTGCGCGAGCGCGAAGCCCGAATGATTTGCAAAGACGGTTCAATCCGTCACGTCCTGGTCAACTCCAACGCGCTCTTTGAGGGCGGGAAGTTCATTCATGCCCGCTGGTTCACCAGCGACATTACCGGCCGCAAGCGCGACGAAGAGAGGATGATTTCCGCGTACGAGCGGGAGGCGGCTGCCCGCGCCGTGGCTGAAGCCGCGAGCCGAAGCAAAGATGAATTCATCGCCGTCGTTTTGCAGGCATTGCGCTCGCCTCTGAACGTGATACTCGGCAGCGACCAGATGCTGCGCGAGGACCCGCCCGACCTGGCGCAACTAAAAAAGTCCTGCGACGTCATTGTGCGCAACGCCAGGGAGCAACTGCAACTGATAGATGACTTGCTCACTCCTTCCCACACCGACAGACTCGCCGCGGTACGGCGGCTTATGTCCAAGCATCGCGCCGACGAAGCATATGAAGTATCTGGTCGAGTCGCGCGGCGGTAGTTTCGGGGCGGCGAGTGAAGGCGCAGGATATGTCTCGACGGACGCCGTCACACTGCGGGGATTTCTGGCGGTCAGCAAATGTGTGTACGGTGTGGGGCGATTTGTTTAATCGCCCTGTTTGTGGCGTCGCATGATCAGGATTCCAACCAGGATAGAGGCGCGAGTAAACAACTCGCGCCACAATCACGTACACGAATTTGCTAGCCAATTTAGATGTGATCGAGCGGCTGTGGCTTTTAGCCGCACAGATCGAGACTTCGATGGCAGTTGTAGAGCCTGCGGCAGCGCCAAAGAGCCGCGCGGGACCTTCGATTCGCACGGCTCGCCTGTTGCGCCAAGCAGCCTCTAACTGTCACAAGTCTGCGACCGGCTCGGAATGCAGGCGGCGCCGAACATCGGGTACTGATTCAGTATAGGTCGGCGATTCCGAAAACGAACCCTGCTACTACCGACACCCGTGGCGCCTGAGCGCCGATGCCGAAGCGCAGTCCCACGTCAAAGCGCAGCCGGCGATTGACCTGGTAAGTCACCCCGCCGAACGGGTAGACGCCGCGCGGCAGAATGTATTCCAGACTCTGCCCCGACAATTCTCCGACCAGGCCAAAGTGGTTTTCGAATTCGTAAGCGAGGGCGATTGAGAACTGCCCGCCGTCAGCGCGTCGGCCGCTATCTTTTCGCCCCACGTTAAGATATGCCGCGTTGACGATCAGGTCGAAGTCGCCGAACTGCTCGCCTATCAGCAGCACGGCTTTGTTGTCGACGCGCCCGGAGCCGAGCATTTTCTCTTTGCTTGCGGTGGGCAGTTTCGAGTGATACGCGAACGAAAATGTCGGGTACCCGGCGCCCTTAAACATTACCACCTGAAGGCCGATTATGGCGTCGCCGACCCCGGTCGACCGCACACCTGTCCGGTCGACTTGCGATTTAACGGCCTCCAGTTGGAGGTCCAGAAGCAAACGGCTGAGAGCCGCAAACCGTAAGTCGAGCGGGGTCGTTTGTTGATTACGAAACTCTTTCGCGTCGAATTGCGCGTCCAGCCCGAACTCGAGTTGGAGAACTCCCACTCTCTGAATGTCGGCCGGTTCGGACACGGTCGGCCGGCTCGGCACGATGAAATCGTCTTTCTGTTGGCGGTTAACGCTCGCGGCGAGAGGCGGTGACGATTCGCCGAGGCGCCCCGGCGCCAAATGTTGAGCATTTGCAGGAACAGTTTGGCTGAAGCGCGTAAAGGCGAATGCAAAAATAATGATTGCGACTGGCGTCTTTTTCCTCATTCGTCCGTGATTTTGCCGGCGCGGCGCTTTAACCGATGAGTCAGCCCGCGCGCCCTAATCCGTCCAGAAGCTCATGGACCGTGTCGACAGAACGCTGATTTTAGCCTGCCGTTTCGCACGCATCGGTTCGTAAACGAACACATCTCAAAGACTAAATACAAAGGCGCAAAGACACTATGAGGTCTTTGCGCCTTTACGTCTTTGTGTTTAATCGGCGTGTTTAATCGACGGAGCTTTGGGAGACACAGATAACCACGCGCCCCCCCGTGGCCGGATTGGTAATAACATTGCCGCCCGAATCCCTTCTTCCCTCAGTAGCCACCCAGAGATTGGTTCCCGACGCGGTGGCATGCATACCTTCCGGTATCCAGGGGAAATCTGATTCATCCGCGTACCATGCCTTTTGGGCGAAATGGACAGAAGGGCGTCACATCTGTTGAATGTGTTACCGGTAACGGATATACTTCGATCATAGCTTTCGCGCGCATCAACGAAACATTTTTCCAGGTCGCGGCAGCGACCGTGTGAGCTTAGCCCGGCTTTTCAAAGCCGGGACCATCAGCGCATCGGTCCGTTAGTCGCGGCAGCGACGGTTGATTTTGCAGATCGGGGTCAACCGTCGCTGCCGCG
>DATCXQ010000074.1:0-23732 GCA_036565725.1 Blastocatellia bacterium
CCAGCGCCGCCGCTATATTAGAGGCTTCGAGCGGTTCGTACCCCCAGCCTCGCAACGCTTCTGTAAGCGTGTAGCGAATCGCCGAATCGTCGTCAACCACAAGCACTTTCTCTTTTGGCATAGTTCCGCTTTCCTCAAAAATATACAGGCGCCGGGCAATAAAACGGCGCCTGGGCGTAAATTATAGATTATTACAGTTTTATTCCGGCCATACTGTGTAGCCGACAAATTGAGAGAAAAGCAAGGGCGTCTAAATGTTGTCTGGATCGGCGCCCGGCGAACGATTCAGCCGAAGCGCCCCTCGATATACTCGGCGGTCTTCGGGTCATGAGGGTTGGAGAAGAGGTCTTCAGTGGGACGGTGTTCGATCATTTCGCCGAGCAGCATAAAAACACATTCTTCGCTGGCGCGCC
Organism: Blastocatellia bacterium; assembly: GCA_036565725.1. GTDB lineage: Bacteria > Acidobacteriota > Blastocatellia > RBC074 > RBC074 > JAJVID01. Next base: position 414 of record DATCXQ010000074.1, read on the forward strand.
GCGCCTGCGCCATGTTGTGCGTGACGATCAGAATCGTGTAGCGCCCCCTGAGCTGGGACATCAACTCCTCGATGGCGCGCGTGCCGTCCACATCGAGCGCCGAACATGGCTCGTCCATCAGGATCACTTCGGGCTTGAGCGGAAGCAGCCGCGCGATGCAGAGCTTTTGTTGCTGTTCGAGCTGCAACGTCGTGGCGTTGGCCTTCAATCTGTCCTTCAAGTCTTTCCATAAACCGACCTCGGTTAGCGCGGACTCGACCGTGGCGTCAAGATCGGACTTTCGCAGCGTCGAGCGTTCGTTGTGAAGGCGTAGACCGAAGACGATGTTTTCGTAAACGGAGATTGGCAGCGGGTTGGGGCGCTGGAAGACCATCCCGACGCCTTTGCGCAGTTCGACGAGCGAGATGTCCGGGTCGTAGATATTTTTGCCGAGGATTTTGATCTCGCCTTTGGTCGTCACGTATCCGTAGCGTTCGTTGATGCGATTGAAGCAGCGTAGCAGAGTCGTCTTGCCGCAGCCCGAAGGGCCGATGAGCGAGGTGATCAGCCCGTCGCGGACGTCGAGCGAAACATTGCGCAGCGCCTGAAAGTCGCCGTACCAGAGGTTCAAATCGCGTGTCTGAATGCTGTAATCGAGTGTCCTGTTCATCCGAAAATGCCGTTCACGTATTCATAGGTTCGCCGGTCGGCGGGTTGGCCGGAGAAAATGACTTCGTTGCGGTCGAGTTCGATGACTTCGCCGTTCCAGAGGAACATCGTGCGGTCGGCCAGACGGCGCGCCTGTTGTGTCAAGTTGGTGACGAGGATGATGGTGATCTGCGAGCGCAATTTCTTGAGCGCTTCCTCAATGCGCATCGTCGTGACCGGATCAATCGCAATGGAGAACTCATCGAGGCACAAAATCTCCGGGCTGTGCGAGAGGGCGCGCGCGATGGTCAGGCGCTGTTGCTGGCCGCCTGAAAGTTTCGTGCCGAGCGTGTCGAGCCGGTCTTTTACTTCGTCCCACAGCGCCGCCTGGCGCAGGCATCGCTCAACCAGCTCGTCGAGGTCGATTTTATTCCGCAACCCGGCCATACGTGGCGCGAAGGCAACGTTGTCGTAGATCGTCATCGGCAACCCTACGGGCAGCGGCGCGACCATTCCGATCTTGCGCCGCAGTTCGTGCACGCTCTTGACGCGGCTGATGTCTTCGCCGTCCACCTTGATCGTCCCCGCGACGCGCGCGTTGGCGGTGAATTCGAGCGTTCGGTTGAGCGCCTTGAGTAAACTCGTCTTACCCGACTGCGCCGGGCCGATCACGGCCAGAATCTCGTTTTGATAAACGTCGAAAGTGACGCCCTTCAGCGCCTCGCGCGCTCCGTAAGCGAGCCGCAAATCCCTAACTTCGATCTTTTTCGTCGCCATCACCATTTTTTGCGCGCGCGTAGATAGACGCGGAAAGCGATGGCGAGCGCATTGACCGCGAGCACCGTCGCCAGCAAAACCAACGCCGTGCCATAAGGCAGCGCCTCGGGCACGTCGGCTACCTGCGTCGAGACCGTGAAGAGGTGCATCGAGAGCGCCATGCATTGGTCGAACAGACCATAGGCGAAGATGTCCCCCTCCTTGATCGCCTTGTAAAAGACGGCGCCCGTGAACATCACCGGCGCCGTCTCGCCCGCCGTGCGCGAGACTTGCAAGATCACGCCGGTCAGAATGCCGCTGACCGAATTCGGCAAGACGACGTGGCGAATCGTCTGCCAGCGCGTCGCGCCGACGTTCCAGCATGCCTCGCGGAACGAGCGCGGCACGGCGGCCAGCGCTTCTTTCGCGCTGGCGATGATTACCGGCAGCGTCATAATCGCCAGCGTCAACGACGCCGCAAGGATTGAACGCCCGATGCCTGCAAACAGAACAAAAGCGCCGAGGCCAAACAGCGCATGCACGATGCTCGGCACGCCAGCCAGATTGACCACGGCTAAATTGACGCCGCGCGTGAACCAGTTCTCTAACGCGTATTCATTCAGGTAGACCGCCGCCAACACGCCGATGGGCGCGGCGGCCGCCAGCGAAATCAAGACCAGGTAGATTGTGCCGAGTAGCGCCGGCCAGATGCCGCCCGCGCGCATCCCGCGGATGGGAACTTTGAACAGGAAATCGAACGACAGGACGGGCAACGCGCGGTAAAAGAGATAACCGACAATCAGCGCCAGCGGCAGGATCATCAGCAGCGCCATCGCGGCGAAGATGAAGCGCGCCACGCGCTCGCGCCGCTCCTTCTTGCGCACGAAATCGGTCTTCGTGAACTGCGCCGCAATGGCCGCTGACGTTGGGTTTTCTATCAACGCGCTCATGCTTTGCCTCGAATGCCGCGCACGATCAGATCCGCGCTCAGGTTGACGACGAAGGTGATCGAAAACAGCAGAATGCCGATGATGAAGAGGACTTGATAATGATCGGAACCGACCGAAGTCTCGCCCAACTCGGCGGCGATGGTCGCGGTCAAGGTCCTAACGGGGTCGAGCGCGCTGGTCGGGATTCTGATCGAGTGGCCGGTCGCCATCAGCACGGCCATCGTCTCACCGACGGCTCGGCCCACGCCGAGCAGCACCGCCGCGAGCAAACCGTTCTTGGCCGCCGGCAGCAACACGTGGCGAATCATCTGCCACCGTGTCGCGCCAAGCGCGAGCGCGGCTTCACGAAACGAGTCAGGCACGGCCTTGAGCGCATCCTCGCCGATCGAGACGATGATCGGCACGCTCATCAGCGCCAGAATGACGCCGCCATTGAGCACATTCAGGCCAATGGGCGCGTTGAATAACTTGATGATCAGCGAGTTCATGATCGTCAGCCCGATAAAGCCCCAGACAACCGAAGGGATCGCCGCCAGCAGTTCGATGACGATCTTGAGCGTCTCTTTCGCGCGCGGCCCGCAGAATTCCGAGACGTAAATCGCCGCGCCGACGCCGAAAGGGACGGCGATGGCCATTGCCAGCAGCGTGACGCTGAAAGTGCCAACGATCAGCGCTAACGCGCCGTACCGGATATGGCTTTGCGAGGTTGGATACCATTCAATGCTCGTCAGGAATTGAACGACGCTGAAACGCCCGCTCCACAACAATCCTGCGCCTTCGCGGAAGACGAAATAGAAGATGCCGAAGACGAAAATGATCGCGCTCACCCCGCACAAGCGGATCAGCCATTCGACCAGCGATTCGGAGATCAATTCCCAACGGCGGCGTCTCATGGGCGCCTCGCTCCTTGTCCGACCGCCGCGCGCAGTCCAGTCTCTTTGACGATGGGCACATAGCCCGTCGCCCGAACGATCGCCTGCCCCACTTCGGATTGAATCCATCCGAGGTATTTCTTCACCGAGTCTTTCGGCTCGCCGCGCGTGTACATATAGAGCGGACGCGCGATGGGGTACGCGCCGGTCTGCGTGTTCTCGACGTTGGGCGCGAACGCGGTCTCGCCTGGTTTGCGCGCGACGCGGAGCATCTTCACGTTGGGCGTGGCGTAACCCATTCCGCTGTAGCCGATGGCGCAGGGGGTGCGACTGACCAATTCGACCACGTCCTTCGATCCGTGCAAGTCCAGCGTGCCGAGTTTGAAATCAATGCCTTTTCCGAGAATGGCTTCGCGGAAGTAATGGTACGTCCCTGAGTTCGACTGGCGGCTCACCAGAATCATCTCACCGCTCTGACAACCGGGGATCTGAACTCCCAGATCAGCCCACGACCGAACCGGGCCTTTCTCGCCATAGATCACCGCCAAACGCTCGATAGTGATCTCGTCGAGCGGATTGTCCTTATGCGCGAAGATCGCGAGCGCGTCATAGCCGACGATGTTGAGTTTGGGTTCTTGCCCGCCCGAGGCTCTGACCTTGGCAATCTCGCCTGCTTCCATCTGGCGGCTGCAATTAGCGATGTCCGCTGTGCCGTTGATGAGCGCCGCTACGCCTGTCCCGGTGCCGCCGCCTGACACTTCGACCGAAACCGCCGGGTCGACTGTGGCGTATTCCTCCGCCCACGCTTGCGCCAGATTGACCATTGTGTCGGAGCCGATGTTCTGAATCACCATCCGCCCGTTCGCATTAGGTTGATCTGTTTCGCCCGCCCGATCGCATCCACTCGCGATCAGCCCCGACAGGGCGATTGAGACCATTAGCAAAGACACTGTGAGCCGACGCCCGATTGAAGCGATTTTCTTTCTCATAAGCCGCGCCTTGTCCTTTTATTGTTCATCCGGCCTGAAACCGCCTCAGAGCCTGATCCTGAAATTAAGAGGGGCAATCAGTATCGGCTACGGACCTTAAATGGCTGTTAAGTCGCTATGAGAAAGCTTTATTTTCCGAAATGATAATTACCGTTTCCGCTTTCAGAGATCAAAAACCGGAAACTATAGATCAGGTCGCATCTTCCTGAATACGATGGGCCAACGGCGCAAGGCGGCTGTAGGCTTCAGCCGCGCCCCACGTCACTACCACGGCCGCCGAAACCAGTGTGAACAGCTCAAGCGTGAGTGGCTCAAGCCCCAGCAGCGTGCGCAAGCCCGGAAGCAACACCGTCAGTAGTTGCAAACCGACCCCAAGAATGACGGCCAGATGCAGCGCTCCGTTGAATTGTGGCGGCGCATTGATCCGCCGCGCCGGGTAGGCGTAAAACAACTGCCCGATCGTCGCGTGCAGAAAGATTGCCGTACGCGTTTGCAGCACGCTGAAGCCTATGAGCGGCATCGCCACGAGCAGCGCGCCGCCGATCGCCGCCTTAATGCAACCGGTCGTCAGGATAAACCGAGACGATTCGCGGTCGAGCAGCGGAGCCCGTGGGTCGCGTGGCCGTTCTCGCATCACGCCGGGGTCTTTATCCAAGCCCAGCGCCAGCGCAGGCGGGCCGTCCGTGACGATGTTGACCCAGAGCAGTTGCACGGCCGTCAGCGGCAGCAGGATCGCGCCCGTCTCGTCGCGCAGTCCCATCAACGCCGCGCCGAACGCGCCTCCCACAACGATCAGGATTTCAGCCAGGTTGGTCGAGAAGAGAAACCGGATGAACTTCTGGATGTTCTCGTAAATGTTGCGGCCCTCCTCAATGGCCGCGACAATAGTGGCGAAGTTGTCGTCCATCAACACCAGGTCGGCGACCTCGCGCGAAACGTCGCTGCCGCGCTCGCCCATCGCGACGCCGACATCCGAACGCTTGAGCGCGGGCGCGTCGTTCACTCCGTCGCCTGTCATCGCCACAATTTCGCCATTGTGTTTGAGAGCTTCGACCAATCGGAGTTTGTGTTCCGGCGCGACGCGGGCGAAGATGTTCGCCTCCTTGACCGTCTCGCTCAGCGCCTCCTCAGGCATCGTCTCAAGCTCCAATCCTGTTAACACGCGGCTCGGGCGTATACCCACTTCGTGCGCGACGGCCAACGCCGTGGCCGGATGATCGCCAGTGACCATCACCACGCGGATGCCGGCGTCCTGCGCGCGTCTGATCGCGTCCGGGACCTCCGGCCGCGGCGGATCCCATAGCAGCGTTAGGCCAAGAAATTCTATCTCCTCATCACCTTCGCCTTCACGACTCCCGAACGCCAGCACGCGGAACCCTTCTCTGGCATACCCTTCAGCCTTCTCTTCCCAGCTCCTGCACGCTGCGACGGAAAGACGGCAGCGTTGTAATATCACTTCCGGCGCGCCCTTGAGATAACTCATCAAGGCGCCGTTCTCTTCCACGGTAGCGCGCATGAACTTGTACGAGCTGTCGAACGGTAGAGAACTTCGGCGTGGATGCTCGCGCCTCATCAGATCGAGATCGACGCCGCGACCCTTCGTGTATTCGAGCAAAGCCAGCTCGAGTGGATCGCCGGCCCCGGCTTCCTCATCCGCATCATTGGCCAACGCCATCGCCCGCAAGGCGCGTTCGGCGTCAGGACTGTCCAGATCCTTCACGAACATCCGGTTCTCGGTCAGCGTGCCGGTCTTGTCCGTGGCGATCACCGTCACCGAGCCGAGCGCTTCGACGGCGCTCAGGCGGCGCACGACGGCTTTCCTCTTCGCCATCCGTTCCACGCCCAACGACAGCGTCAGCGTCAACACTGCGGGAAGCCCTTCAGGCACGGCTGCGACGGCGAGCGCGACGGCGAAAAGAAGGACGTGACCAATACGCTCAAGGCCGTCTACCAATAAGCCGCCAACGGCGATCAATACCGCCAGCGCGAGCACGCCCCGCGCGATCTGCCCGCCGAACTTTTCCAGCCTGCGTTCGAGCGGGGTCTTTTCCGCTTCAATGCCGCCGATCATCACCGCCAACCGCCCCATCGCGCTCTTTTCGCCGGTGCGGCTGATCTCGACGTAACCTTTGCCTCGGACGAGCAGTGTACCGCTGAAAACATCAGCGCCGGATTCTTTATCAATAGGCGCGGACTCTCCGGTCAGCACCGACTCGTCAACAATCACCCCTTCGGCTTCAATCAAGCTGCCGTCGGCGGGAACCCGGTCGCCTGCCTCGATGCGCGCGACGTCGCCCGGGACCAAATCCGCGCTCGGCAGATGAGCGAGCTTCCCCTCACGCAATACCCAGACCATCGGCGCGGCCATCTCCTTCAACCGAGCGAGCGCTGCTTCGGATTTGCTCTCCTGGTAAACGCCCAGCCCGGCGTTGAGCAGCAGGATGACGGCGATGGCGATTGACTCGACCGGTAGCCCTGTCGCCCCTTCGCTCACCCAGATGGCGGCGTCCGCCACCAGCGCGAAGAGCAGGATGTAGATGAGCGGGCTTTGGAATTGCCGCGCGAAGCGCCGCCACAACGGAGTTGGCGGTCTTTCGGGCAGAGCGTTCGGCCCGTATTGCATCAGGCGCGCCTGCGCAGCCTCATTCGATAATCCGTAATGCGTCATTGATTCGTTCCTTCGTTAGTCTCGGCCCCTGTTCCGGGAGGAACGCACACAACTGGAATGCGGGCGGCGCGCAGTACTTTCTCCGCCGTCGAGCCGAAGAGAATCTCCTCGATCCCGCCCTGATGCCGGCCGCGAATTCCCATCACGATCAGACTGAAATGTAGATCGGCCGCGATGCGCAAAATCTCCGCGAACGGTTTGCCAACCACGACCAACGATTCAATGCGGACATTTAATAACGAGTATTTTCGCGCAACCTGCTGCAATTGCTCTTCGGCTTTCCGCTGCAATTGCGTCCTCGCCGTCTCCGCGTCGCAGAAACCTTCATCATTCACCCGCGCCAGGAAGTCGGCGTCAATCACGTGCATCAGATAAACCTCGCCGTCCGGATCAACCAGCGCCAGAGCGTAATCGAGCGCCCGCAGCGAGCCGGGCGAAAAATCTATCGGCACAAGAATATCTTCTATCTTCATATTTCTTCCCTCAGATAATCGCCGAAGCGATTCCCAGGTAAATCGCCACACTGAGCAAGTCTTGCAGAACCGTCGCCACGGGACCGCTGGCCATCGCCGGATCAATGTCCAGACGATCCAGCATCCAGGGCAACAGACTCGCAATCAGCGTCGCAACGATTGATGAGCAAAGGATCGTCAACGCCACAACGGTTGCCACATGGCCCCGGCCGTCCAGCAACCACAGCCCTATCCATGCGGCCCCGCCGATGGTCAATCCGATCAGCAGGCCCAACGAAGCTTCGCACCAGAGTTGCGTGATGAGCGAGACCCTGCCGTAAACCATCCGCCGCACCAGTATCGTTTCGGTCTGCGTACCGATGGCGTCGGCCATGTAAACGACCAGCGGCAAGAAGAACGCCAGCGTGACCTCGCGCTTCAGCGACTCCTCGAAAATACTTGCGACTCCGCCCGCCAGCATCCCGCCTAACAATCCCAGCGCGAGCCAGGGCATTCGCGCCCTGAACGCCCTGATCGTTTCGTGCGCTTCGGCCGGCGACGGATGCCCCGCGCCCACACCGCCGCGGCGCAGGATTTCATCAACGTGCTCCTCGTGCAGAAGCCTGAGCAAGCGGCCAATCGGGATTGCGCCGATAAGCCCTCGTTTATAGTCAACCACCGCCACATCCCCGTCATGGCGCTCGACCGCCAGTAGCGCGACCAATTCAGCATCGTCGTCAAGCCGGACTTCGATCGGCGGATCGCCACGCAGATCGCCAAGCCTCGTTTCCGGCGCGGCGGCGATGAGCCTTTCGATCGGAACCTGGCCGGTCAGAACAGAGGCTTCGTCAATCAGATAAAGATGGCTCGCCTCCTCCGGCTTGAGTTCACGCAGCCTTTCGAGCGCAACGCTGACAGTTTCATCAGGCTGCGCCATCGGTACGGATGTCGTCATCAATTCTTTCGCAGAGCGCATATTCTCCGTCGCTTCCAGGTAAAACTAATCACTTTATAGTTCTCCTTCGTTCGGACGAATTAAGGGCAATCCTTATTCCAAAGGTGAATGTGCCCGTCTTTCCATGAAAACGCCGAGACACCGATCTTATTTGCGCAAAGTTCCGCAGCCGGTTGCGGAATAACTCGCAGTCTTTATCAGACTAGGGTGGAGAATGCGCCTGGTTGATGGTGGGGTTTTGACCAAATCGTTTGTTAAAGCAGTGATTGGGCGCTCCTGTCTCGCAACGGACGTTGCTGACTGTGAACGGCGTCCCAGGTTGGACTTGAATGATTTACCGAATTCTGCCGGTGAGATTGGCACACAGGCTTTCGCCAATTACGATTACGCAACACGAACGATTTCGACTGAGCAGTGGGCGCGCGCGGCGACTGCAGACGACACGCTGCCGGTCAGAAGCCTCTCGACTCGCCCCACTCCCCTCGCCCCTACGAAGATGCAGTCGGCGTTCCAGCCCTCAGCCTCGTTGAGCAGCAGCGCCTTCGGCTCCTCTTCCTTCACAACGACCGAGGTTTGCAGTCCGGCCTGTCTCAGCTTTTCGAAAGCCGCGTCAATCGCCACTTTGACTCTAGCCTGCTCTTCCGCGATCCATCCGGCGATCCGGTCTACCAAAGGGGCTGAGGTGGCGGTCGGAATCCTCCAACAGGCATTGACGATGCGCGCTTCGCTGTTTTCAGGCCAATGGCGCGAGGCGACGACATTGACCGCTTCTTCTGAACCTTTTGAGCCGTCAACGCCGACCATCACGCGGAGCGGCCTCGCGGGTCCGTCCTGACCGGCGCGCGCAACGCGGACTGTGCAGTGGGCTTCGTGCGCCAGCTTCAAAGAGGCGCTTCCGAAAAAGATTCGCCCGGCCGCCCTCCTACCATGTGAGCCGACGACGATCAAATCCGGATCCCATATTCCGGACTTTTCAAGAATCTCGCTCCCCGGAGACCCGACAGCCACTTCAGGCTCGATCTCCCATTCGGGCATCAATGATTTGACGCGTGCGGCGCCGAGCCGAGCCGTCGCCTTTATTTGAACTAGTTCGTCCATGCCTTCCATCAACTCGAACCCCGACGGCGCCAGCGACCAACTCTCGATTACTGAAAGCACAACCGCAGTGGATTCCCTCGGCAACCCGGCCCGGCGGAGATCGTCAATCGCGGCGTCAGCGTATTCCGAGCCGTCATAACCAATCAGGATTCTCATCCGCTCTTTCATCACAACCTCCCTACGCTCTCGCGCCCAATCAACATTCTGTTACTGAGATCTTCACCCTGCGCTTCATACGTCCAGCCGCAGCCACCCCTTCCCGGTCGCTGCGGCTGGATAGAAGACGACAACAGAATCCCGCTCTGTCGCGCCTTGAGTTATTTAACTTTGACCTCGACGTTTTTCGGCTTTGCCTCTTCGCGTTTAGCCAACGTCACTCGCAGAATCCCGTCCATGAACTCCGCGTTGACCTTGTTTGTGTCAACGAAGCCCGGCAGCGTGAAGCTGCGGGTGAATTCACCGTAGTTGCGTTCGACGCGATGATAGTTCTCCTTCTTGGTCTCTTCGGAAAGTTTGCGCTCGCCGTGAATCGTCAGTATGTTGTTTTCAATCGAGACGCGCACGTCTTCTCTCTTCACCTCCGGCAATTCGACTTTGACCACGATCGCATTGTTGTTCTCGTAGATGTCGCAGGCCGGCGCCCAGGTGGCGAGCGACCAATTCTCTCCGCCGAGCATCATGAAAGGATCGAAGCCTTCGAAAAACCTCTCGGGGAATTTGCGGAAGGGATCGAAGCCCATCAATTCACGAAGGGCCTTCATTGGGGCCATTGCTGTACCAGTTTTGTTTGTCATGACTGCATCCTCCAATCCTAAAAAAGCTGTTGATTTCTATGATGCGTTCGGAACCATCGCCGCCGCGCATGCTTCATCGGCGCCAAACTTCAATCGCCTTCGACGAGATGGCGGCTGCGCGATTTCGGTTCCTGCACACTGACAGAGCAACAACCGTGCCTTCTGCCGGCGGGAGGAGTAATCAAGTGAAATCAAGACTTGGAACTGCTGCTCGCCAGGTTATCGCCCAAAGCTGCGGAAAATGACTGCGTATTTTTGACGCCAGCTGCGGAGATTTCCTCAGAAGATTCATCCGCCCCAGGCGCGTAAAGGCAAAAATGCTGCGGAAACACTGTCTTTCGCGGCGTCAGGGATAGGAACAGAGTTTGCACCTGCTCGCCGGCGAGGAGAGATTGAACGCTCTTCCACTCGTTCTCTTTGACCGAAACCTGTGTGTTTTGACTCGCCTTGAGATAGGAGCAAAGTATGAAAAACATCGCGAATTCCTTATTGCCGCTCGCCGCTTTAGTTCTCTTCGGAACTTGCCTGGTCAGCGTTTTTAGTCTCCTTGTGGTATTGATGACATCGGCGGGATTTGCGGATGGAGTACCTCTGTTTTACTACCAGAGATTGAATATAGCCGTGATTTCAGTCGCGCTGCCGACTGTCGGAATGATTCTCTTCACCGCAATTTTGCTCGGGCTTCCAAGAAAATCCGCAGAAGTCGCCAAACTAGCCGTCATCGAAGGCGCCGCAAACTTGCCGGTGGGTGAAGAAGGAAAAAAGGAGGAATCTCTGGCAAAAGCGGCTTGATCGAAAATCTGTGTCGTGACATTGAGACGGACCGACTTGAAAGGACGCGTCGCCAGTCTTCCCGATACTGCTCCGGCCTGGCGGCGCGTTTCAATTTGAGCAGATCACGACGGCAGGCCAATCTGGCCTTGGCTTCACACCGGCGCTGAAGGAAGCGGCGGCGCCTGGCAGAATTTCCCCAAGGCACGGCAGACCCTGGAACAATGGTAGATGCTACCGCCGAGCAGCCCAAAGGAGGCGATCCTCAGTTTCGGACTCGCGCGCCTTCGAGTAATTCGCGTTCGGAATCCTTCGGATCTCAGCGGAAAAGCTCATCTCTCAAACTAATCCGCCGGCTGCGCCTCGAAAGGCTTCTGAATGGATTCCAGGTATTTCACCAGATTGTTAATGTCATCGCGGCTCAGAATCATGCCCCACACTGGCATGTCTCTCTGGCCATGCGCCGGCGACGATAGATCGCCTGCGATCTTCTTGCGAACTTCTTCCGCCGAGAATTTGCCAGCTTTCGCATGGATTCGGCGCAGATCGGGCGGCTGCTGTTTGAGCGAAGACGCGACCGGCCCATTGCCCGAGGCGTCCACGCCGTGACAACTCGCACAGTAACTCAGGTATAACTTTTTGCCTCGAGCAACTTGCTCTTTGTTTTGCCCAGCTAGTCCGGCATGAACCGAATAGAACATCAAGCACAGCGATGCAAGGACGATAAACGACGCCACTCTATGCCTCATATCATAACCCTCCTATAAACGCCCGCTTCCGCCGAAAACGAGCTATCGCTCGTATTGGCGTGTCATGGGCTGACCATGTCTTCCAATGCCTCTATATCTTTGATCACCAGGTTCGACCCTTTGAGTTGAATAACCCCTTTGCTGCGCATCTCCCCCAGCAATCGGGTGACCGTCTCGCGCGTCACGCCGATCATCTGAGCGATCTCTGCATGCGTCAGCGCAAGCTTTAGATGAACGCCTTGTTCCGTATGCCTTCCTGCCTTCTTGAGCCAGTTCAGCAACAGCCTGGCCAGCTTTTCAGCGACGGAATCCGATAGAGCCAGCGCGCGCATCTGTTCATGGGCAGCCACGTGAACGTGACTGAGATGTTGGGCCACGCGCAAACTTGCTTCAGCCTGGTTGTTTAGGAAGTTAAGGAAATGATCCCGCCGAATGAAATTGACCCGCCCAGATTCGAGCATCTCAGCCGAAACCTCATAGGGGTATCCCGATAAGGTCGCGCTCAAACCTAGCATCTCGCCTTGCTCGGCAATGCGCATAAGTGATCTGCCATTGCTCGAATCGATAGACAGTTTCGCGTGGCCGCTGCAAAGGATAAACACGCCTTTGGGATGCTGCCCTTCAATAAATAGCTTTGCGCCTCGCGGGTAGAAGCTGGTAAGAGATATCGTGTCGAAGTCACGCAAGGGACCTCCGGATAGATTGCAAAGCAAGCATTTATTGCTCAAACCAATATCGGAACAGATTTCGGTTAACTCCGACTTGTTAACTAAACGTATAAGATGGCGCATTACAAACTCACCTCCTCCCATCTGACGCCTAACCCGTTCCACACTCTCATCCAGCAACAGATGTGCCGCTTAAGAGACGGGGGCGCGCTCAACGAAAACCCAGGCGTTCTCAAGGTTTCTTTCACTTGTTCGTGGATTGAGCTGAGATTGAATGAGTAATATTCCTCAGTTTGTGGGGAATTTGACCTATATGCCCGGCGCGCCAGGATATGGAATTCGCAAGGCGCCGACTGGGTCAGTACCGCGAGCAGTAGTGGATGGCCGTTGGCGAAGATTCCGCTCGCTGCCGCTCGCGGTGCTGACTCGCCGCCTCAATCCAGATCTTGGTGTGCCCAGCATATAGCTCACAATTTCCATACGCTTTATTTTGGCGCTGATCAGATTGATTCAGCTGGAGCGGAATAGGATGGAACATCGCTTCACTCCTTTTTCAGCGACGCGTCCATTTCAGTTTTCGGCTCGTTCTCAACCTTGTCCGCTGCTGATCCCCCCAATTGATTTTCGATGATCTCCGCTGAAAGCGCCAGAAAATCGTAAGCGGTGACGATACCGATCAGCCGGTCGTTTTCTACTACCGGAAGGCAGCCGACTTTACGCCGGCGCATGATTGTCAACGCTTCGAGCGTCGGCGTTTCGGGCGCGACTGTGAACAGGTCGCGGATCATAATTTCCTTCACGGTAACTTCCTTTGCGCTGCGGCTTAGCATTCCTTGCGCGAGCAATCGCAGAAGATCTCGGTGCGAGATCAGCCCCACCAGCCGACCCTCATCGTCTTCAACGGGCACATGACGAATGTGTCTCCACTCCATTACGCTGGCGGCCAGGTCAACCAGGTCGTCCGGTCGCACCGTGAACAGGTCGGTTGACATCAGATGAGCTACGGTTTGATAACTCCGGCTCCAATCGGTTGATCCATTCACCGTGGCCAGCGTCCAGCGCGAGATGGGCGCGCCACTGCGGCTGCCCACCAGCATGGCTTCGGTCAACGCTCGATGGCGCGTCTCTCGGGTACCTCGTTCGCCCATAGCCGCGAGCGAACGCAACGACCATAACGCGCCGGTTTGGTCACGCTCGACGCGCTCTTCGATTACGTCCAGGTAGCGGTCGCGATCCTCCGCATCCACGCCGGCCCGTTTCAAACCTTCGCGCGCCATCGGCAGCAGATGGTCCATGATCAGCGTCGAAGCCGGCCAATCCTGCCCGCCGACCCAGGCGAGTTGCGCCTTCAATCCGTACCGCGCCGCGACAAAGAAATTGTTCTTAGCGTCGTCGAATGACATCAGCTTTTCGATCTCGCCGTACTCGTGGGGGAGCGCCGTCATCAGCCCGTAAAAGAACGCTGCGTTCGCCATCTCATCAATGATTGAAGGCCCCGCAGGCATCGGGCGGTGTTCGATCCGCAAATGGGCGGCGCCGCCATTGACGCCGTAACAGGGCCGATTCCATCGCCATACTGTGCCGTTGTGCAAACGCAACGCGGCTAGTTCAGGTAAGGCGCCGCGAGCCAAAGCGTCGAACGGGTTATCATCAATCTCTGTTGTCAGAATGACGCGGAACCGCGCGATCTCTTCGCGGAAGATTTCAATGACCGAATCTTTGATCCAGCCTTCACCAAAATTCGCTCGCGGCGGGTGGCTCCGCGCCTGCCGAGCGCTCGAGCGTTCATCGTTCGAATGTTGAAACAAGGCCACACGGGTTTCGTGCCATAGGCGATGACCGATGAGCAGCGGTGAATTGGCGGTAACCGCCAGCAGCGGCCCTGAGATTGCCTGCGCCAGATTGTAGAGGCGGGCGAACTCTTCCGGCCCAACCTGCAAATGAACCTGGAAGCTGCAGCAGCAGGATTCAAACATCAGGTTGTCGTGAGTGGCGTAAAGCTCGTCGAGCCCCTTGATGTGAATGTCGAATGCTCTACCGCGCAACTGATTTAGCGCGCGACTCAACTCATGATAGCGAGGGATCGGGCACATATTGTCGGGCGTCAAGTCGGATTGGCGGATAGTGGGCAGGATGCCGGTTAGAAGGACGTCCGCGTCGCAGCTTTTGACGGCGCGGCTGGCAATGGCCATCAAATCAGAAAGCTCCTCCTCCATTTCGCGCAAGCCACGGCCCGCCAATGGGCGCGGCGAAAGATTGGCTTCGAGATTGAATTTCCCAAGTTCGGTCGTCAGCCGGCGATCGTTAGCGTTTTTCAGAACCTCCAAGGCTACAGGGGCCGGCCGCATCGCTCGGTCGATCAGGAACATCTCCTGCTCGGCGCCAATGCGACACACGCCGCTTTCGATCCTGCCCGTTTCGATCATGTGTTCAAGCGCGGCCACATCGGCGAGCAAAGATTTCATAAAGGTCTGGGCCTGATAGGCGTCATATTTAGTCGATACGTTATGCTCACCCATAGATCCTCCACAGATTTATACATTTGTATTTTCGCGCCTTTGTCAGCGCACGTTGTGGATAGAAGCGGGTAAATTACCGCAATAAATATGCCACTCGAAAACAGCATGCTCGACTGAAGTAAAAGCGTCTGTCTTGCGGAAAATGGCCACGTGGGTGAGTAATTTTACGCAGTTTCGAGGGGTTGAAGTTATAACTTTGCGGAAAGCGACCTGAATTGTGTCGGTATTATGGAAGATATGTAAAACCGCTCCATCCCTGCTGTGGAGAAGGCGATTCGGGAGAGGCGCCTGAATTGCTTTATGCTTATTGACTGAGAATCCCACACTAAAAGAATGAAACGATGTCAAGTCGGGTTATCAATAAAAGTGATGTCGAGCACGAATTCCGGCGTGAGCTCGGAACCTATGGTGGGCAGACGGCCGGCCCGCTGGTGATCTGCATTGGCGCCATTCATGGAAACGAGCCCGCTGGCGCTCTGGCTTTGCAGAGAGTGTTAAGTAGTCTTCATGAGGCGACCCCTCCTTTCAAAGGCGAATTGGTCGCCTTCGCCGGGAATCTGAGAGCCTTGAATGGAGGAACCCGTTATTTGAACCGAGACCTCAACCGGATGTGGACTCCAGAGCGCCTGGATCTGCTCAAGGCTCAGGCCTGTGAGGCGCTCACAGAGCCGGAAGAGCTAGAGCAACGCGAACTGTTGGCAGCGATTGGGTCAGCGCTCACCAGAAAACGTGGTGATGTGGTCTTCCTTGACCTGCACACTACCTCATCTGACGGCGCGCCATTCGCCATCATCAGCGACACGCTAATCAACCGCCATCTTGCGATGCGGCTCGGCGTCCCGATCATTCTCGGACTTGAAGAGAGCCTTGACGGGACAATTCTCAATTACATCAATGAGCTTGGACATGCCGCCGTCGGATTTGAGGCTGGTCAGCATCAAGCGTTATCGTCAGTGGAAAATCACGAAGCAGCGGTCTGGCTGACGATGGTCGAAGCCGGCTGCTTGCCTCCAGAAGACGCGCCCGACCTGCTCGCGCTTCGCCGAAAATTAACGCGGGCGTCGATGGGATTGCCGCCCGTGCTTGAATTGCGTTACCGGCACGCGATTCAAGCGAAGGATGAATTTGTTATGGGGCCCGGGTATACGAACTTTCAGCGAGTTCAAAAAGGGCAGGCGCTCGCCAAGGATCGTCGCGGAGAGGTGCAGGCGCCGGAGAGCGGATTATTATTTATGCCGCTTTACCAGCGGCAGGGGGAGGATGGCTTCTTCATGGTCCGCGAGGTGAGACCGTTCTGGCTGAAAGTCTCTGCCTGGATGCGGCGTCGAAAGCTGGATCGGATTTTACCCTGGCTACCGGGAGTCAATCTTTTGCCGGACGATCAGTCTGCGCTGGTCATTGATACCAGAGTCGCTCGCTGGTTCGTGATTGAAATCTGTCACTTGTTGGGATTCCGCAAGCACTCTCAAGAACAATGGAGATTGATCGTCAGACGCAGGCGACAATCGCCCGAACACCGAATCGGACATCGCGGCCCCGCGATCTTCATTGTTTCAGAGCGTCGTCAAAGACAACCTGAATGACTTCTCAAATTCAGCGTAAAAGCGCTGATCTCTATACCACGACGGGTTTAAAGCTCTGAAGAGCGCGCACGTATTGCGCGCGTTCGAACTCCGCCGGATTCGCGCAATGGACCTGGCTCATGCTGCCCCGCATCTGCTCGACCGATTCGTATTCGCGTTCCTCCATCCACTGGCGCAGGCGCTGCTCGATCAAGCTGATGTGGTCGATGCCATGCCGCAGCAGCGTAGAGCAGAGCATGGTGATGTTGGCGCCGGCCATCAGCATCTTGATTACGTCCTGCGCCGTGTGGATGCCGCTCGTGGCCGCCAGATCGGCCCGAACACGGCCGTAAAGGATCGCGATCCAGCGCAGCGGGAGCCGCAGCGCGTGCGGTGTGCTCAGGATCACGTTGGGCCGGACCACTAGGTTGTCGAGGTCAATGTCAGGTTGGTAAAAGCGGTTGAACAAGACCAGGGCGTCGGCGCCCGCCTCATCCAGGCGCCTGGCCATATTCGCCAGATTACTGAAGAAGGGACTCAGCTTGACAGCGACCGGAATCGTCACCAGCGATTTGACTATGGTGAGAATGTCGAGATAGGTCTGTTCGACTTCGGCGCCAGTCAAGGTCGGATCGGTGGGTATGTAATAAATGTTCAGCTCCAGCGCGTCCGCCCCGGCCTCTTGTATCAGGTTCGCGTAGTCGGTCCACCCGCCAATGGATATGCCGTTGAGGCTGGCGATGATGGGGATGGCGACGGCCTCTTTGGCCTTGCGGATGCGCTCCAGGTAGTCTTCCGCCCCCAGACGGATGTCATCCGGTTCGGGGGTATATGTCAGCGCTTCGGCGAAGCTCTCAGCCCCATGCGTCAGGTGATGGTGAAGCTCGTAGCGGTCTAGCAGTAACTGCTCCTCGAAGAGCGAAGAGAGCACTACGGCTGATGCGCCTGCGTCCTCCATACGCTTAATATTGTCGATCTCATCCGAGAGCGGCGACGCCGAGGGCACGAGCGGCGTGCGCAGCTTCATTCCCAAATATGTGGTGGTCAAATCCATTTCTCGTTCCCCGTCATCTTTCGTTTACCGAACCTCCTGCCGGCCCCCCTCCATTCATGTCCGGCTTGCGAGCGCCGAGGTACTCGTACATCCGCCAGCGCGTTTGCACGTCCTTCTGCGCTTCTTCCAACAAACGCCTGGCTTCCTCCGGCTTGTTCTTGGTGAGCATCTTGAAGCGGTTCTCCAGGTAGAGAAACTGCTCAAGGGGAATCTTCGGCGCGCGCGAGTCGAGCTGGAGCGGGTTCTCGCCGCTTCGCGCGCGTTCAGGATGGTAGCGGTAGAGCAGCCACTGCCCGGCGTCTACCGCCGCCTTCTGGTTCTGCATCGCGGTGGTCATATTGATCCCATGCGCGATGCAATGGCTGTAAGCGATGATCAGCGACGGGCCGTCGTAGGCCTCAGCCTCCAGGAACGCCTTGAGCGTATGCTCGTCACGCGCGCCCATGGCCACGCTGGCGACGTAGACGTTGCCGTAAGTCATGGCGATCAGACCCAGGTCTTTCTTCCCAACGCGCTTGCCGCCTACGGCGAACTTGGCCACGGCCGCGCGCGGCGTGGCCTTCGACATCTGGCCGCCGGTGTTGGAATAGACTTCGGTGTCGAGCACGAGGATGTTGACGTTGCGCCCACTCGCCAGGACGTGGTCGAGGCCGCCGAAGCCAATGTCATAAGCCCACCCGTCACCGCCGATGATCCAGACGCTCTTTTTGACCAGCATGTCGGCGAGCGCCAGCAGTTGCCTGGCATCTTCCGAATCAATCGCGCGCAATTTTTCTTTGAGCGCAGCGACACGCTCGCGCTGGGCGTAGATGTCGGCTTCGTCTTTCTGCGGCGCAGTCAAGATGGCGAGCGCCAGGTCTTCGCCGACGGCCCCGGCCAGTTGTGCGAGCAACTCGGAGGCGAACTCCTTCTGCTTGTCGATCGATATGCGGAAGCCCAGCCCGAACTCGGCGTTGTCTTCAAACAGTGAATTGGCCCACGCCGGCCCGCGCCCTTCGGCGTTCTTCGTCCACGGCGTGGTCGGCAGGTTGCCGCCGTAAATTGACGAACAACCTGTCGCGTTGGCCACGACGGCGCGGTCGCCAAACAGTTGAGTAACCAGTTTTATGTAAGGCGTTTCGCCGCACCCGGCGCATGCGCCGGAGAATTCAAACAGCGGCTCCTGAAGCTGTTGCTGGCGAATGTTCGAGACTTTGATCAGCCGGCGATCCAGTTCGGGAATCGTCAGATAGTAGTCCCAATTTTTCCGCTCCTGCTCGCGCAGCGGCGGTTGCGGCGCCATATTGATCGCCTTGAGCCTCGTCTGCGACTTGTTCTTCGCCGGACAAACATCCACGCAGACGCCGCAGCCCGTGCAGTCTTCAGGCGCAACCTGAATGGTGTATTTCATCCCCTGCCACTCGCGGTCTTTCGCGTCGCATGATTTGAAGGCAGGTGGCGCGCCGGCGAGACGCTTCGAGTCGTAAACCTTGATGCGGATGACGCCGTGCGGGCAGACCATCGCGCACTTGCCGCATTGGATGCAAACGGCCGGGTCCCAGGCCGGGATTTCGAGCGCCAGGTTGCGCTTCTCCCACTTAGCTGTTCCCGTCGGATACGCGCCGTCGCACGGGAGCGCGCTTACTGGCAACTCATTGCCACGCCCGGCGATGATCTCGCCCAGCACGTCGCGCACGAACTTGGGCGCCATCGCCGCCGCTGGCGCCGCCAGTTTGATTTCGCCCTCAGCCCGTTCCGGGATTTGCGCTTCGTAGAGGCGCCCAAGCGTCTGATCCACGACCTGCAAATTCACCCGGACGATCTCCTCGCCCTTCTTCTCATAGGTTTTGCGGATCGAATCTTTGATCGCCTCAATCGCCTCGTCCTTCGGCAGGACGCCCGAAAGGGCGAAGAAACAGGCCTGCATGATCGTGTTGATCCGCCCGCCCAGGCCGCTCGCGCGCGCTATGCCGGCGCCGTCAATGACGAAAAACCGTATCCGCTTGCTGATGATCTGTTCCTGCGCCGACCGCGGCAGACGCGCCCAGACATCTTCCGGGCCGTAGGGCGTGTTGAGTAGAAACGTCCCGCCCGGCGCGAGGGCCGACAGCATATCGTAGCGTTCAAGAAAGCCCGGCTGGTGGCAGGCGACGAAGTTGGCCCGCGTCACGAGGTAAGTCGAGCGAATCGACTGGGGGCCGAAACGGAGGTGCGAGACGGTGACCGCGCCCGACTTCTTCGAGTCATAGACGAAATAGCCTTGCGCGTAATTGTCGGTCTTCTCGCCGATGATCTTGATCGAATTCTTGTTGGCCCCGACCGTGCCGTCCGCGCC
Source organism: Blastocatellia bacterium (assembly GCA_036565725.1). GTDB lineage: Bacteria > Acidobacteriota > Blastocatellia > RBC074 > RBC074 > JAJVID01. Next base: position 20,212 of record DATCXQ010000074.1, read on the forward strand.
CAGGCCGTAGAACAAAGCCCGAATCACGTTCTCCGGCTCGGTCGAAAACTCCGGGTCGTAAGCGAGGCTCGTGCGCGTCAGGTCGTCTTCAATTCCGACGGTGAAATGATTTTTCGGTCGGGGGAGCGAGAGTTCATCGAAGATCGCCTTGACCATCGCCGGGGTGAACTCTTTGGACGACAATCCGTAGCGCCCGCCGATGACTACGGGCATCGCCTTCAACTCCCCCCATCCGTAATCCATCGCTTCGTGGAACGCGTTGACGCAATCGAGGTAGAGCGGCTCGCCTGCGCTTCCCGGCTCCTTAGTGCGGTCGAGTATGGCGACGGCCCTCGTGGTCGCAGGCAGCGCCGCGACGAAACGTTGCAGATCGAAAGGGCGGTAAAGCCGCACTTTAAGCACGCCGACTTTTTCTCCGCGCGCCGTCAGGTAATCCACCGTCTCGTGCGCGGCTTCGGCGCCAGAGCCCATGACAACGATCACGCGCTCGGCGTCGGGCGCGCCGTGGTACTCGAAGAGGCTGTACTGCCGTCCCGTCAGGCGCGCGAACCTGTCCATAGCCCGCTCGGTGATCTCCGGGCAGGCGGCATAGAAGGGATTGACCGACTCGCGCGCCTGGAAATAAACATCCGGGTTCTGCGCCACGCCGCGCAGCGTGGGGTGATCGGGCGAGAGGGCTCGGCGCCGATGCGCGAGTACCAGGTCGATGTCAATCATCGCCCGCATATCTTCTTCGTCGAGCAGCTCGACCTTCGCAATCTCATGCGAGGTGCGGAAACCGTCGAAGAAATGCAGGAACGGAATGCGCGCTTCGAGCGTGACCGCCTGGGCGATGAGCGCGAAGTCCATCGCCTCCTGCACTGACGCTGATGAAAGCATCGCGAAGCCGGCGCCGCGCGTGGCCATCACGTCGCTGTGATCGCCGAAGATCGAGAGCGCCTGGGCGGCGAGCGAGCGCGCCGCCACATGCATGACCATCGGAGTCAGTTCCCCGGCGATCTTGTACATGTTGGGGATCATTAGCAGCAATCCCTGCGACGACGTGAAGGTCGTGGTCAGCGAGCCTGTCTGCAACGCCCCGTGCACGGCGCCGGCGGCCCCGCCCTCGCTCTGCATCTCAACAACTGAAGGGACAGTGCCCCAGATGTTCGGCTTCCCTGCCGACGACCAGGCGTCGGCCGACTCGCCAATGGGCGAAGAAGGAGTGATGGGGTAGATGGCGATGACCTCGTTGGTACGGTAAGCGACGTGAGCGACGGCCTCGTTCCCATCAATCGTTGTAAAGGTTCTCTTAGGCATGTGTCTCGTGATGTTTTACCGCGCCGTTTCGCCTGTGGGAATAGGCCTGTAACTTGCGGCGCGCGACTTTGAAGGCGTCCCGGATCGCCACGTAGACGTCTTTGTGTGGCGCCGACAATTCCTGTCCTTTCGCGTGTTCTTCACTCTCCGTCCTTCGAAGGGAGCTGTGCAAAGTGGGCTCGTGGTTGACCACGATTTCGGCGCCAGGCACGGTCAAATCGATGCGGATGTGAAACTGGTATTCGCCGTTCTGATATCGGCGCGGGATCTCGATCGCCACGCGGCAGCTCGTAATATGATCGTAAAACTCTTCGAGCTTAGCCGCTTCCTCGCGGATTTTCGTTTCGACCATTGGTGAATGCGCTATATTCCGCCAGGTGATTTGCACCGGAAGTCGCATAAAAAGTCCTCCTATATTCATTGCTCATGTTCTTTGTGTCGGGGCATATGAAACGTTCCTCAACACGCCTTATTGCAACTGGCAGACCATCTCAGCGGCGAGAAACGATCGACTGATTTCTCCCCTATTGAAAGCGAATAAATACACCGCTTCGCGGCTCTATTAGATAGTTTGTGTCTGAGGCGCCACAATCATTTTTTAGCCTCGCATGACTGCACTGCGAAAAATGACCGCTGCGTTTCCCCACCACTGCGGATATTTCCTCAGAAGATTCCTCCGCTTCGCGCATTCAACAGCAAAAACGCAGTGAAAACGTGGTCTTTTGCGGCGTCAAGGAATGGAACAGAGATTGCAGTTATCTGACAGCGACGGGGAAATTGAATCGCTCTTTTCATTACGTTGTTTTATGCGGCCGATACCCATCGGCCAAGATCAACGATCCTGGACGATGTGCGAGGCTAGCGACCTGTGAGTCGGAGGCGCAATTAAACTTATGTACCTCACTTGGATCGCAATCATCGCCAGTTCGCTGATGGGTATCGGCGCTCTCTTGATCTCCATTACGGCGATCTTGAATGGATAAGGAGCGTAGCTCCCTGCTGAACTTACTTCAAAGTGTGCATCGCTATGAGGGCAAACGCTTCTCTGCGCGCCCGGAACCGGCTGTGTGGCCATTGCCGGAACCGGGCGCGTGGGGATGCGCGAGTGAACAGGCCCAGCTATCGGCGTGATCTACGCCGTTATTCCGGCCGCCTTCGCGTTCATGAAATTCCACGAGGATCGGGAGGCAGCGCCAGCCTAATGGAAGCGAGGTGAAAACGGTGTTTCAAACAGACTCACAAGTTTGGTTTCAGAGGATATTCCATCCGTCAGACTTCTCGGACGCGAGTAACGTCGCGTTTGTCCATGCTCTCAAGCTGGCGGTTTCGGCGAATGGCAGGCTGACCATTTTTCACGCCGGAGCTGAAGGCGGCGCCTGGCGGGATTTCCCCAGTGCGCAGCGGACTTTGGAACGATGGGAGATGTTACCGCCGGGCAGTCCCAAGGAGGCGATCTTCAGCGTCGGACTGGATATCCAGAAGATCGTCACGCGGCGCCACGTCCCGGCGCGAGCCGTTCTTCATTACCTCGGGGAGCATCCTCATGACCTCATCGTTTTGGCAACCCACCAACACGACGGGGTTGATCGGTGGACGCATAAACAAGTCGCCGAACCGATTGCCCGGCGTTCGGGTGAGATGACGTTGTTCATCCCACACGGGAGCGAAGGATTTGTCTCGCTCGAAAGCGGAGCGGTGAGTTTGCGAAACATCCTCATACCAGTGGATCACTCGCCGGACCCACAAATCGCGGTTGAGGGCGCCGTGGCATTCGCCCATGCGCTCGAATGCCACGGCGTAATCTTCACCTTGCTCCACGTCGGCGAGGAAGAGCGCTTCCCACAAGTCGTAATGTCCGAGCGTCAGACGTGGCAGTGGAGAAAGACCTGCAAACAAGGGCATGTCGAGCAACGGATCCTTCAGGCGGCGCATGAATGCCGCGCCGATCTCATCGCGATGACTACCCGGGGGCATCATGGTTTTCTGGATGCGTTGCGCGGTAGCACGACCGAGCGAATAGTCCGAAATTCGACCTGCCCGGTTCTAGCCCTTCCCGCTTACTGCGCCGATCAGTCGCCGACCCAGGAGTCACCCGTTTGGCGCCCAGCGATCTAACCATTTGGGCTTCGAGTATTGTCTGAATCCGCCGGAACGTGATTTGGATCTTGGTTAACGGCGGGATTGATGCAGTACCGCGCGCGTAAGCAAGCGGCTGACCGATG
>DATCXQ010000102.1:0-4448 GCA_036565725.1 Blastocatellia bacterium
ATCGGCCGCAATCCAGTTCCCGGCGCCGGCGCGTTTACGTTCCTCGTGCGCAGTAAATGAAGGCCGCGCTGCCAACCATAAGTGACAGAAGCGAACAAGCCGCGCGGCAGCTTCCGTTCGTAGCCGGCGCTGGCGTTGATCAGGTAAGGCGCGTCGAGGTCTCGCGATCGCGTGCGGAGCGCCTGGTCTAGCCGCGTCGTGTCGTCGAAGCTTTGCGGGACGTCGGGGAAGAACGACGGTTGATCGATGACGAATTGCTGTTGTCTGACGCCGTCGTAGAGGATCGTGTCGAAGATGATCTCCGATTCCAACCCGTCGTAAAAAAATCCCGCCCCGCCTCTGAGTACGGAGTTGCGATCTTTGTCCGCCGCCCACGCGAGGGCGAGGCGAGGCGCGATGTTCGTCCGGTCGCGGATTCCAGTCTCCATTTCGTGTCGCGCCCCGAACGAGACTGTGAGCGCAGGCGAGACCCGCCAGTCGTCCATCGCGAACCACGATACTTCCCACAGCGGGAGCGCGATGAGCGGATCGCCGCGCGTGATGGAAAATTGCGAAGGGCCGTAGCCGGGCAAACCGAGCAGCGTGCGGCGGTGTTGTTCTATGGGCGTAATCGTGATCGGGGCGCCGTCGTCGCCGGCGACTATATTGCCGGCGGCGTCCCGCTCGAAGCCGGAGCCGAAAGTGAAGGTCCCGCCGAAATTGGCGCGGTTAAGAAATTCGTAGCGCGCGTATTCGATCCGGGCGCCGGTTTTGACAGTGTGTTTGCCGCGCGTGAGGCTGAAGTTGTCGACCAGGTCGAGGCGGTCTCGCGATTCGCTGTTGAACAAGGAGTCCTGATTGCCGCCAGAACCGAAGGCGTCGAGCACGACGACGGCCGGCGCTTCACTGCGCGCCTTCGTTTCCTCGACACGGCGGCTGAGCGACAGCCGCATCTCGTTGATCGATCCAGCGGCGATCACGGAAGTGAGCGACGCGCGTAGCGTGTGGCGTCGCTCCGAGTTGTCGAAGCCTCGTTCGGGCAGATCGAAGCCGCCGTCCACGCCCTGATTCTCCTCCGCTTCGCGTTCGTAATCGTACCAGAGGCCGATCGTGTTCTTTTTCGTGACGAAGAAATTGGTACGGATCGTAAACTCGTCTTCGCGGGCGGGCGTCAGCGCGGTGGCGATGAAAGGTCGCGGCGACAGAGTGGCCGGGTCGAGAACGGTCGCGTTGATAAAGGCGTTCTCGTCCTGCCGCTCGCGCTCGTATTCGATGAAGTAGCCCCAGCGGTTGCGAATGATCGGGCCGGTCAGGTTGGCCGTGAAGTCCCTGACCTGCAGGGGCGCGCGCGTCGCCGCGAAGGCGTTGCGCGCGTTGAGCGATTCGTCGTTGAAGCGGAGCTGGAAATTACCGCCCAACTTGTCCGACCCCGGCTTGGTGATGACCTCTATCCGGTTGTTTCCCCTGCCCGAAAATTCAGGCGAGAAAGGGTTGGAGCCGATCTTCACAGCCTGGATCGAATCCTTCGACGGCAGCCGGTCCTCGGAAAAACCGTCGACGAAGATCGGCGCGGCGTCGCTCGCCCCGGCCATCGCGCGCAGAGTCTGCAACAACTCTTCGCGGTCGTCCGGCAAAGACCTCAGATCGTCGCGCGAGAGATTGATGGCCGACAGGTTCTGCTCAGGCTCGGTCGAGACGCCGACCGCTTCCGATCGGACGTCGAGCTGTTCGGAGATCGTGACTTTCAACATGAGATTGACTGAGGCCGCGCCGCCGGCGCTGAGCCTCACCTGCTCCGTGGCCGAGGCGAAGCCTGCGGCGGCGGCGGTCAGGGTGTAGGTCCCGGGGGCCAGACGGGCGAAACGAAATTGTCCAGTTCCGTCAGTCTGCGCTGAAATCTTGCGTCCTTTGCCATCTTCCAGATTGATCGAGGCGTTGCGTACTATCGCGCCCAACTCATCGGCGACCACGCCGCGCAACTCGGCATGAGTTTGCGCGACGGCAGTCGCCGCGAAGGCGCCAATCAATAGAAATAGCCGGGTGAAAGTTGCCGCTTTTTTCATCGTAATTTTCTGTTCAATATTTTTCTGTCTGCTGGCCAATGGGAGCGGATTTTCCAAATCTATTTCACCTTCGTCACCCGCGGACGCGTCGCTCAAAATCGCCTGCCACTCGACATTCATGCATTCACCTTACAATAGATAAGACCGGGGTTCGCGGCTCGGCGTTCAAAAAAAATGCGACCTGCGCAAGTGGCTTTGTGAAAAGGAAAAAGGGAAGCGAATCGGAGGAGGCGTTCAGATTACAATGAGTGACGCTCTAAAACGATGGAAATAGACAGGATTTACAAGATTTACAGGATGAGGAGGAAGAAAATCAATCCTGTAAATCTTGTAAATCCTGTCTATTTCCAGAGGAGTCATTCGAGGCGCAATGAGGGGCGCTAATTCTTGGAAACGTTCCCGGCGGGGACGTCTTTAATCAAAGATTCGATCTCTTGCGCCTCGGCGGATTTCCCCGTAATTCTGAGCATGTTGGCGTACTGTGTAAAAAGATAATACACGTCGGATTTGGCGCCTCCCTGCTTAAGGCTTTCCTGAATAGTGGGTAGATTATCGCGTAAGACCGACATAGCGTTCTCATGGTTGCCCGCCACGTCGAAGCATAGAGCTTTCGTCGCATACAGAATCGTGAGCAGGTTTTTGTAATCTCCCAAAAGATGCTGATTTCGCTTGCACTGTTCCCTTTCCACCAGCGTCAAGCCGCGCTTCGCCGTCGATTCCAATATTTCTATCCTCTGAATTGTGTTGTCGGCTTGGGCGTCTGGAGACTGTCCCGCGACTCGCGCCTGGACCGTCTTGGCCACTCCGTCAAGGAAGGGTTTAATCTGCTGCACGACGGATACCAAGTAAACGAAGTGAACGGCGTCGCCGAAGAGCAGTGGCGCATCGTCAAACGCCGTCGATAAACTTCCCATCTTTTGAGACGCCTGGTCGTAGTCGCCTTTTTCAATAAGCAGGAGTCCCCCAGCGAGCGTGGATAAAGACGTCAAAGGGGCCTTTATCGTTCCGGAGGATCTTCGAACGCCGGCGTCGGCTTGACGCAGTTTATCTTCAGCTTCGGCGGCCCTTTTCAATCTTGACAGATTTATCGCCTGGACAATTAACAGCGCCGACAGCACCGGATGATCTTTCCCCACGGCGTTTTCGTATGCGTTCGTCGAGCGCCGCAAATAATCTTCCGATTTGGTAAAAGCGCCTTGTCTGTTGTAAAGGCCCGCCACGTTCACGTACGCTTCGGCGACCAATTCCCCCGTCATTCTTTCTGATTTCTCGAGAATGGCCAGCGACTGTAGAAGATTTGTTTCCGCTTCCTTGTACTTGCCCAGATTCATCTGCGCCATTCCCTTGACTGAAAGCGCCCTGGCTACATCCCTGCTCTCGGGGCCGGAGGATTTTTCGAAAACGGCTATGGCGCGATCAATCAATCCTTCGAAATCTGAGGTTTCGCCTTGCCCCGCGATCACGCTGGCTAGCGCGAGATTGCCTCTGGCCACGACAGGATGGTTAGCGCCGTAGGCCTTTTCGAGCATCGTTATCGCCCGGCGGATCGGCTCCTCGGCCTCACGACATTGGGATCGTTTGTCGAAAAAGACGCCCAAACTTATCAGGCTTTCGGCAAGGTCGGGGTGTGATTGCCCGAGGGAGATTTCTCTGATTGAGACGGCGCGTCGCAAATGGGACTCTATCTCACTGGGCTTGCCTATCTCCAGGGTCACCTCAACCAACCTCGATAAACTCTCCGACACGTCGATATGATTCTCGCCGAGGGCCTTTTCTCTGATGGTGAGAGACCTCCGGGCCAATCGCTCCGCCTCGTCGATTTTTTTCAATGACAGAACGCCGGCCAGCCCGCTCAGACTTTCGGCGACGTCGGCATGGTCTCTCCCAAGAACTTTCTCCCGAATCGCCAGCGATTGCCGGTAGAGGCGCTCCGCCTTGTCTTTAATCCCCCGACCCTGGTTCAGCCTGGCCAGGGCGCAAATCGTTCGCGCGGTCTCCGCGTTTTCCAAGGTCTTTTCGCGGATCGATAACGCGCGCTGCAGGAACCTCTCCGCCTCGTCATATCTTTCCAGTCGGGTGTAAAGCTCGCCCGCGTTGTGCAGGCTGGTGGCCAGACGCGGGTCTTGAGCGCCGAAGGCTTCGGCGTCCTTCACCGCCGCCTGGGCATAGTTGACGGCTTCCAGATAGCGCCCTTCGCGAAAGGCCTTGCGCTCAGCCTCCATATTCCCTTTCCAGACGGAATCGGAACCGCTCAGATACAAGGCGACTGCGATTCCGACCAGCAGGATGACGAAGAGCCCGGCCGCGCCGCCGATCACAAGGGTCCACACCCCCCTTCTACGCTTCGGCGCTATTGGCGGCGCCGAATGCTGCATCGGAGGCTGCATCGGGTATTGTGGCGCCTGC
>DATCXQ010000116.1:0-8324 GCA_036565725.1 Blastocatellia bacterium
GTTCCATTTCCAGCGCCTCGAAGCTCTGACCTCGAACACTTCCGACGGCAAACCGCTCAAGGATTTCCACCGCGAGCAGTTCGGCGGCAACCTCGGCGGGCCGATCAAAAAGGACAGGGCTTTCTTCTTTGCCAACTTCGAGCAAATCACCGGCAACCTGACGCGGCCCAACCTGAGCGAAACACTCGGACCGCCTTGCTCCGTTCAGACCCCGACGATTCAGGCCAACGAGGCTTTGATCAATTCGAGCTCCGATTGCCAGCGGCTCGCGCTGCTCAACTTCTTCAAGACAACGCGCCAGCAGGACGAAGGATTGCCGATCAAGAAACCGATCAACACCTCGTCGTTACTGGGCAAGCTCGATTACAAACTGACCGAAGCCAACGAGCTGGCTTTCTCCTACAATTTCCTCCGCACAAACAAGGAGAACGAGACCTTCGACGTGTCGACTTACGGCAATTCGGCGAACGGCACTGAAGGCCCCGGCAAGATTCACGCCTTCAACGCCAACCTTTTCACGACGTTTTCGGCGACGAAGCTGAACGAGTTTCACGTCACTTACCTCCGCGAAGACCGCCCGCGTTCGGCCACCCAATCGAACGTGCCCGCCGACACGGCGATGGGCTTCGCCACGACTTTCCGCTTCGGCGCCCCGTTCTTCCTGGGGCCGAATATTGACGAACTCTTCCAGCGCTTCCAGGTACGCGACAACTTTTCGATCGTCGCCGGCAACCATACGGTCAAGCTGGGAGGCGATTGGACGCACAGCAACAACGCGCAGGTCTTCCGCGGCTTCTTCCAGGGGCGCTACATCTTCGACAGCGTCCCGGGCTTCCTGCATTACGCGTCGCCCGCCAGCCTGGGGCCTGGATTCGGGCCGAACATCAAGGGATGCTCGAACGGAACCTTCGTCGCCGCAACCGCAAGCTGTCCCGCGGGAACGACCGCGACCGGCGGCCCGCTTCTGCTCTATTTGCAGGGCGCGGCGCTCAACGGCCCGGCCACGGACGCGACCGGCGCGTCGGACATCGACAACGAAGAGTTCGCCCTGTTCATTCAGGACAAGTGGCAGGTCTGGCCGGGCTTCACGTTCAACTACGGCCTGCGCTGGGAGTCGCAACTCTTCCCCGACCCGGTTGTGCCGCCTTCGCAAACAGCTTATGGACGTTTCCTGAACGACCCACGCTTCCCTTCCGATGGAACGCTGCCCAATCAATCCAAGATGTTTCAACCGCGCGTCGGCTTAGCGTGGGACATCGCGCACAACAGCAAATCGGTGCTGCGCGTGAGCTACGGCGTCTTCTACGCGCGGCAAAATATGCTCTCGCAGGTCGGCTCGATCACGACCAACGGCGTGCAGCAGCAGACAATCTTCTTCAGCTCCGACGTGATCGCGTCGGGCGTTCCTGGCCCGGTCTGGCCGAACGTCGTTGCGCCGACGCCGGTGGCCCCAGGTCAGTTCCCGCTCTTCACCGGCGTGCGAGTCTTCAGCCGCGATTACGAGAACCCGCGCATCTATTCGACCAACGTCGCCTTCGAGCAGCAGATCGCCAACAACCTGGCGCTCTATCTCGACTTCACGCACTCGAAGGGCGTTCACCTGACGCGCTTCCTGAACGTCAACAGGAACAATTTCTTCAGGCCATTTCTCGATGAAGTGCAAGTGACCAGCTCGGTCGGCAAATCGCTCTATCGCGGCCTCGTGATCGGAATGCGCAAACGGTTCAGCCGCAGGTTCCAATTCGATGGGAACTATACTCTGTCGAGAGACCGCGACGACGATTCGAACGAACGCGACCCGTTCACCGATCGCTCGTTCAACATCAACAATCTGCAAGCCGATTACGCGATTTCGGACCGCGACATCCGTCACAAGTTCAACTTCATCCTGAACGGCGAATTGCCCCGGGGTTTTGAAGCCAACGCGCGTATCCAAGCCCGCAGCGCGCAGCCCTGCACACCGGGCCAGACGCCGATTCTTCCGTGTGGACCGGGCGTTCGCACGGCCACCAACCGCAACTCGTTGCGCAAGGACAACGAATTTTTCTCGTTCGACTGGCGATTGTCGAAGGTCTTCCGCTTCTCCGAACGTTACTCGCTCATCCCGACCATCGAGATGTTCAACACCTTCAACAACAAGAACCTGATCAACTCGCTGACCACGCCGGGGCTGTTCAACTTCGACGGCTTCCTGCGCCAGGGAGTGGGCGATCCGCGCCAGTTGCAACTGGCCGCGAAGTTCACGTTCTGAGAAATAGGGAATGGGGAATGGAGAGTGGGGAATGGGGAATGGGGAAGTTACTTCCATCTCCCCGCTCCCCACTCCCCACTCCCCGTTTTACTTATTGACGAAGCCAGCCTTAGCGAAATCCCAGTTGAAAAGGATTACCTGATTGGCCGGCCATCACATACCATGAGCTCGCCGCCAGATGTAGATTCGGGTAGAAAGAGAACCCGAAGCCGGTGTTAACCACGCTTGAAGCCGCGACCACCCCCTGCCCGCCGGTCAAAGCTCTTCCGCCAATCGTCTGATCTCGACCCAATCTCTCCTGCGCCAATTCTATGTTATCGAGCAGGATTCTAGCCGTCTTATCATCCCCTTCGAAGCCGTCAATATCGCGGCCACGACCGAGCTTGCGATCCAACAGAGCCGCGGCCAGATGAGCCGTTCCTTCCAACCATACGCCGTTCGGATCAGGCGGCTGATCGAACTGCGAGGACGGGGCAAGCGCTCGCATACTTTGGCTTGCATAGCTTGAACCATTGATGCGAATGTTCCCCGTCAGTCGGCTGTTGATTGTCTGCGGCGTGTCGGTGGTCGCCAGGTTCGTCTTCGCCCAATCGATAGACGTCGCGAAGAGATCGTCCCGCAGGGCCATAAATGACCAGGTCTGAGTGTCCGCAGGTATGTTATCACGGTTGATTGTAGCGCCATCTGTTCCAGTTCCGGTCCAGAAGAAGCCCGCATCGCTATTCCACATCGCCGCCAGGAAATTGCGCGCGTGTTCCGCGCGATTGGTCCAAACGCTCGAACCTGTCAGCCTGGCGAGCATCCTGAAGAGAGCGTAGGCGTCAATGTTGTGTTCAGTCGACTTGAATAATAGCAGGTTGTTCCCGCCATCGACCCCGAAGTTGTAACCGCCCGCCCCGCGTGTGTCGGAGGTGACATTGAATATCCAATTGCCGAGGTTGACCGCCCCATCGAGATAGCGGCGTTCTCTCGTTCGCCAATATAGTTGCGCGAGCGAAATGGCCGCCCACGACATATCGCCGACGGCGCTCCCGGTGAAAAAGAAAGGGGCGAGCGCCAGCCGGATGAAGGCGCCGTTAGAATCGGGCTGGTCGACGAAATACGCCTGACGCAGCCGGCCGTCGTTGAAATTGGGATCGTTCTGCTGAGCGTAGATCAGGCCATTACCGATCGTTCTTGCCCTGTCAATATCATCCTTGCGCCCGCGCAGCAGATAGGCGTGGATGACCTGCGCATTGTCATAGGTAAAGGCCGTGCTCAGTAATCCCTGCTGATCGCTAAAGCTTTGACTCAGACGCACCGTCGATCCCTGCGCATAGGCGTCCATCATCTCATCGAGAAACGAGTAGACGCGATGAAATGAATCATGGGAATTCCCATTTTCCCTCAGATTGATTTCGTCCTGAGTCGATGCCGCGGATCGGGCGTTTATTGAAAAAAGACCCGCAGTCGCGACTGAGCCGAAGCCTATTCCAAGCAAGCGACGCCGTGTAAGACTGGTGTTTGTCATATTCCTCCCGGGTTTTGTGAGATGGTTTGTTGATGAACTCAATAGTGAACAGGGAGCAGACGAAAGTAGACGGGACAGACAAAAAGTTTATAGTTTTTCGTCCGGTTCGTCTATTACTGCCTGTAGTCGAGCCACAATTTGAAAGGAAATCGTCACTGTGGGACCCACAATATCTCTATCGTCACGGCGCCAATAGAGCCCGTATGGTCCCAGGTGAACATACCCCAAACATCATCAATGTTGTGGCGCCCGATACATCTACGGAATACGGCGCCTGGCCCGGACGTCAAATTGAATGCAAACCTATCGGCGCCCTCGCCATTGTCCAGATCGAAATTGTCGAAGGAAGCGCGGTTGAGGATCAGCTTGTTCGAGGGCCATTCCCTTACAGGAACGCTCGATGCGCGGCGGGAGAGATGGAATCCCGAATCGCAGTTATGAAGCGGTATTATGATAAATCAGTCGGTCAGGTCGAAGCGGCGGGATTGTTTGTGGGGCAGGTTGACGGAATTTTCAGTTGCGCGCATTACCAGGCCCCTAAAAATGCTGACGCGCGCGCCCGGACAAGAGGCGCGCGTCAGGTTTGGGCCAGGCGATTCAGCAGAGACCGAAAATGATGGACGCCGTAGCGGTCGAATCAGCCCCGAGAAGCGGCCCGGCTAAGGGCGCCGACAATGACGGATGTCTTCATCGGACGCCCAGTATGTGAACTACCCAGACAATAGCGTCTCCTTGAGACAGATATCTCACTCTGTAGCCGATCTGTCCGGCGAGGCGGTTGTCAAACACGTCGGTGTGCGTATCCCAGAGCTTATTCAGCGGCTCGCCGTCGTAGCCGTTCCAGTCGGAGTCCCTGTTCAGTCCTCCTCCGTCGCCTTTGATCTGAGTAGAGAGTACTCCACCAAGGCCCTCGATCCAGGTCCGTTCGTCGCTGATCAGCGGCATCGATCTCAGGCCGCAGTTGGCGATTCCGACCTGCCCGTCCCCTCCGACGAACGATACCGGACCAGCGCCGCCGTGATGACTCCTAAGACAACTAACGACACAATGATAGGCGTCAGTTTGTGAATTCGCATTTTATATCCTTTCTTTTTCTTGTTGTTGTTTGCAGAGCTCACCCAGGGTGGCTCCCTTTAGCGAGCGACCTGCGTAAGTTGCGTGTGTGGCCTATTGAGTACAGACTGACCGACCGATTCCGCCCCATCGGAATCGGTCTATGCCGCAGCAAGTAAAGTTGGGTCGAGGAGCGATGTGCTGTCAGCAGAGATGATAGATACACGCGATTGTTATGCCACGTTCGAGCTTCGCATTCTTCTTCTTGCAAATGTGGCAATAATTGAATTTATTCGATTTGAGAAAAAATCAAATACCGATGGCGAGGCGTGTTTTCGGCGTGTCCCCACCACGATATTTTGCGGGACAGTGATATTTCGTGGGCGGGGCGTAAGGGGAGCGGGAGAATGGGAGAGTGGGAGAGCTAGAGAAAAAGAGGTAAGGAGCGATATTTCTCTCCCGCTTCTTCATTCCCTCGCTCCCCCGCTCCCTCGCCCCCCCACTCCCCATTCGCCTGAGCTGTTAATGAAACTGGTGACGGAGTCGTTATATCCATGCCTTGGCGCCAGCCCTATTGCGGGCATTAATTGTGCCCGGCTTGTGCGGCGGCGCGATGAATCCTTAAAATGGCGCTTCACATTTTGTCGCATCTTATTGAAACAGAGATGAACAAGCCTGCGTATAACGGTCTCGGTTGAAGAGTTTCCATCAGGATAAGCGACTCAACATAACAAATACGAAACAGTGGGCTTTTTTCATCCATCGGGGGGGAGGCATCTAGTAGAGACATGGTTTTATCCAGAAACAAAAAGATAATCATTGGGGCGGGCGCCATCGTGGTGATCGGCGTCGTCATCGGCGTCACCCTCTCGCAGCGCAAGGACCTGCCGGAGGTTCAGGCGGCTAAGGTCGAGCGCCGCGCCGCGCTCGAAGCCAAAGTGACGGCCAATGGCGAAGTCCATCCGATCCAATTCATTACACTGCAAGCGGAAGTTCCCGGCCGCGTCACGGACGTTTATGTAAAAGAAGGCGACGTGGTCAAGAAGGGCGCGCCGTTGCTCCGCGTCGACCCAACACAAATCGAAAGCGCGACCTCGGTTCAGCAGGCAGGTTTGCGGGCCATGGAGTCCGAGGTCCAAAATCAAGTTTCGGCGCTGACGGCGGCGGAGAATTCAATCAATACGGCTCGCGCCTCGTTCACCACATTCCAGGCCGATCTGGATCGCGCGAACGTTGAGCGCGCCAACGCCGAGATCGAGCTCAAACGCGCCGCGAACTTGCTCGAAGAAAAAATTATCTCGCGCCAGAGCTACGACACGGCCAGGATGCGCTTTGATTCCGCCACGGCCTCCGTCAACGCCGCGAAGGCCCGCGCCGACCAGGCTCAGGTTCAGGTCAAGGACGCGCAGATTCGCGTCGAACAAGCCAAAACCACGATCGAGGCGGCAAAGGCTCGCGCGGCGCAACAGCAGGCTAACCTGGCGCAGCAATCCGATCTGCTCCGCAAGACCACGCAGTACGCCACGATTGACGGCGTCATCGGCGGCCCGATAGTTCAGGTCGGCACTTACGCGCTGGCCAACTTCTCGTCCACGCAGTTGATGCTCATCGCCGACATGTCGGCCATCAACGTCAAGGTCAACGTTGACGAGACCGACATCACCAACGTAAAGCTCGATCAGAAGGTGAAAGTGAAAGTCGACGCGCTCGGCGAGACCGAGATCGAGGGCAAGGTCGTCGAGATCTCCCAAACCGCCCAGGACAGATCGGGCCGGACGATCGCACAAACCTCATCGAGCGGCTCGCAGGAGGCGAAGGATTTCAAAGTCACCATCCGCCTCGTGAATATGAGCGAGGAGATTCGCAACCGTCTGCGCCCGGGCATGTCGGCGACGGCGACGATCAGCACCGACCGCCGCGAGAACGTCATCGCGGTCCCGCTTCAGGCCCTGGTCGAACGCGATCCCGACCAGATCAAAACGGGATCCGGCGCGACGCCGACGCCGGCCGCGCAGAATCAGAATCAGAACCCGAAAGACAAGAAGCCTGTCAAAGGCGTCTTCGTCATCCAGAACAACAAGACCGTCTTCACCGCGGTTGAGACCGGGATCACCGGCGAAAACGACATCGAGATCAAGAGCGGTCTGAACGAAGGCCAGGAAATAGTCACCGGGCCTTATCGCCAACTCCGCACCCTCAAGAACGATCAGGCGATCAAACGCGAAGACAAGACTAAAAAAGCGGCGGGCGGCGCCGGCAACGAGAACAAGTGAGCGACCTACAGGCGCCAGAAGGGGATTCAAATGATTGGGACAATAATGGAAAGAGAAGGAGCCGCGCAGAACGTATCGCAGCAGGAGAAGTCGCGCGAGGCGATGATCAGAACCAGCGATTTGTGGAAGACCTACGTGATGGGCGACGAGGAAATTCACGCGCTGCGCGGGGTCTCGTTCGAGATTAAGCGCAACGAGTATGTGGCGATAATCGGCCCGTCAGGCTCCGGCAAATCGACATTGATGAACCTGATCGGCTGTCTCGACACGCCGTCTAGGGGCGAATACTGGCTAAACAACAAGCTGGTCTCCCAGATGGACGACGACGAACTGGCCCACATCCGCAACAAGGAGATCGGGTTCGTCTTCCAGACTTTCAACCTGCTGCCCCGCGCGACGGCGCTGCACAACGTCGAGCTGCCGCTCATCTACAACGGCACGCCGTCGTCGAAGCGGATCGATATGGCGAAGAAGGCGCTAGAATCCGTAGACCTCGGCCATCGGATGTCGCACAAGCCGAACGAATTGTCGGGCGGCCAGCGCCAGCGCGTGGCCATCGCCCGCGCGCTGGTCAACAACCCCTCGATCATTCTCGCCGACGAGCCGACCGGCAACCTCGATTCGAAGACCTCGGAAGAGATCATGCAGTTGCTCGACACGCTTCATAAACGCGGCAACACGATCATCGTCGTGACGCACGAACATGACATCGCGTTGCACGCTCACCGCGTGATCTCGATCCTCGACGGACAGATATCAAAGGACGAACTGACCGGCAGGCGCCCTGCGCCGTAACGCCGTGGCCTCGAGGTCGGCGTTGACCGTTGTTACGGCCATTCATAGGCGCCGGACAAAAAGATAGGGGACAGAAAAATAGCATCGCTTATTTTTCTGTCCCCTGTTTTTCTGTCCGGCGTTTTTTGTCCGACGGCCGAAACGACGAACAACGCCAATCCGAAGCCGGATCAACGCGCCGCGCGCTTGCCGATGCAATAGAGATAAGACGCCGTGCGGATGAAGAGCTGGCCGTCGGAGATCGCCGGCGAACTCAGGCAGTAATCGTTGAGCGAGTTCTCGGCAAGGATTTCGAACTGCGGCCCGGCTTTAACGACGGTGGTAATCCCTTCTTCGTTCGTGGCGTAGACACGGCCGTCGGCCAGCACAGGCGAAGAGCTGTAGGTCCCAGGCTTCAACCGCTGCGGCGGGTAGACGTCCTTGCCGGTCTTGGCGTCGAGAC
>DATCXQ010000118.1:0-11276 GCA_036565725.1 Blastocatellia bacterium
CAATCGAGACGATGGGGCGGGGAAAACCCGCCACTACATCGCTGTTGCGGTTATTTTTCAAATGCCATAAGGCATGGGCTCCATGACCTTTTTTCGTTGCTTTATCGAGGCGCCTGAGATGGTAATGTCGAGCTCGAACTACTACTAGACGTCGTAGGTCGAGGGGCGAGGATAGAGGCTTGAAGATCGGACTTCTGATTTGCTCAAAAGATCGGAGGTCGAAGATGGAACGGATAATTCAATCCTCAATCATCTTCAGAACTCACTGCAACTTTGAGACGACAATTTCAATCACGTGGTGAATGGCGAGGAGTGTGGACGGGCTGGTCATAAACAGGGTCGCCGAGATCAGAATCGCCGCAAAACAGGCCCAGGGCCAGGCTTTCGAGTCGAAAAC
This sequence comes from Blastocatellia bacterium, assembly GCA_036565725.1. Classification (GTDB taxonomy): domain Bacteria; phylum Acidobacteriota; class Blastocatellia; order RBC074; family RBC074; genus JAJVID01. The sequence continues at coordinate 398 of DATCXQ010000118.1, forward strand.
GCTACCGCCGGATGAGACATTGTCGAGCGTGGCCAGGCGGGCTAAGCGTCTCACTCGTTGCGCGATTCCGTCCGCGCCGTCGCCGATGAGCAAGGCGCTGGCGGGCATCGTGGGTTTGACCCCTTCGGGGACGAGGCGCGCGATTTTGACCAGCGCCGAGGCAAGGTCGAGCGCGACGGCTCCTCCGCCCTTCGCGGCATGTTCGTCGGCGGCTGATTCTGAAGCCGCGGCCCACGCGCGATCCAGGCTCACGCCGCAGGGGAAAATCGCCAGCGAGTCGCGGCAGGCGCGCAGCGCTGCCCGCTTGAGGTTGTCTCTGGCCGCAAGGTGCCCGCTCTCGTGCGCGATTGCGGCGGCCATCTCTTCGCGGTTCAGCGATTGAAACAGATGATCGGCGACGAAGAGTTTCGGGCGAATGGCGCCGACGATCGCGATGACGGGGAATTGATGGCGCAGAAGATAAGCCGGGATCCGGATTTGATCGAACTCGACAGGTTCGGCTACGCGCAGCCAATCTTTGACCAGCCTGCGGGTCGCGACCCACGCCGCGACGCCGCGCCACAGCGCGAGCAGCAGCCCGGCGGCCGAGATCACGGCCAGGACGCCGAGTTTCAGACTGACGGGCTCGACGGCGCGCCGCGGCTCGTGCGCGATGTAGGCGGGCAATAACAACACGACGGCGCAGGTGACGGCGATGACCGGCGGGAAGACTCGCAATGCGAAGATCAGTCGCGCCCGCGACTCAGCAGGCCAGTCTTCGGCGCGAGCGCGAAACACGCGCCACAACGCGGAGGTCAGCATCGCGGCCATCGCGCCCGTGGCGAGCATCGCCGCCAGGGCCAGGCAGATTCCCAGCAATTCGTACATCGGGTTCAATCCTTTCGTGGAATCGCGCGACGTTTCTCCTTGATCAGCCGGTCGAGTTCGTCGAGCAGCGCGCGGTCGTGTTCGCTCACCGCGTCGACGATGCAAGCCAGGATCGGCTCGACGCCGTCCGGGCCTCGACCCAGCAATTTGTTGATCACCTCACGAGCGGCGCTGCGCTCGAATTCATCGGGAGAGAAACGCGGTGAATAATAGAACGCGCGCCCCTCCTTGCGCCTTTCTAGCAACCCCTTTTTGTGCAAACGGTCGAGCGTCGTCATCAGTGTCGTATAAGCCAGACGGCCCTTGAAGGCCAGGTGAATGTCGCGCACGCTGACCTCCGCCTCTACGGGACGCCGCCAAATCGATTCCATTACTTCGCGTTCGAGCGGCCCGAGTTCAGAGACGAACTCGCCAGTTCGTTTGAACCTATGTGGTGTGGAAAGGAGTTTCATGCGGGCGAGTATTCGTAACAGCGCGTCATATGTCAAACGAATCCATCGCCCACCGTTTAATCGCCGCGCTCTATTTCGGAACTGGCGTGACCGTGAACTCGTCGAAATAACTGACGCTATCGGTCTTCGACCACAGCCCGACCTTGCCGGAAACCGGTTCGGCTAGCGTGTAATCGAGCAGACGCTTGCCGTTCAACCACCCTTCAAGCTGGGTTCCATGAATGGCGATCTTGATCTCGTGCCACTTGTTCAACTCGAGCGGCATGTTCTCGGAGCCCTTCTTGACGAATTTACGGACGCCTTTGTTGAACGTCCAGAGCACCAGGTTGTCCTCCTTGCCGTTGAAGCGCGTCGTCAGATAGTCGCCGTTCGGTTTGAGGTTGAAGAGGATTCCGGCGCATTTGTCCAACTTGCCCTCAATCATCTTGAATTTCACGCTAATTTCGCCGTCCTGGAAATCAGGAATATCCTTGGCGACCGAGTAAGGGAAGTAGGCGAAGGCCTTCACGTTGTCTATGAACTCTTCGTGGCGCGAGCCGTAGATCGCGCGGGCGTTCTCGGCAAGACTGCGCGAAGGGTTGCCGCGCAGCCACTCGCGCCCGTCGACGGCGTAAGCCTTCTTGCCGCCGTCGTCCACCACCGACCAGTTGCCGACGACCGAAAGGAACTTCGACGACTCGCCGCCGACTTTGTCCTTGCTGATGTCAATTCAAATACTCTTCGGCGCGGCCGCGGGCTTCTTCGTTTTTTGCCCGATGGCCGGAAGCGCGAAGAGAACGGAAACTAAAACCAGTGTGGTCACAATGGCGAAAATATTCTTCATCTTTCCCCTCGATGGATACTCCATCCAAAGCCGGTAGGCTTGGATGGAGAGGAAATCGAGACCGTGAGCAAGTTGAAGGGCTCGTCCCTTCGACGCGCGCACGGCTGACTCTTGTGGTATATTGCCGCTGGTCAAAGGCGCTCGTCCCGCAAGGGAGAGAAACAGTTTCTGATCCTTGAGAACCAGGGATAGGAGGTTGTGGCCGGAAAACTTCGACCACATAAAATCTCTGAAGTTGCTTGGTAGTCTGCATGCCAAGTACCCGACGCTATCGCTTTCGGCTATATGCCGGAAGTTGATGGGCCGCACTGGATTCGCTCGAATCCGATGGTCAACCGGCCCTAAGCAGTCCGTTCTCGAAAGACTGTTCTTTCGGGCGTGAACACGAAACTTGGAACTGCAAGCTCCATCTACAACGCGCTAGCGTTTAGATGGAGTAGTTGACTGTTCATCTCCTTCGATGGCGCGCCAGCCCCCAGGCCGAAACCACGGCCAGAGGCCAGAGCGCGTAAAAGACCAGGCTCGCGCCATTGGGATGCGCCGCGAGCGGGTAGCCAGAGAACACAGGCTCGTCCGAATTTGCCGGGGCCGTGATTCCGGCGAGTTGGTAAAGCTGTTCAACAACAATCGGCTCGGTCGTAGATCGGTTCATCACTTTACGCCCGCCGAGTTCGTACCAAATCTCTCCATAACGTTCTTCCGCGCCTTCAAACAGCCCGGTGCGGCTCTGCGCCGCGTAATCGACTTCGAGGCGAGGCAGGATGCGCCGCAGCTTGTTCAGAATGCCGCGCTCGTAATCCGTCAGTCGAGGGTCTTCGGCGGCCAGATTGATGGTGACGCGAAGCGGCTCGCGAATCTGCCGCAGCGTGGCTTCATCTGCCCGCGAAAACGAATTGCGACGGTTTTCACTCGCGTCCCAACTCGCGCGCGAAAGCGATCCGATCCAGACGGCGGCCGCGATGAGGCCCAGCAGAACGGCCGTGCGCAGCAGCCGCGCGCCGAGCTTGCGCCCCGTATGCAACCAGATCGCCGCGATTGCGAGACCGCCCAGCGCCATCGCGGACATTACAAATACGACGCTCAATCGCAGCAGCCCTCGCTCGAAAAAACGCAGCGCCGCGGTCGGGGTGTAAGCCGCGAGCGTGGCCAGCCATCCGCCGCGCCCGGCTGCGATAAAATCGAGCGCCCAGGTCCCGATCGTGAAGACCAAGATCACAATCGCCGCGCTCGCCGCGCTCTCGGCTAACGCCGCCGCAGCGATCGCCACGCCGGCGCTCAAGAGCATTCGCAGCCAGTGCCCCAGCAGCAGGTTCAAAGTTTCGGGCGCGTATAGATGGCCGCCGTAAGCCCTCCACATCGCGACGGCGATCAATCCAGGCAGCCACGCGACAATCCATCCCGCGACCAGCGCCAGCAGCTTCGCCGCAACCATCTCTCCAACGCCGAATGGCAATTGCAGCCCGAGTTTCAACGCGCCACTCTCTTTTTCCGCCGCGATCAAACGGATCGCCACGAACGGAAAGAGCAGCGTCACGGCCAAATCGTAAGCGCCGAATGTGGGCGCGAGCATCCCGTCGAGCGGAGTCAACCCTTGCGGCAAAGCGGCCGGCCCGCCCCCGACGCCGCTCGCCTCGGCGTAAAGATTAACAGCGTTGATAAAGCCGTGGCCGACGAGCGGGCCGACGGCCAGAAGTAATAGCCAATAGGCGCGCGAGACCGTCAATTCGCGCCATTCTTTGGAGAAGAGAAGCGGGAGCCGCTTAAGTGAGCGCAAGGAAAATTTCCTCCAATCCTGTTTCGGGCGACCCACCTTCGCTCAAATTGGCTTGCGCGCGAAGTTCATCAATCGTCCCTTCGCCGACTACGCGCCCGTCGCTGAGCAGGATTAACCGGTCGCAGACTCGCGCCGCATCAACCAACTGGTGGATCGAGAGCATCAACGCTCGCCCACGCTCCGCCTGACTTCGCAACAATGCCATCACGTCGCGCGTCTGCCTTAAGTCCAGGCCGTCGAACGGCTCGTCCAGCATCAGCAGGGGCTGCGGCGTCAGCAATCCCAGCGCAAGCAGAAGCCGTTTACGCTCGCCCTTCGACAGCGAGCCGATGCGCGCATGTCGCAGGGCTTCCAGTTTCAGCGCGTCTAGCAACTCTGTAGCTTTGACCGGCCCCGCGTAGAGCCGCTCAAAAAATCCGAGCGCCCAATTGACGGACTGTTGCGCCCAGGGTGTAACGCCGTCAGGCAGGTAAAACAACGCGTCTTTGCGTCGCGCCGGAGCAAGCCTTTGCCCATTCGTACTGACAGCGCCGCCGTCACTCGGCAAAACGCCGGCCAGACATTCAAAGAGCGTAGTTTTGCCCGCGCCGTTCGGCCCGATCAAACCCAAAACTTCGCCTCGCCGCACGCTGAAAGTCACGTTCTGCAGTACCGCGCGCGCGCCGAATTGTTTGGAGAGGCCACTGACTGTCAGCAGATTCATTATGGGCCGCAGTGTCAGCGCCGCGAGGGGTAGCGAGCGTCGCTCTATCAATCGGCTCACAGATAGAGACACGCTCGCTACCGCTCGCGGTACTGATTCAGAAGTGTCAGCGCCGCGAGGGGTAGCGAGCGTCGCTCACGCGCTCGCGGCGCTGATTCAGAAGATGAACCGCGCTTGCACTTGGAACATCCGCGGCGGGTCGACGTTTGCGAACGCCGGGATCGCGTTTGTGGCCGCGCCGACGGGCGCCAACTGGCCGAACGTCGGGAGCGGCGTCCCCGTGTCGCCGTATGTCGTTATTCCGCGGCCGAGGTAGTTCCCATGATTGAAGATGTTGAAGCCCTCCAACCTGAGCAGGATGGACGTGCGTTCTGACATCTTGATCCGATTCTCGATGAAGATCGCCACTTCGGAGGTCGGGGTACCGCGAAAGGCCGACTTGCTGATGACAGTTCCGTTAATGACGGGGCGGTCGTTGTTCACGCCGTCACCGTTGTTGTCAACGCCGGTGGTGGCGTTGAACGGGCGCGCGGACGCGAACTGTATCAGCGTGCCGGCCGTGATGTTGTACGGCAACAGATAGCTGAACGTGATGACCGCGCGATGACGCTGATCGAGGAGGCTCGGTCCGCGTTCGAACTCGCCCTGCCGTTCGAAAACGCTTTGGTCTGGTCCGACGCCGTTACCGTCCGGCTCGCTATTGTTGGTCGCTTTGGATAGCGTGTAGCTGATCGCGGCGTACATCTTCCGATTGCCACGATAGCTGACCTGGGTTTGCAATCCGTCGTAATCGGCGACGCCGAGGTTCGTTAACACATTGACCTGGCGCACTCTGCCGTTCTCCGGGAAGATTGGACGGGTGAGATTGGCCGCGTTCACGTTGGCGGCGTTGTTGCAAGGGGCGACACCTACAGGTAATGGACGACACTGACCCACGGACGTGCGATCCAATGGCGACGGGGCGTTCAAGTCAACAGTGCGATCAATGCCGGTCAAATGTTGATGCACGTAATCGCCCCCTATGAACAACCCCCTTATCACCTCGGTCTCCGCGCCGATGGACGCCACGTGGCTACGGGGATTCACAAGCTCGTCGGGGTAGTTCGGCAGCCGGTCGAAGTTCAGTCCGTACCTGGCGAACTGAGACTGGTAGAAAGCGCGCCGGCCCGCCCTGATCGTGATGTCGCGCGCGGGCAATTGCGAGGTCTGCAGTGTCTTCGGATCAAACGACAGCGGGAGGCATGATCCCGTCAGGCATGTCGGGAAGCCGAGTTGGGTGGGAGTCGCGGTGTAGGTCGTCAATCCGTCCAGCCCGTTCACCAGGAAGCCGGCGACCGCATTGGATCGAATCTGCGTGTAATACATGCCGTAGCCGCCGCGTATCGACAGGCGCGAATCGCCCCCCGGATGCCAGCCGAAGCCGACGCGCGGCGCGAAGTTCTTCTTCGCGTCAGTCAAGGTCTGCCGGTCGTAGCGGAGCCCGACGTCAATGGTGAGGTCGCGGCGCAGGTGGACGCTGTCCTGCACGAAACCGGTATAGAGCCACTGCGGCAGCTTGTAGCTGTTGATCCCGAAATCGATCGGCTGCGTATAGTTCTGCACGTCGGCCAGTGTCAATTGATCGAAGGGCAATGTGCCCCGCGCGCCCGTGCTGACGAACGTGAACGTGCCGAGGATCGCCGTGCCGGGTTCGCTGCCCGTCCCGCCTGAGGTGTGACGGATCACGCTTCCCCCGAACCGGAGGTAGTGCTTGCCGAGCGACCACGACAACGTGTCCGAGAACTGCGCCTGATGACCGAAGATGTTGGAGGCGCGCGACTGTCCAATGGTGAACGGAGTCGATCCGCCGCCGCGCGTGTAAGTGGTCGAGAGGGTTTGAGCTTCCCAGAGCGTGACAGGATCGCCGCCCAGGTAGGCGAATCGCGCCTCATTAAGAAGGTTCGCGTTGATGACCGCCGTGTGATTAACCTGACCCGTCACAGACCTTCGCGTGTACCTGCGCGCGACGCTCGGCGCATTCGTGCCGCCCACGGCGTCCTGGGGGTTGTCGTCGTAAAACCGATCTATGTTTAAACGGCCCATCAGCGTCTGCCTCGACGTGAGTTTGTGGTCCAGCCGTCCGTCGAAGAGAAACTGGCGGTAATGACCCGTGTAATCGAGGCGCCCGTCCGCCGGCAACAGAAAGGCCGGCAGCGCGCTGGAGAGGAACGTCGTTCGATCCTGCCTTGTGTAGTCAGTCGTGGCGAAGAAGAAGGTCTTGTCCTTGATGATCGGCCCGCCGACAGAGCCGGAGACCTGTTGCAGCGCGTCGGGAATATCCACCGGGTTGATTGCGGCGAGCGTGGTTGGCTTGACGCAACTCGGCACGGACGGCGGGCAGAAGTTCTTGGTCGAGAACTTCTCCGCCTGCCAGTCGCCGGGGCGGATCATGAACAGTCCTTCGCCGTGCAGGCTGTTCGTGCCGGACTTGGTAACGATGTTCAACGCGGGGCCGGAGGTCCAGCCGAATTCGGAAGAAAAGGCGTTCGATAGCACCGTTATTTCCTGGATTGCGCCGAGCGGCACGGTGGCGATCGCCGTCTGGCGGCCCCATCCCTCATCGTTGTTGGCGCCGTCGAGCAAGACCGTAGTCTGGCGGCGTCCGCCCACGCCGGTGACGAAGTACGTCGCGTTGACGAAGAGGTCACCCGTGCCCTTCGCCTGACGGAACGCCGAATTGAGAAGAGGCAGCGTCGTCACCTTGCGGCCGAGGATCGGCGTCTCGGCAATTTGGAGCCCGTCGAGCCGGCGGCCGATCTGCGGATCCGCGCGCACGCCTTCGGCGGCGCCGTAGACGATGACCTCCGCCTTCTCGGAGCCGACCATGAGCCTAACGTTCAGGGTAGCGGTCTCGCCAGAGCGCAGCGTGATGTCCTTAAGCTCCTGGGCGCCGAATCCTTCCCTGGACACGCTGACCGTGTAGCTTCCCGTCAATGACAGCGCCGGAATGGTGGCGCTTCCGTCGCTTCCCGAGACGGCCTCACGCACGGCGCCTGTCGCGGTGTTTACCACCAAAACTTTGGCGTCCTTTACGACGGCGCCGGCTTGATCGACCACGGCGACGATCATCGTCGACGTGTTGGGAGACTGCGCCCGAGTGGGCGCCGCGATGAAGGTAAAGAGCGCAATCAAAAACAGAGGAAAGCGCAATTGATTATTGGTTGTCATTTTAATTACCTCGTCGTTTTTGAAGTAGTTAGTAGCATTATTTGGACAGTGACGAAAATTTCTGATTGATTTTACCCTCGGCGGCATTCGCGATTATTCGCGTCCATTCGTGACTGAAGTTCTTTATTCTTAAACCTATAGCCTGGAAAGTAAACTACTACCAGGTTTCGTAGTCGGCGTTTGCCATTACAGGATCGGTTGCTATAATCTGCCCGCGTGGCGCAAGGCCACCCCCCATCGGCGTTCAATCTATCCAGCTCGTTGAACAATTCCCAACTAACTAAAGGCTGTTATTAACTTTTCCGCTTCACAGCGTTTTCCACTTGAACGAGTGGCTTTATGAACTCCGCATCTCAAATTTCCGTGAAATATTTTTCCGATTTTTACATGAGTTATCGGAGGCAGATTTGAGCAGGGACAGAACGCCCGGTCTCAAAGCCACCCGGCGATTACTTTGACCGCAGGCATACGTCTCGAATGCGGCCTGGGAGCTCACTCTTTCGTCGCCTGGCGCGGGATTATGATCGCTTGCCTGAAATTCCTGCCGGACTGCGCTATTTGGTCTTCACCATTCTGATGTGAAAGAACGTAGCGGGGTTCCTCGCTTGAAGTTGATAACAGGATCTAATCACTCAAATAAGGAGTTGCGATGAAGAAGATTACCCGTATCGCTCTTCAGTTCACTCTCGTGACGACTTTTGCCGTTGTCGCCCTGGCGCAACCGGAGACTCGCCAGAACATCACTACCGAGAAGAAGTCCGAATCGAAACCCGCAGAGGCCGCGCCTACGCCCTTCCCGTATCATCCGATCGGGTCTTGGGTCGGCAAACGATTCATCTTTCTCCCCAAACCGAAAGGCTCGGAATCCGGAACCTACGAGGATTTCAGTCGCTTGGTCACACATCAGAAATACTCGGGCCGCGTCGCGCGCGTGGTCTCGGCCAACGATTCCGGCGCGAGCGCTTTTATAGAGTTCCAGATGGAGGATGACGGCGAAAGGCTGCGCGTCTTCACCGTGGCTAACAAGGAATCGGTCAGAGGAATGGCGCTTCTGGACGACATCGAGAACGCCCGCAAACAATGGGCCAACAAAACGGTTTGGGGAAAAATGCTGATGATTTCGAGTTACGACGAGCAGAGCGGCGCGATCACTATGACGACGGTAAAAAAATTCGGGCCTCTCAAAGTGGTCGATGTCGTTCCTGGTTGGGATGAAGAAAAACCCGCTCGCTTCAAACTCGAAACGCCCGACGGCAAACAGGGTTTCGTCGATTTGAATCTGAGCGGAACGAACGTCCAGAAAGACGTCAGACATCTGAGCCGGTTTGAAGACCATCTTCTGGCCGAAAACCCAAGGCTAAAATATAAATGGAAAGCGGACGTGTGGTCGGCGATAGAGAAGGGACAAATCTACCCGGGAATGACCGAGGAGCAGGTGAAGATGAGTTGGGGCGAGCCCGATAAGGTCACTCGCACGGCGGCCGGCGACGTTTGGACCTATACTAGCGGAGCGTTGGTCTTCAAGAAGGGTATCCTGAGCGGGTCGCAGTGATTAATGGAATGCGGAATGCGGAATGAAGAGATTCTACGATTTCGTTTCCGCATTTTGCCATTTCAGATTGCTGATCAAAGCTCAAAAATTCCGCATTCCGCATTCCGCATTCCGCATTCCGCATTGAAAAGTGGCCTCACATCTCATACTGTTTGCCTGCGATGGCCGCTAAATTTTGTCCGACTTGTCAAAAAACTTTCACCTCGGCTGAACGCCTGTGTCCGCACGACCGCTCGGTTCTGTCGTTGAACGACCCCTACCATCTGGTGGGTAGGACTCTGCTGGACAAATATCGTATTGACGCTCTGGTGGGATTGGGGGGAATGGGCGCCGTTTATTACGCCTATCATTCCGGCATAGACCGCCGCGTCGCCTTCAAAATCCTCCAGCCGAACGTCGCCCTCAGCGAGGAGCATGTAGTGGAACTGTTCGAGCGCGAGGCGAAGCTGGCGGGTCGGCTCTCACATGAAAACATCGTTGACGTGAATGACGCCGGGCGCACCGATGAAGGGATCGCTTACATAGTAATGGAATGGCTCGAGGGGCGCACGCTCGACGAAGAGCTGTTGAGGCAAGGGCGGTTCGGCTTCGGTCGCGCGGCGGGAATCGCGCGGCAGATCGCCGCGGCGCTAAGCGAGGCTCACGGCAAACATATCATCCACCGCGACCTCAAACCGGCGAACATCATGCTCATTAATTCGTCCGGCGTGCGCGATCACGTCAAGGTGCTCGACTTCGGCATCGGAAAGGCGCTCGGAGAGACATTGGCCAGCTCCATGGTTTCGACCGTGGTGGGTACGCCGCATTACGCCAGCCCGGAGCAGTTGACTGTTGGCGGGCGTATAGACGGGCGTTCAGACATCTACTCACTCGGAGTCATTCTCTACCGGATGCTCGGCGGGAAGCCGCCTTTCAACAGCCCCTCGATTGGCGAAGTGATCCAGATGCAATTGACCGCGGAACCGGCTCCGCTCATCACAGTGCGGCCCGAGACGCCGCCCGCGGTCGAACGCCTGGTCGTCAGCATGCTCGCGAAAAACCCCTCGCGGCGGCCTCAGAGCGCCGTCGAAGTGATTGCGGCGCTCAACCAGGCCTTCTCCCACTCGGAGGAAGACGATGTCGCGCCGACCGGAGAAACAACCATTCAAAGAGGGCACAATCCGCTGGAACGGACAACGGAAGGGATGTATGTCGATGCGCCTCTGCGGGGAACATTCTCGACCAATGTTCAGCGAACGGGCCGTTTTAAACCTTCCGCGCTCTCTGCAACGATAATCGTGACGGCGTTGGCCATCGGCGGCTATGCCCTTTATCATTACGTTTCCGGCGAAGTTGCGGGCGACGGCCGGCGGGAAATTTCGCAGGCTTCAGTCGCAACCCCGCCAACGCCTTCGCCGACGCCTTCGCCAACCGTCGCGAAGGTTCAAGCGCCGTCGCCGAATCCGACCGCCGTCGTAACGCCGCCGCCAAGGACAAACTCCGGCCCTAGGGATCGGCGGGG
>DATCXQ010000119.1:0-10810 GCA_036565725.1 Blastocatellia bacterium
CTGACTCGGGTCTGTGATGGTCCCGACGATCGAGCCGCTCGTGGTCTGCGCGGCAGCCACTGAAGTCAGGGCGATGGCCAGGATGAAAAGAGAGCTGAACCTGATGATTCTTTGCATTCTCGTTATCTCCATGTCAGTAAGCGACGCGCGCCGGAATGAACGCGCGTCAAAGATAAGGAATATCAGCAGCCTTCCAACACAATTGCTGGTCGGCCATCCGTTGGTGGTGCTGCGACCCGGCGCTTCCGGGCCGTCTTTTCATCCAAGCAAAAAATCGCCAGTAGTTCTAACTTTTCTGATCTGTTATTAGTCCGTGTACTCGACTCCAAGTTCCTTCAGTTTAACGCGCAAGCCGTAAAAATCCACCCCCAATTCGCCTGCTTTTAATAGTTCGCGGCTCTTTTCTTCTTTCTCGATTCGAGCCGCGCCGAGGCGGGCGATTTCCGCCGCCGTCTCGCGCTTCACGACGACGACGCCGTCCTGATCGCCGACGATGACGTCGCCAGGGCGAACCGGCGCGCCGGCGCAAACGATCTCGACGTTGACCGACCCCGGGCTGGCTTTGACCGTGCCTTGCGCGGAGACCGCTTTCGACCAGACCGGGAAATCCATCTCGGTCAAATCGGCCACGTCGCGCACGCCCGCGTCGATCACGAGTCCTACGATTCCGTGCGCGCGGCACGAGGTCGCCAGCAACTCGCCGAACATCCCGTCGGTCGATTCGGAGGTCGTGGCGACGACCAGCGCGTCGCCCGGCCGGCATACTTCGATCGCGGCGTGGATCATCAGATTGTCGCCGGGCTGACACGAGACAGTGACCGCCGACGCCGCCATGCGCGCCGACGGGTAGATCGGGCGCATGTAGGGGCGCATCAACCCCGCGCGGCCCTGCGCTTCGTGAATGGTGGCGACGCCCTGCCGGCCGAGCGTTTCAATCAGCTCGGCGTCGGCGCGCGCGATGTTGCGAACAATCTTATGCTTCATTTCATTTGAGGGCGTCCGTGACGACCTGCGGGTAGACGCGTTGGAACGCCTCCGCGTAAACGATCTGCGGGTTGCCGGAATTGCGCCCGCCCTGCGTGCCGCGCCTCTTGGCGACGTCGGTGTAGTAATTCCACAAGTGCGTCTGCGCGTCCATGCAATGCATCGCCTTGACCTTGGTCTCGAAGACCGGCGTGATATCCAGAATCACGTCGGGTTTGAACTGGCACATCTCGGTCTGGTGCGGCTCGAAATAAAAGAGCGGCGGCGCGCCCAGGTATTTGTGCGGGCTCGGGTAACCCATCGCCTGGGCGTAGATGCGCGCGTTCATCGTCAACCGCGACGCCTCGGTATGGTCGCCGTTGTACGGGTCAATCGGCGTGTGCGTCATCACGCAGGTCGGCTGGTAGCCGCGAAACTCCTGGACCAGTTCTTCGACCATCGCGTCCGTCGGCTTCAAGGGATAATCGCCGGCGTCGAAGAAGCGAATTTCCGCGCCCAGGATCTCGGCGGCCTTGCCCGCCTCTTCGTGTCGAACCTGTTTGACGCGTTCGAGCGTCATGCCTTCCTTCTTCCACAGCCCCTGCGACTCGCCGCGCTCGCCGTATGAAAGACACAGCACGCGTACTCGTGCGCCGCGCGAGGCGTACAAGGCGATGGCCCCGCCCGCGCGCCATACGAAATCGGCCGCGTGCGCGCTGACTACTAGTAACCGTTCGTTCGATAAATCCATGACTGCCTCTGTATGAAGGCTTTTAGCCACAGAGGCCACAGAGAGCACAGAGAAATCATTATGTTCTCTGTGTTCTCTGTGTTCTCTCTGGCTAATCGGTTCTACTCGATCAAGCTGCGCGGAATGGTCACGGCCATCCGACTGATTTCCGCCGTCGTGAATCCGGCGTCGAGCAGTTGCTGCGCGAACATCGCGAAGCCCTCGGCGACCGGCGGATTGGTCTTCTGCCCCAGGTCGGTCGAGAGCATCGTGCGCTCTACGCCGGCCGCGCGGATGTTGGCGAAGACGGCTTCCCACGGCGCCTTGTTGGTGTGATAGGTTGTGAAGCAGTGCTCGATGATCGCGCCCAGATCGGCGAGTTCGGCCTGCTCGGCGCCGGAGAGATTCTGCGAAGGAAATTCGGCGTGCGTGATGACGACGCGTTTGACGCCCAGGCGCCGCGCCTCCTTGACGAGCGGAAAGATTTCGTGGCGGCCGAGATGTCCCGTGGCCAGGATCATGTCGTACTTGGCGATCAGCTCCAGGCATTGCCTGGTCTCATCCGAAACTTTTCCGTCGCCGTCGAGGGGCGTCATCGGGGGTCGCGTGATGCCCGCGGCGGCGATCTCGCGTTGAATCTTCGCCCAGAAAGGGAGCTTCTCGCTGCCGCCGTCGAGCCGCCCCGCCGTTTCGTTCGCGGCGTCGACCGTCGGCATCCAGACGATCTTATTGCCCGAACGCCCGGCGATCTCGACGGCCACCGGATTCAGGCCGCCGACGCTGTGATTAAGCGCGATTGCCCCATAGGCTTCAATCCCCGGGACGGCCTTCGTCACGACCTGCGCGCGCTCGGCAGTCGGGATGTAATGCGACTTCAGCACGAAGCCGCGCAACCCCCGGGCTAGAAAGTCCTTCGCCAAATCAATATCGTCCGTGCGCCGTTCGATCACGTCAGGCGCGACATGCACCTGTAGATCATACGCGCCCTGAATCGATTGCCATGCCTTCTCAGACACGGGCGTAGTCGTGGCATCGGCTGTGCTCATATTTTTAAAGCTTCCCGGTAAGAGTAGCGCAAACTGTACTGTTTGCGCGGGTTCTTTTCTCGCTGCTTCATCGCCGGCTGCGCGAACAATTCATCCCGCAGGTTTCTTCCATCGACTCTGATTCGGAAGCCGCGCAAACTGTCTCGGTTTGCGCTACAGACGCCGATTGGTTTTTGGAACGGCGAACAAAACTGTAATGACAATTTGAAAACTTTTGAGTGATACGACGAGGCGCAGTATGCCGATTGGCGCCCGCAGGCGTCAAGGAAATTTCGCGAATCTGACATATCAGATTCGCGAAAAACCCAGGGGGCGGTTCCTTGACTTTTAAGGGCCGAAGCCTCATATCTTCCGGCCATAAATAATGAATACATTGAGGAAGTCGAATGAAGAAAGACTCTACTGAAACGATCAGTCTGGCGGGGGAAGCCTATGTGATTCTGCGCGAGCGGATCCTGCGCGGAGAACTGGCCATCGGCAAAGTAATCTCGAGACGCAAGATCGCCATCGAGCTTGGGATGAGCCTTTTACCGGTGTCGGAGGCGCTGCAGCGGCTGGAATTCGAAGGGCTGCTCGAAAGCCGCCCACGCGCCGGGACAAGAGTGAAAATCCCGACCGAAGTGGAGGTGCGGGGACATTACGTCGTGCGCGAAGCCCTAGAGGTGCAGGCGGCCAAGCTCTTCGCGGCGGTCGCCACGCCGCAGGAGCGGTCGGATTTACAGCGGCTGGCGGCGCGAGTGGACGCGCTGGGCGCCAAGCCCGAGGGCGACCGTTTTCTATATTTGACCTTGCACGAAAAGCTCCATCGCCGCATCGCGGAAGGGGCGCACTGCCAGCCTCTGTGCGACGCGATCGAAAAAAATCAGGTGCTGGCCTCGACCTGGCTTTGCGCTCCCCGCAAGACCGCTTCCGATGAGTCTCCCCGCCGCCACCAGGATCTTGCGGACGCGCTGGTCAGCGGCGCGCCGAAAGCGGCCGCCGAAGCGATGCTCCGCCACATTGACAACGCCCTGAAGAACACATTGCAGCGTCTGGAATCCTACTTCCAGATGCGCGAAGCGAACAGAGCGACTTTCGCGAGAAGCCTGAAGAAGCAGGTCATACTTGCGCCGACCGAGAATCCGTAGATTTAAAGAAAAAGAACATCAGCCACGAATGAACACGAATATTCACGAATAAGAGCAGAAGCGCGGAAAACAAACGGACAATCAAGACAAAGAAAGAGATTCGTGTTCATTCGTGTTCATTCGTGTTCATTCGTGGCTGAATTTCTCGATCCGCGATCTTCAATCATATGTCAAAGGAGCCGGAAATCGTCGAAGCCGTGGTTCGAGCCTGCCGCCTTTTGCAGGCTTTCAACTTCCCGGAGGAGGTTGTGACGCTGAAGCAGTTGGTCGACCGCACTGGACTGAGTAAGACGACATGCTTCAGGCTGTCGCAGAGCCTGGTCAAAGGCGGTCTGATCGAGCGTGTCAGCAAAGGGGCCTACCGCAGTCAGATTCAGCCTCTGACGCGGTCGAGTTTCAAGCTGGGCTTCGCCGCGCAGACGACAGATTCGGAATTCTCCCGCGACGTCAGCCAGAGCATCCACCGCGTCGCGGCGCGCGAACACATTCAACTGATCGCCGTCGACAACCGCTACAGCCCGAAAACGGCGCTTCGCAACGCCGACCTGCTGATCAAGGAGGGCGTCAATCTGGTGCTGGAATTCCAGACCTACGAGCACGTCGCGCCGATCATCTCGTCCAAATTCATCGAGGCCAACATTCCGGTGGTGGCCATCGAGATTCCGCACCCCGGCGCCGTATATTTCGGCGCCGACAATTACCGCGCCGGACTGATCGGCGGCCAGGCGCTGGGCCGATGGGCCAGGGAGAACTGGAGCGGCGACGTCGAAGCCCTGCTCATGATGGAACTGCCGATCGCAGGCCCGCTGCCGCAACTGCGAATCAGCGGCATGGTGGCCGGCCTCAGCGAGGCTCTGCCGGGCATCGACACCAGATCCATGGTCCATCTGAACGGTAGAGGCGAGTTCGAGTACAGTCTCCACATGGTTCGCCGCTACCTGCGCCAAACAAAGCCTAAGAGAACACTGGTCGCCGCCGTCAACGACCCCAGCGCATTGGGCGCCTTGCGAGCTTTTGAAGAGGCAGGACGCGGCAGCCTCTGCGCGGTCATGGGCCAGAACGCGATCCGCGAAGCGCGCGAAGAACTCCGGCGCCCCGGCACCAGACTCATCGGGTCGGTGGCATACTTCCCGGAGCGTTATGGCGAAGAGTTGATCCCGCTCGCCCTGGCGATACTGCAAAAGAAGCAAGTCCCCGCATCGGTCTTTGTGAAACATCAACTCATCACGCCCAAGAATGTCGGGCTGATCTATCCGATCCAAACTGACTGACTCGTTCCGCAAAGCGGAATATTAAGCAGATTGAGTCCAATAATCGGCTCTGCTAAATCGTTGTGGTAGGAAGGGAGTCATTCCGTATTGTGGAATAGTGCGCTCGAGGGAATTTCCTGATTGTCCCGATCAAGGCGAATTTCTACAGTCGCCGTGTTTGGAGGGTCATCGCAAAGTTCTAAATTCACCTGAAATATACCGAATATTCGTTTATCTTCTTAAATTGATAACCCTTTACTTGGCAGCGTCCTGAAACTTATAGAAAGGCGGCTCGCTTTGTACCGTACGGTTGTCTAAGGCGGCGGAAGGCTCCATAACGAAGCCGATTGGCGGCGCCTGAACGCTTTAATAATCAAGCCTTCGCCGCCTTAGACCCCACACAGTACATTTTTTCTGAATAAATGGGTCAGATGGAATCATTCAAACACGTCAAATATCTCTGGAGAGACGAAGAGGCTGAGAAACTGAAAGGCGTCGATCGGCTGGTATACCGTTCGAACAAGCTCGGCGAAGACTTGACGCTCACCAACACCGGGGGCGGCAACACGTCGTCGAAGCTGACGGAGCGAGACCCGCTGACCGCGCAGGAAGTCGAAGTCTTGTGGATTAAGGGGTCGGGCGGCGACCTGCGGACGGCAAAGCGCGACGGGTTCGCATCACTCTATCTCGACAAGGTGCGCGCGATGAAGCCGCTCTATCTGAACCACCCTGAACGCGGGCCGAAGACCCAGGTCGAGGACGCGATGTACCCGCTCTACAGCCACTGCGTCTACGACCTCAACCCGCGCGCCTGTTCGATAGACACGCCGCTGCACACCTTCGTGCCCTACCGGCACGTGGACCACTTGCACCCGAACGCGGTGATCGCCGTCGCCGCTTCGGTCAACCAGGAGCGGCTGACCAGGGAGATTTTCGGCGACGAGGTTTTGTACGCGCCGTGGCAGCGTCCAGGCTTCGACATCGGCTTGCTGATCGAGCAATTAATCAAGGACAACCCCAGGGCGAAAGGCGTAGTGCTCGGCCACCACGGAATGTCGTCGTGGAGTAACGACGATAAGACCTGTTACGAGACCGCGCTCGAAATCATCGACCGCGCCACCGAATACATCGAGGCCCGCGACAAAGGCGAGAAGACTTTCGGCGGCCAGAAACACAAGGCCCTGTCCGACGCCGAACGCCGCCACGCCCTGGTCGAGCTGCTGCCGTGGCTGCGCGGCCAGCTTTCGGGCGCCAGGCGAGTTGTGGCGACAATCCAGGACGACCCGAAGATGCTGAGGTTCGTGAACAGCGTGGACGGCCCGCGCCTGGCCGAACTCGGAACCTCATGCCCGGATCACTTCCTGCGCACGAAGATCAAGCCGCTTTTCGTGGATTGGGACCCGGCCTCCGGCGATCTCGAATCGCTGAAATCGCTACTAATCGCCGGGCTGGCGAAATATCGCGAGGATTACGCGGCCTATTACGACCGGTGCAAGCGGCCCGATTCGCCCGCGATGCGCGACCCGAATCCGACAGTGATTCTGATCCCCGGCGTCGGCATGATCGCCTGGGGCAAGAACAAGAGCGAGTCGCGCGTGACGGCCGAGTTTTACAACTGCGCGATCGAGGTCATGCGCGGCGCAGAGGCCATCGACCATTACGAAGCGATGGCCGAGCAGGAAGCCTTCGACATCGAGTACTGGCTTCTGGAAGAGGCCAAACTCCGCCGCCTTCCGCCCGAAAAGGAACTCGACCGCCAAATCATCGCCGTCATCGGCGCGGGCGGCGGCATCGGCAAGGCGGCGGCGCTCCGGCTCGTCAAGGAAGGCGCGCACATCGTCTGCGTCGATCTGGACGAAGCGGCGGCGAATGCGACCGCGAACGAAATCATCGCCAAATACGGTGAGGGCATTGGCGTGGCCGGCACTGGAATCAGTAATTGCGGCCCGGGCATAGCCCTCGGCTGCGACATCACGAACCGCGAAAGCGTCGCGCGGATGTTCGAGGAGGCGTTGATCGCTTACGGCGGCGTCGATTCCGTCGTCGTGACAGCGGGCGTCTTCGTCTCGCCGGACAAGACGGGCCGCATCGAAGACCGCCTCTGGGAGAAGACTTTCGCCATCAACGTCACGGGAGCCTATCTGGTCGCCGACGAGGCTAACAAAATATTCAAACGGCAAGGGCTCCCGGGCAACGTCGTGTTGACCACGAGCGCCAACGCCGTCGTCGCCAAGAAAGGCAGCCTCGCTTACGACGCGAGCAAGGCCGCCGCGAACCATCTGGTCCGGGAGCTGGCTGTCGAGATGGCGCCGCTCGCGCGAGTCAACGCCGTCGCGCCTGCGACCGTAGTAAAAGGCAGCGCGATGTTTCCGCGCGACCGCGTGATCTCGTCGCTCGTCAAGTACGCTATCGACTTCGGCGAAGAGGAATCCACTGAAGCCTTGCGTGAAAAGCTGGCGTACTTCTACGCGAAACGAACTCTGACGCAGACGCCGATAGAGCCGGAAGACCAGGCCGAAGCGATCTTCCTGCTCGTCTCGTCCCGGCTGTCGAAAACAACCGGCCACGTCATCCCCGTGGACGGCGGATTGCAGGACGGCTTTCTGCGTTAGATCAAAACAGCCACAGAGACACAGAGGCACAGAGATCATGAAGAGAGAATAAGGGGGCGTCTCCATTGATCTTTCCGTTTTTATCTCTGTGGCTCTGTGGCTAATGCCTGGGGGGGAAACCATGAATACGACATTTGCTATCAGCGACAGCTTCGTCGCCGAGCAGAACCGGAAGGCGAAGGCCTGGCTCGACGAAGATTACGAGCACCTGGGGCGGCAATTGCAGCGGCGCGGAGTGGAGATCGAGGACCTTACCGACCAGGCGCAATCGTTCAAAGTGGCCGTGCCGTCCTGGGGCGTGGGCACGGGCGGGACTCGGTTCGCGCGCTATCCGGGGCCGGGCGAGCCGCGCGGCGTTTACGAGAAGCTCGAAGATTGCGCGACCATCAACCGGCTCGTCCGAGCGACGCCTACCGTCTCGCTTCACATACCCTGGGACAAACCCGAAGACCCGGCCGAACTGCGAGAGTACGCCGCTTCACTGGATCTGGGCTTCGACGCCATGAACTCCAACACCTTTCAGGATCAGCCCGGACAAAAGCTCTCTTACAAGTTCGGCAGCCTCACGCACCCCGACCACGCCGTCCGCGAGCAGGCCGTCGAACACAATGTGGAGTGCATAGAGATCGGCAAGAAGCTCGGCTCCAAGGCTCACACAGTCTGGATCGGCGACGGCGGGAATTTCCCGGGGCAGCAGCATTTTCGCCGAGCGCTCGAACGCTACATCGACAGCCTGCGCGAGATTTATAAAGCCCTGCCCGACGACTGGCGCGTGTTCATCGAGCATAAGCTTTACGAACCAGCCTTCTATTCGACGGTCATCAACGACTGGGGGACGAGCTATTACTGCGCCACGCAGCTCGGCCCGAAAGCACAATGCCTGGTCGACCTGGGGCACCACGCGCCTAACGTCAACATCGAAATGATAGTGGCGCGACTCATCCAGTTCGGCAAACTCGCCGGTTTCCATTTCAACGACAGCAAATACGGCGACGACGACCTCGACGCGGGATCCATCAAGCCGTTCCAACTCTTCCTGATCTTCAACGAGCTTGTCGACGCCGAAGTGAATGGGACGCCCGATTTCAAGCCGGCCTACATGCTCGACCAGTCGCACAACGTGACCGATCCGATAGAATCGCTGATGCTGAGCGCTGTCGAACTGCAGCGCGCCTACGTGCAAGCCCATCTGGTCGACCGCGGCGCGCTCGAAGAGGCGCAGGAGGAGTGCGACGCGATTCGTGCGCTCTCCACGCTCAAACAGGCTTTCACGACCGACGTGGCGCCGGTCATCGCGATGGCGCGCCAGCGCGCGGGCGGCGCAATCGATCCGCTCGCGGTCTACCGCGCCAGCGGCTATCGCCGGCGCAAGGCCGAAGAGCGCCCCGCGCAAATCGGCATGTCAGCAGGCATCGTTTGAATGCGGAATGCGGAATGCGGAAAGAAGAGTGAGTCGCTAAGACTCGTTTTCTTCCCATTCCGCATTCCGCATTCCGCATTCCGCATTCGCCAATGAACGAACCTCTCTACATTGCGGTTGATCTCGGCGCCGGAAGCGGGCGCGTCTTTCTCGTCGGAGTCGCGCCGGGCGAATTGCTGCTTGTGGAAGCGTACAGGTTTCATTATCCGCCGGCCCGACGCCAGGGGCATTTGCGCTGGGATCTGCATGGCGTCTTCGCGGACATCAAGGCCGGATTGTTTTTGGCTGGAGAAAAAGCTCAGCGGCTCAAGCGGCCCGTCGTGAGCGTCGGCGTAGACAGTTGGGGCGTCGATTATGGGCTGATCGATGCCGACGGCAATCTGGTCGAAGACCCGATCTGCTACCGCGACGAGCGAACGGCGGGAGTGATGGAAAAGGTCTTCGAACGAACGCCCCGCGCCGAAATTTTCGCCCGCACGGGCATTCAGTTCCTCGCCTTCAACACTCTCTTTCAACTTTTCGCTCATGCGAGATCGGGCATTCCGTCCAGCGCCGCGAAGATGCTGTTGATTCCCGACCTGATCAACTTTCTGCTCACCGGCAGAGTCGTCACGGAATACACGAACGCAACGACGACGCAAATGATCGAAGCCGAGACCGGCGCATGGGATCATCCAATGATCGAAGGCCTAGGACTTCCCTCGCGGCTGCCGGCCGAGATCGTACCGGCTGGCGCGGACCTGGGCCCGCTCAACCTCGATCTTGCCGAAGAGTTGAACCTGAAAGGCGTCCGCGTCGTCGCCCCGGCTACGCATGACACGGGCAGCGCGGTGGCCGGCGCGCCGCTCGAAGACGGCTGGGCTTACGTCTCTTCAGGCACCTGGTCGCTGGTCGGCGTCGAGCTGGATCGGACGCTCATCACCCCTGAAGTCGCGCGCCACAATTTCACCAACGAGGGCGGCGCGTTCGGGACGATTCGCTTCCTGAAGAACGTGATGGGGCTGTGGATTCTGGAATCCTGCCGCCGGGAGTGGCGGGAGCGCGGATTGGAGGTCGATTACGACGTCTTGCTCGCGCGGGCGTCGGCGCGGCCCGATTCCAAGGCATTGATCTATCCTGATGACGAACGCTTATTCAACCCTCCGAATATGACCGCGGCCATTGCGCAACAACTGGCCGAATCCGGCCAGACCGTAGACGACGACCCGGCGGCGATGACCGCGACGATCCTCGACTCGCTGGCGCTGCGATACGCGCAGGTCATCCGCACAATCGAGACGCTCATCGGAAAGCCGACGGGCGGCGCGCAGATCGTCGGAGGAGGCAGCCAGAATCAATATCTCAATCAGGCCACGGCCAACGCGTCGCAAAAAGTCGTCCTGGCCGGCCCGTCTGAAGCCACGGTCATCGGCAACGCTCTCGTCCAGGCGGTCGCCGCGGGCCGCTTCGCCACGCTCTCTGAAGCCCGGCGCCACGTCGCCGCAAACATCAGCCCGCGCCGCTTCGATCCGCAGCCGTCAACCGAATGGGAAGAGAAGGCCCGTCGTTACGCTGAAATCGAAGAGCAATTTGTGATGGGATGAAGTGGGACAGACTTATGGTCTTTGAGAATCAAATGCGCCCAGCGGTGTAGGGGCGGGTTTTCCCCGCCCCATCGCCTGG
>DATCXQ010000139.1:0-9970 GCA_036565725.1 Blastocatellia bacterium
CAATCGAAGCTGCCACGGCTTATTGGAATAGACATCGTCACCCATTTGTTTGGGGCCGACGTCGCAGACATCAGCCCCGTCGTCAATCGGGCATCGCCAAGTTACCGAAAGCTGCATAGACTTGGTGGACGCGCCACTTAGTTGCGCCGACTATATCCGCATGATCGAGCTGTATTGATTTCAAAGGCTTGTTCGGCGAGCCAGGAACAGGCCTGGTTGAACCGCTCCATTGTGGTTTTAAGTTGATCGGCCTGTTTTTTATCCGGCAGAAGCTGAATTTGCAAAGTCAGTTTCATGAGGGCGCAGGATATAGACAAATAGGCTCTACGGCAAAGAAATTATCGTCTCGAAGACTCGACGATGCCAAATTCCTCTCCACCCAAGCTCGAAGACTCGCTATGGGTGGAGAATCCTTTGGCGGAAATGTTTAAGTATTACTTGCTTTTTGCCGGAACGCCCGTTTTCAACATTGCCAACACTTCATCTCTCACAGCCTCCCAGGCGAAAGATTTGGGGTCGACGACTTCAAAATGTCCGGCTTTTTCGATCACGACCAGCTTCGCGCCATCGCCCTTCTTTTTTGCGGCGTCGGCGTAATCTTCCGCCATCGCGAGGGGGATGATGGAGTCTATCGAGCCCTGGACAATCGCGGAGGGGATTCCCAGCGGCAGCAGTTCGATCGGTGACGCCTGGCCGTAGATCGCGGCCTTATCATTCGCCGATCCGCCCATCAACTGAGTGACGTTCGCGTCACAGGCAGTGCCGGAGCGCCGCAGATCGGTTATGCCCGCGAGCGACACCACGCCGCGCATAGGCAAAGGATCTGGCGAATAGACGGGGCTGTCTTTCGGCAAAAGCTTTCGCGCCGCGAGCCACAACGCGAGATGGCCACCCGCCGAATGGCCCACGGCGACAACCTGATTGAGGTCGAGCGGATAGGTCTTCGCAATCGTCCGCAGATGATCGGCGGCCCGCGCCACGTCTTCAAAAGTGCCCGGCCAGCCCCCGCCCTGATTGCCGACCCGGCGGTATTCGACGCTCCAGGTCGCGACGCCGGCTTCGGCCAGCGCCCCGCTCAGATGGCCCATATACGAAAGGCCGTACTCCGCCATCCAACACCCGCCATGAATCACGATGGCGACGGGGCGACGCCCCTCGCCTTTGGGCAGCCGCAGGTCGCCGAATTGGAATTCGTTCTGGCCGTAAGCGATGCGATGGTCGGCTGGCGGAGCGGGACGAGTCAAAACGTCGCGGGACGATTGCCCCTGTCTCGCGCGGACGATGGCGAGCGCTGCGATCACTGCCAGCGCCAGAGAAATAAAGAGGACTGATCGAGAAATTTGAGTGAACATCCGTCAAATCCTGACTTTTTCCGAAGGAGTCGTTCATATCGCAATGAGCGACATCCAGGAACAATAAAAATAGACAGGATTTACAAGATGAACAAGATCAGGAGGGTGAAAATCAATCCTGTAAATCTTGAAAATCATGTCTATTTTCCGAGGAGCGCTTTCAGCTTTGCGCCGAGTCGAGTCGAAAACATCGCGCCGAGCAATCGTAGCATCAATCGCTCGGTCTTTGCATTATATGGATACCAGAATGGGTCGCGCTTCATGCCGAAGCGGTCGGTGACGATGACCTGTTGATGGCAGAAGCGACGGATGCCTTCAGCGCCGTGACGCTTGCCGATGCCGCTCTCTTTCAACCCGCCCGAAGGCGCGTCGGTTACCGCGAACCCCGCGATCACGTCGTTGACGCAGGTGACGCCCGCCTCGACCTGAGCGGCGATCTTTTCTCCCCTGGCCCTGTCGC
Source organism: Blastocatellia bacterium (assembly GCA_036565725.1). Lineage (GTDB taxonomy): Bacteria > Acidobacteriota > Blastocatellia > RBC074 > RBC074 > JAJVID01. The sequence goes on from DATCXQ010000139.1 coordinate 1,813, forward strand.
GCGTGAAGACGCTGGCGTTCAACCCGTATCGCGAATCGTTAGCCAGGCGCAGCGCCTCCTCTTCGTCCCTCACCCGCATAATCGGCAGCGCGGGGCCGAAGGTTTCTTCGGTCATGATCTTCATCGAGTGGTCGACGTTCGAGAGTACAGTCGGCTCGAAGTAGCGTCCCGGGAGGTTCGGGTTGCGGCGGCCTCCGGTGAGGATCTGCGCGCCGCGCGCCTTCGCGTCGTTGATGTGGTCCTCGACGATCTCGACCTGCTTCGGGAAAGTCATCGCGCCGACGTCTACGCGCGCCTCGACATCTCCCGCGTCGGCGCCCTGACGCAGCGCGCGGGTCTTTTCGACGACGCGGCGAGTGAACTCATCCGCGACGGCGTCTTCGACGTAAACGCGTTCGACCGAGATGCAGACCTGACCCGAATTGGTGAACGCCCCCCATACCGCCGCGTTGGCCGCGCGCTCGATGTCGGCGTCGCGTAGAACGATCATCGGGTCCTTGCCGCCGAGTTCGAGACTCACCGGGACCAGGCGCTTCGCCGCGCGCTCGGCGACCGCCTTGCCAGTGCGCGCGCTGCCGGTGAACGCGATCATATCGGCCTCGTCAACCAGCGCGCCCCCCGTCTCGCCGTAGCCATTGACGACTTGCAGAATGTCCGGCGGCGCGCCGGCCGTCGTGAACGCTTCGCGCAGGATGTCGGCGCCGCGCATCGCGATCAGCGGGGTCCATTCCGACGGTTTGATCACGACGGCGTTGCCCGCCGCCAGCGCAGGAACCGCTTCGCCGATGGTCAGGATCAACGGGAAATTCCACGGCGTAATCATCCCGATGACGCCGCGCGGCTGGTAATGCACGGTAACCTTTTTGTTACGCAGCAGGTGCGGAGTCACTCGATGGGATTGCAGAAAGCGTCGCGCCCGTTTTGAATAAAATGTCAGCGCGTCGCAGACGTAAGTGATCTCGACCAGGGCTTCGAGCCGAGGTTTGCCGTTCTCCCGGCAGATCAATTCGATCAACTCTTCGCTGTGAGCGATAAGGCGGTCGCGGGCCGAGAGCAGAACCTTGGCGCGACTCTTGAAATCCGTCGCGCCCCACACACGAAAGGCTTCGCGGGCTCGGCGCGCCGCTGCCCGCACATCAAGCGGCGAATCGACTTCGACCTCGCCGATTTTCTCGAGCGTCGCGGGACTGTGAACTTCGATGATCTTACGCGGTTCGATGCTTAGTTGTTGGGCCATTTGCTCTCCTAAAGAATCAAAAGAATTTAGACAGGATTTACAAGATTTACGGGATTGATTTTCGGAGAGCGCTCTATCTGCTGATACCTGCGGAATTTGCGCTTGACCTGTACAGATGAACCGAAGTTGATTAATAATCCCGTTTCAGTTCCAGTTGCCGTTAGGTAGTTGACCAATTGAACTTCGTGTTCCTTTGTGAGCGCAAGCACGGCTTTCAGCTCAACAACGATTCGGTTTTCAACCAGTAGGTCTGCGTAATAATCTCCAATCAATTCTCCCAGATAATAAACCTTGATCGGTTCTTGTTGTTTAACGGATAGCCCTCTCCTAATCAACTCTATCCGTAAGGCATTCTCGTAAACCTTCTCAAGAAAGCCGGAGCCCAAAGTATTATGCACATCATATGCGCATCCGATGATGATTGCAGTCAATTCATCATCACTCATACTTCCTCCTCATCTTGTTAATCCTGTAAATCCTGTCTATTAAGCTTTCGCTACGATATTGAAGTTGATCACGACCTCATCCTTCACCTTTATCGTACCGCCGGCTGCCGAATAGGGCTTGATGCCGTAGTCGGTCTGTTTGAGCGTATATTTGCCGGTGGCGCGGAGCTGTTGCGGCGTGACGGTCGCCGCGACCGGAACCGCGATTCGCTTCGTCACGCCGCGCAGTGTCAGGTCACCATTCACGACGAAGCTGTACGCGTCATTGCCCGCCTGTTTCACGTCGCTGACCGAAACCGATTTGAATGTAATCTTCTGATACTTCGCCGATTCCAGCACCTCGTTGTGCATTGAATTGAAAATCTTCTTTTTATCTTCCTCGCTCGGCTTTTTATCCAACACAACCAGGGACGGCGCGTCAACTTCCATTTCCAGCGATCCGCCACTGGCCCCGGCTGCGGGAACGACGACTCGCCCGCTGAACGATTTCACGCCGATCTCGTGGTCGTGCGCGAGCGCGCTGAAAAGACCTGTCTTTCCCACGAAAATCCAGAAGCTGCTCTCCGACGGGACGATTGTGTAAGTTCGCGTTCTGGATTGTCCGAACGCGAAGACGGCTAATAACAATAACGGAAATACACGTCGCGCCTTCATCATTTCCTCCTTACTGCTATGGCGACTTCGCCACGATTGCAAAGTTGATCTTCACCTCGTCGCCGATCCTGATCATCCCCAGTTTGCCTGAATAAGGCTTTATTCCGAAATCGGTCTGCTTCAATTCGGCGTCGCCGGTCGCGCGGAGCTGGTCTTTCGAGATCGTGACCGTGACGGGAAATGATACCCGCTTCGTCGCGTCGCGCATGGTGAGGTCGCCGTTGAGCGTGAAAGAGCGAGTCTCGCCCGATTTGCGCGCGTCACTCACCGAAACGGAGACGAATTTAATCATGGGGAATTTGTCAGATTCGAGAACCGAGTTATTCAAAACATTATGAAACTCTCTGCGCTCGAACTCGGTCATGCTCTCGTCGGCGTTGGTGAGCGATTTCGTCTCCGCCTCTACTTCGACGGCGATCCGAGTCTCGTCCCTCTCCGGCACTTCGATCTTGCCAGTGAAGTTTTTGACTTCGACTCGGTGAGTCGGGTATCGCCTGGCGATGAATCCCTCCTGCGTGAGGGTCGCAGTGACGCGGCTCTGTGAAAGGTCGATTGTGTATATTCGCGTTTTGTCTTTCCGCTTCGCGCGCTGCGCTGACAGGTCCTGATTTTGCGCGAGCAGGAGGATGACGAAGCAGGCGACGGGCGCGGCGCGACGCGGGATCGCCAATATCTGTTTTTTCATGGCTGCGCCTCCTGGAAACGCCTATTAACCTCGGTAGCTCGCCCCCTCAAGCGGCTCGACGACCCCCGCCGTTCCATAAGCCAGCACTTCGGTGACGCCGCTCATCAGCTCGTTGGCGTCGTAACGGGCGCCGATGATGGCGTTCGCCCCGATCTCGGAAGCGTGCTGGATCATGATTTCAAAAGCCTCGCCGCGCGCCTTCTCGCAAAGCTGCGTGAAGAGCGTGATATTGCCGCCCACCAACGTTTGCAGGCTTCCGCCGATCGTGCCGAAGAGAGAGCGCGAACGCACCGTGATGCCCCGCACGACGCCGAGATTGCGCAGGATTCGGAAGCCCGGCAATTCGAACGCGGTCGTGACCATGTGATGCGCGACCGAATAACGCGGCGGCGCGACGGGATAGGGTCTTTGTACGTTAATCTCATTATCCATACTTTAATCGCTGGCGGGCGCCAGTCGCATGAGCCATCGATCCGCCTCCTTCGGCGAATGCAATCTGACGGTCCGCGCGCCTCGTTGTTCCTGAGTCGCAAGGAGAAGCGGGTACTCCATACGGTGGCGCTTATAAGACTGCAAAGTCCACATTATGACCGAATCTCGGGAAAGCGCCGCGCCCAATCTTTCATGATTCCCATTGCAGCACTCTTCGCCTGTCACCAGCCGGTAAATAGTCCGACGCAGCACGCGACCGAGAGTCACAGTGAATGAGAAATCAAGCCAGACGATGGTATCGGCCCGCTCCCAGACCAGGTCGCGCGCGCTTTTGCTGTAATTGCCGTCAACGACCCAGCGCTCAGCCCCGACGGCCTCGCGCACCCGCGAGCGGAAAACGTCTCTGTGCGCCGGTATCCAATCGGCCTCCCAATGCAACGCGTCAAGTTCAACGTGCGGAATGTGTAGAATCCGGGCAAGTTTGTCGGCGAATGTCGACTTGCCCGATCCGCTTGTCCCGATGACCGAAATGCGATTCATACGAATTGTCATTCGGTGTTTGACCCGCGCTCCGTGAGGGCTATGAAAACAGGTCGCCCTGATTTTCATTCCCCTTCTTCGCCTCTTCTTCGTATTCCGGCGGCGCCCACAAATATTTCCCGATCTCGCAGCGGCCTTTTTCATTGAAGACGACGCCTTCGGCTTCTAGCAGCCGCTGTTGCAGGTCGGGCGGCGTGGTCACCCCGGCGGTCGAACATCCGCCCTGGGCGTTGATCACGCGATGCCAGGGGATGCCGCGTCCGTCGTCGGGCGTCGCGTGCATGACGTTGCCTATGGCTCGCGCGTCATAGCCCGCGCCCAGGACGCGCGCGACTTGCCCGTAGCTCATCACCCGCCCGGCCGGAATTCGCAGTACGAGTTCGTAGACACGCTCGCGGAAACTCGGCTCATCCTGCGGCCGGCCTTTGATGACGTTCGCGATAGGTTTTTCCCGTTGCGCCATCGCTTTTTGAACCTCGATTGATAGTTGCGGCGCGCTCTTGTTTTAATCTAACGGCCGACATCGAATTCTTGAATGGTCTCCACCGAAAACAGCGGGGGGATTTCGCAGCCGGCAATGCGCAAATAGGTGTATAGCTGGCCGCGGTGGTGGATTTCGTGTTCAAGGATCGTGTTCAGCACGGCCTTCCGCGCCAGAGGGCGCTCGGGGCTGAACGGCGCGATGTCTTCTGTGAGTTGTTCCGGCGTCAACGCGATGACTTTAGCCACCGCCTCTTCATGCGTTTTGTCAAATGCGGCGAGCACCGAGGCCGTATCGCTGAGCGGCGCCGGCCATTCTTTCGGGAATGAACCGGTCATCGCGGCTTCGGTCAACCCCCATTCGGAAATCCAAGGGTGGTTCACCAACTCGCCGAGCGACATCGCCGATTCACATGGCTTCCAGCCATATTTGTCGTTCGGCGCGGCGGCTATGATCCTTTTTGTCTGTTCGTGAATGCGATTCCAAGTCTTGATGAGCAAGTCGAGATGAGCGGGCATATGGGACTCCTTCGTGAGTTTGTGTGACGAAAACTGTGGACAGCGGGATTCAATTCAACTCCCGCAAGACGACGCGCGCCGGGCCGCCGTCGCCGTCCTTGATCTTCAGTGGCAGGCAGATCAGCTCGTAATCGCCGGGCGCGACTGCGCTCAGGTCCAGCCCCTCAACGATGTAAACGTCATTGCCTAGCAGCGCCCAGTGCGTGGTCGGCTTGTCGAATCCGAACTTTTCGACGGAAAGATAATCGATGCCGACCAGCTTCACGCCGCGCGCGACCAGCGCCTCGGCCGCGTCGGTTTCGAGGTAGACGAAATCTTTTTGAAACTCGTTCGCCTCGCGCCAGAGCCGCGAGTTGCGCGTCTTGAAAAGCACGCGCGACGCGCCGTCGAGGTCGAAGGTCGAAAGCAGGGCGGCGTCAATCGAAGCGACGTCGCCGACGTCAATGACGCGGGCCGGGCCGATGAAGACTTCAAGCGGCGCCCGGTCGAGCGAGACGCCGTCCATCATAAAATGATAGGGCGGATCGACGTGCGTGCCGATGTGCGTGCTGAAGCTCAGATGCGAGACTCGCGCGACGTCGCCCTTTTCGAGCGACTGCGTTCGTTCGATATGAATCGGGGGATCGCCGGGATAGACAGGAAGGTCGTTCGAGATCGTAACCGTGACGTCGTAAATTTTCATCGCTCGCCTTCTGATTATTGGTTGACGCGCCGTTTTAAGGACTGGGCGAGTATAGAAACCGGCGGCATGCTTGTCAATTTTGGTGTAAGCTAGTTCTTGAGTCGAACGAAAGAGAGACAGGCTATGGAAAAAGAATTGGAAGTCGCCAGGGAGCTGGCGCGGGAGGCGGGTCGGATCCTGCTCGAGTTTTACGCGGGGGAGACGAAGGTGCAATGGAAAGGGCGCGACGATCCGGTGACGGCGGCGGATCACGCCGCGAATGAAATGCTGGCGAATGAGTTGAGCCGCCGCTTCCCCGGCGACGCCGTCCTGTCCGAAGAAATCCCTGACGACCGGGCGCGATTGGAGAAAGACCGCGTCTGGATGGTCGACCCGATGGACGGCACCAAACAGTTCATCGAACGCATAGGCGAATTCGCAGTGATGATCGGATTGGCGATCGAAGGCGAAGCGAAGCTCGGCGTGGTTTATAACCCGTCGGTGGACCGGATGTATTACGCCGCGCCCGGCGCGGGAGCCTTCGTCGAAGAGAAATGGTCGACAAAGCGTTTGCGCGTCGCGCCAGTCAGCGACCCTTCGCAGATTGTCATGGCGATGAGCCGTTCGCACCCCAGCCGGAAAGTTTATAGCATCCGCGAAAAGCTGGGCGTGCATAAATACATTCAACACGGCAGCGTGGGGTTGAAATTCGGCCTGATCGCGGAAGGCCTCGCGCACCTCTACATCAACACCAGCTCGCGCACCAGCCAATGGGACACCTGCGCCCCCGAAGCCATCCTGCGCGAGGCGGGCGGCGTGGTCACTGATTGGAACGGCGAGTCTCTGGAATATAACAGACCCGAAGTTCGCAATCTGCATGGCATCGTGGCCACGAACGGGACGATTCATGACCGGGCGCTCGAAGTGACTTCGGAGGTGTTGGCCGGGTTTAAATGAAGGTCAACTCTGATTTATGCGCACACTTCGTATATTTAAATGATATTCCCGATATGCCGGAAAACGTCTTACGTCATCTGCCTTCGATTGACCAGTTGCTGCGCCGCGACCGGTTGCGAGATTTGATTGTGACAGCCGGTCGTGACGCAGTGCGCGACCGTTTGCGCGAAGTCCTCGCCGAGATCAGACAGGAGGTTGTCAACGCAAACGGCGCGGCGGCGGTCCACGCCGATTCCGAGAAGCTCGCCGGAGACATCGAGCGACGTTTGAACATGAAGTTCGACATGCGGCGGCAATCGCGTACGCAACGCGTGATCAATGCGACCGGGGTCACGCTGCACACGAACCTGGGCCGCGCGCCACTGAGCCGTCGCGCCATCGAAGCCGTCAACGAAACCGCAGGCTACTGCAACCTCGAATACGATTTGGAGACCGGGCGGCGTGGAAAGCGCGGGTCAGGACTTGAGGCGATGTTGCGCGAATTGACCGGCTGCGAAGCCGCCGCCGTGGTCAACAACTGCGCGGCGGCGGTGTTGATCACGCTCAACACGTTGGCCGAAGGCGGCGAGGTTTTGGTCTCGCGCGGCGAACTGATCGAGATCGGCGGCTCGTTCCGCATCCCCGACGTGATAGCGAAATCCGGCGCGCGCATCCGCGAAGTCGGGACGACCAATCGCACCCGTCTGAGCGATTACGAGAAAGCCATCAACGAAACCACTCGCGTCATCCTGCGCGCGCACCCGTCGAATTACCGCATCGTCGGATTCACCGAGAAGCCGGCGCTCGAAGACCTCGCTAACCTCGCGCGCGAACGCGAACTGCCGATGTTTGAAGACCTGGGGAGCGGTTGCCTTGTCGATCTGAATCGGATCGGCGTTCACGACGAGCCGACGGTCGCGCATTCGATCAACGCCCTACGCAATGTCGGATGTTCGGTGGTGAGTTTCAGCGGCGACAAACTGTTGGGAGGCCCGCAGGCCGGGATTATTCTTGGCAAAGCCGAGGCGATCAAACGCGTCAAGTCTAATCCGCTGATGCGGGCGCTGCGCGTTGACAAGCTGACCTACGCGGCGCTCGAAGCGACGGTGGACTCTTATCTGAGCGGGCGCGCGATCGAAGAGATACCGGCTCTCGCCGCGCTCAGCGCGACCAAAGAGGCTATCACGCGCCGCGCCCGCGCCTTCGTCCGCCGCGCCCGCTCAATAAGCGCTCCAGAGCTGAAACCGCAAATGCGTTTCACACTGCCAATGCGTTTCACACTTATAGACGGCGCCTCGGTAGTGGGGGGCGGCTCGGCCCCCGAAACGCAACTACCGACGACCTTGATCGGCGTCGCCAGCGAGCGCATGGGCGCCGACGAGATCGAAAAAAGGTTGCGTAACAACCACCCGCCAGTCATCGTTCGCATAGCTGAAGGTCAAGTCGTTCTGGATTTACGAACCGTCGCGCCGGGCGAGGAAAAGGATTTGATGGAGGCGTTGCGCGGCCTTACGGAGCCGCGCGCGTAGGGGCGGGTATTCCCAGCCCTGGTCGTGATCAAGCGGTTG
>DATCXQ010000153.1:0-29622 GCA_036565725.1 Blastocatellia bacterium
CGCCTTACTGATCCGCCAACCACCAGCCACTAATCACTAACCACTACTTTTTCGGCGTCGCGCCAGAGCCTCTCCAGATCGTAAAAGCTGCGCGACTCTTCGGTGAATATGTGAACGACGAAGGAGCCGTAATCGATCAAAATCCACTCGGCGTTGTTGTAACCTTCGGTGTGGAGCGGGCGCGCTTTGATTAGCTTCAGCTCTTCAATCACGGCGTCGGCGATCGCCTGAGTCTGGCGCGTCGAATTGCCGGCGCAGATGACGAAGTAATCTGTGAATTCGGTGATGGCCGACAGCTTCAATACGACGACTCCCAGGGCCTTCTTCTCTTCGGCGGCGCGCGCGGCGACCATCACTTGTTCAAAGATCTGCCGATCGGCCCCGGTAAGCGCCGAGGATTCCGACCCCATCCCGCTCTGCCCCATCTCTTGATTTACTGCCGTTGAAATTGCGACTTTTGACATCATGACTTCTGATATAAGTGATATTTCTCAACATAGGCCGCGACCGGCGGCGGAACAAGGCCGTCAATCGGACGGCCTTGTTCAACCGCCTCGCGTATTCCTGTAGCCGAAACATCGACCGAGACGTAATCGGTCAGGTAGATGCGCGGCGACTCCAAGTCTTCGTTTGACGGATACGCGCCGCCGCGCAAATCAACGATTCGCCTTCTCAACTGAGGGGCGAGCGCCCCGACCGCCTCTTCACCACCCTGATCGCCGTCGTAAGCGTCACAGTCAGGATAACCGGGCCGCGTCACGACGACGACATCGTACTCGCTCAGGATCGCTTCGTATTCTCGCCAACTCGTGACGTCACCGAACGAATCGGCCCCCATCACAAAGAACAACCGCGCCGGCTGGAGTTCGATTCTCAACCGTCCCAGCGTTTCAATCGTGTAAGGCTGCGACGGAGCCTCGAGTTCAACGGTCGAGACGAACATCTTCGGCGAATCGGCCGTAGCCAGCGCCAGCATCGCCATGCGGTGGAACGGGGAACTGATCATCCGCTTGCGCTTGTGCGGCGGCGTGTAAGCCGGGACGAAGAAGATTCGATCCAAGGCGAAGGCGTTCGACACCGCTTCGGCCACTTCGAGATGGCCGCAGTGAACAGGATCGAACGTGCCGCCGTAAATTCCGATGCGTCGCCGCAGACGTTCCTCGTTCACGAACCTGATCCGATAAAAAAAATTATGCTATTAACCGCAGACCGCTTAAGCGACTTTCGAAGTCGCCTTTTCATCAATCTCTTTACATTTTAACTCTTCCTGCTTCAGCTCATCCAGCCGCCGCCAGACCGCGCGCAACAACTCCTTCAAACCTTGACCAGTCGCCGCCGAGATCGCATGAAACTCCAATCCATGGCGCTTACAAAATTCTTCGAATTCTTCCACGAGTGTTGTCACTCGGTTCGCGCCTTCTTCAAAATCTTGTCGGCGCCGATCAGCGGACGCCGCGTCGATCTTCGTGGCCACCACGATTTTGGGTTTCGCCGCCACCTCCGGGCTATAGGCTTCCAGCTCGCGCGCGACGGTTTGAAAATCTGCTACCGGATTTTGCGCGAGATCAGAAACGTCGACCAGGTGAAGCAATACCTTCGTGCGCTCGACATGGCGCAGGAAACGATCTCCCAATCCGGCGCCGGCATGCGCTCCATCGATCAATCCTGGGATGTCCGCGACTACAAAAGTTTTGAAATCACCCAGGTCTACCACTCCCAGGTTAGGCTCCAAAGTTGTAAATGGGTAATCGGCGATCTTCGGACGCGCCGCTGAGATGCGCGAAATCAGAGTTGATTTGCCTGCATTAGGCAAGCCAACCAACCCGACGTCAGCAATCAGCTTAAGCTCAAGTTTGAGCGTGCGCTCCTGTCCCGGCCGGCCTTCTTCGTGGTGGCGTGGGGCTCGATTGACTGGGGAGGCAAACTGAGCGTTGCCGCGTCCTCCACGTCCACCCAGGGCAACTAGAAATTTTTCTCCGGCTCGAGTGAAGTCGTGAATGATCTCGCCGGTCATTTCATCAATGACTACCGTTCCGACCGGCGTTTGCAGGGTTATGTCTTCGCCTCTCGCTCCGTGACGCTTGCTGCCTTCTCCGTGCCGCCCGCGTCCGGCTCGATGTTCGGGGTTATAGCGGAAATGCAGCAAAGTATTCAAGCCCTCGGTCGATTCAATATAAATTGAACCGCCGTCGCCACCGTCGCCGCCTGAAGGGCCGCCGCGCGGCACGAACTTCTCGCGGCGAAACGCAGTCACTCCATTGCCGCCGTCTCCGCCTTTGACATGTATTTTCGCGCTGTCAATAAACATCGGTAGTCAGTAGGCGCCGCTTGTCGGCCGGTCGCTGGGGAATATTTGTTGGCGAATATTTGTCGCCGACCGTTGGGGATTACAAGCTCCCTACTGCTCCACCTTACATCACTGCTATCAGTACTTAGACGTTCATGATGATAAAGACGCAAAACAGAGGAAAATTTGCCAGCAATTCTAGTTTTTAACAAATCTAGCAGTTTGACATGCGCGCTGATATTACTGTTCAGGGGGATAAACACTGATAAATCTTCCCCTACGCCCGCGATCTTCGAATTTGACGAGGCCGGCGATCTTGGCGTAAAGCGTATCGTCGCTGCCGATGCCGACGTTGGCGCCGGGTTTAAATTTCGAGCCACGCTGGCGGACCAGGATGGCGCCGCCCAAAACCGACTGGCCGCCGAAGCGTTTGACCCCCAGGCGCTGAGACGCCGAATCGCGTCCGTTGCGTGAACTGCCTACACCTTTCTTGTGAGCCATTACAAAAACCGTTACCTTTCCTGCAAAGATATCAAGCGATCGAATCTATTTTTATCGCGGTGAAACCCTGGCGATGTCCTTTTGTGCGTTTGTAGTGTTTGCGGCGTTTGAACTTAAAGACGATGATTTTCGGGCCGCGCCCGTTCTTGACGACGGTCGCGGTGACGCGCGCTCCGGCGATCGTGGGCGCGCCGATGCGGGTGCCGTTCGAGTCGCCGGAGACCAGAACATCGTTGAATTCAATCTTATCCCCTTCACTTTTATCTGCCAAAGTGGGGACGCGAACGACGTCTCCGGGACTCACACGGAATTGTTTTCCACCTGTTCGTATAATTGCGTAAGACATTTTTGTGTCGCCTCCAATTTCTCTTCACGTATAAAGCCGCCGATTATAGGCGTCAAGGTGAAAAGGTGTCAACTTGGACGCGCGGGTCGGCCTCGCATGTAATAAATTTTGTAACCACACAGCCCCGGAAAAAATCTTAGCGCCTTTTCGAGAAAACCTCGCTTCGGGCGCCACGGGGATCTCACAACGGCGCTAAGCGCTAATTTCACAAAGCTTTTGCGGCAAGCTCAGTCTGGCCTGAGCAGTCGCAAAATTTTCTTCGGATGAGGGAATATTTGCTCCCGCGACGGCGATATACATATTGTTCAGAACACAAAGAGGCAGACGAGTTGGAACAAAACGACAAGCTGCGGCGACTCGAAATTTTCGAGGCGGATGCTCTGGGCTTTTCTACCCAGCTCTTCCGTGTCGCGTTAAGAGTGTGTCGAGACCGGGAGCAGGCCGAGGATCTGATTCAGGAGACGTATTTGCAGGCGTGGCGCTCATTCCACAGGTTTGAAATCGGAACCAACTTGCGCGCCTGGCTATACAAGATTCTCTTCAACGTTCATTACAGCGAGGTCAGGAGAGAAAGGCCGGAGTTGGCGCCGATCGAAGAGGTGATTGCCGAGACGATCGCTTATGACCCGCCGACGCCGCAGCATTTGACGGAGGAGGAAGTTTTGGCCGCGCTCGAACGCATCCCGCGCGATTTTCAGGTTCCGGTGGTGCTGGCCGACGTCGAGGAGTTGTCTTATCGCGAAATCGCCGACGCGCTGCAAATTCCGCTCGGCACCGTCATGTCGCGGCTGAGCAGGGGTAGGAAGCTGTTGAGGATGGAATTGGCCAATTACGCCCGAGGCGCCGGTTACCAGGTCGCGAATTGAAACCGCCAGTAGTAATGGATTGCCAGAATTTCAAAGAGTTGCTCGATTCCTATCTCTGTGGGGAGTTGGCGGTCGAGACTAATCACACGATGCTCTGCCATGCGGAGCGCTGTTGCGTATGCCGAGGTGAGATGGCGGCGCGTCGGCGATTGCGCGTGTCGCTGCGCAGCGTCTGCTCGAAGGAGAAGATGAGCGACCTGGCTATGGAGAGCTTGCGGGCTAGAATACGGGCGGAGGCCGGGGTGGGGCCTCACGCCGCGCGGACTGTCAATGGGAAGCGGACTGTCAATGGGAAATGGATGCGCGGCTGGTTCGCCGGTCTTTTTAAGCCGTGGTTTTTGACGCCCGCCGTGGTTGCGCTTCTCCTGGTGGCCGCGTTGGGTTTGTACGTCCTGCGGCGCGGGAACTCCGACGACGTAAGGCGGTTGACGCCCGAACAGATCAAAGCCCTGGAATTGAGCGGCAGTCTGATGGCCGACTCGGCGAGCGGTCACCGAGGCTGCGCCGTCCATTTCGTCAACGCCGCCGGGCCGGCTGAAATGCCGGACTCGGTCAGAGAGTACGACCCGGCCTGTGTGGGCTTGGAAAAAATAGCGGCGGAAGGCGCCGGAGGGTTGCTGCTGCGGGCGGCGCATGTCTGCGAGTCCGGCGACCGCAAGTTCGCGCACCTGGTTTATACGCGCGACGGCGGACTGGTCTCGCTGTTTGTGACTGTACGCGACTGCCGGGCGCTGAAATCAGGAGCGGCGCCGCCTTTCAGCGGTCTGTCTCTCGGGCCCCAGCGATTCACGCTCGACCACATCGCGGTCGGCGCTTACCAAACCCTTAAACGCATAGTCCTTGTGGCCTCCGACCTCTCGGAAGACGAAACCGGCGCCTTGGTCGAAAGACTGGCGAGTCCGGTGGTCGAGCACATGCGGAAGGCCGAAGCCGGGGCGGGTTTGGAAGAACAAGCGGTAAGACCGAAGAGGGCCGAGGATTGAGGGTCGAGGGCGAAAGATCGCGTCATTTCGCGTAAAGCGATCCTCAATCTTCGATCCTCGCCCCTAAAGGGAGGGAGAAAAATGAATTCAACCGCGATTAACTTGAAGCTCGCGGATCAAGACCGCGCTTCGAACTTTCTAAGCCTTTTGAGTCTGCCGCATGTCGAAAGGACATTCTGGCGCGGGATGTCCGTTTACGCGCTCGACGACCCGGCGGCGGACGTTTACGTCGTGCTGAAAGGGCGCGTGAAAATAATGCGCTCCTCGCCTGAAGGCGCGCGGAAAATCGTTTCGATCTGTTACAGCGGCGAAATATTCGGCGAACTGGCGCTCATCCGGGACGAGGCCGAGGCGCGGCGCAGCGACGAGGCCGTCGCGCTAGACACCACTCGTGTGGCGGTGATCCGGGTCGACGACTTCTGGGGCGCCGCGCGACGCGACCTCTCGTTGACGCGCGACGCCATGCGCCACGTGACCAGGCGGTTGTCCGAGGCGCATTCGCAGATCGAATCTCTGGTCTTCGATAACAATCAGCGCCGGCTGGCCCGCGCCCTGCTCGGGCTTTCTGACGAGGCGGCGAGGGTCGGCGAATCGAGTGTGCGTATGACTCACGAGGAGTTGGCGGAATTGATCGGCTCGACGCGCGAAGTCGTAACCGGAATGATGATCGAATTTCGCCAGCGAGGATTGATCGATTACAAGCGCGGCGACATCCGACCGAACCTGCCCGGATTAATTCATTTCGTCACCCACTCCACCTAAACTATGCCAAATTCCTCTCCACCCAAGCTCGAAGACTCGGATGGGTGGAGAATCCTTTGGCGGGAATGTTTAAGTGACGCCGCCTCACAGAAATAGTCGATCAGCGCCACAATTCCCTCGACTGGGGGCCTCTTATTTATCCTTGCCTAGCCATGCCTATCGCGCTACAATCTGCGGCTAGAAAGTGGGCGGCAAGCCGGCTTCATATAAAACAGACCAGCAAGCTCAGATCGAACTGAAAGATTAAATATTGAACTCCAATCACGGATCCGCGGATTGAGGCGAGATCCGGGAAAGTTGAGGGAATAGTCGAAGTCAAGGTTTGAGGTAAGCTCTCCAGTATTTGAATCGGACGCAGTGGCCCCGTACTTAAGAAAACAGCGTCTTTAACAATCAACCTGCCAGATCTGCCAGCGTTCTTCAATCACCCCCGCGCCCCAAAGCTTCATCGCGACGGATGATGAATGACTGCCATGTTGAACGCCGGGTTCAGGCGATTGCAATTTGTGACCGGTTGGCCACAGAAAGTAGAAATGGGTTTTATGAAAGTTACTTGTCCGAAGTGTCAGTTCGAGAACCAGGCCGACTCCTCCCGCGTCGTATGCGCCCGTTGCGCGACAATCATCGAAGTCAGGATGGATCAAGGATTCGACAGCAACGGCAAAAGGCAAACAGCTCGGCTGCCGTTTACGAGCGGCGGCCTGTCCGGTGGCGGCCAGTCGCTGGGCGGCCAACGATTTAGCGAAAGCGACGTCTACGCCACCCGCATCGGGGATGATTTTGACGACGTGTTGGATGTTCCCATCCAGCCGCAGTCGGGCTATCAGGCGGTGGATGAAACCCCGCCAGTACCTGTATTTGAAGATGTTTTTATGCCATCGCAAAACCAAGACCAGACCTCTCCTTACGACTTTCCCCCATATGACAAGGCTTCCGCGACTCCGGTTGACGCCTATGGGAACCCCAGCGTCCGCCCGCGCGATCCGCAGGATTACATTGAGCCCGTCGAACAGGAATTCGTAGCATGGCCCGTTTTGCCTGACAGCCAGGAAGAAGAGGAGGCTACGGCAGGAAGTGGCCGCGGCGGACTATTCCTGCGAATCGGGCTGATCGTCGGATTGTTCGGCGTCGTGAGTTTTTGGGCCTACTATTTTCTCGGAGACTTCATTGCCAAGCGCCGGGCGGCGGGTCGGACCGCGAATCCAGCTACGGTAACTTCCGATCCCGCCGGCAATAGCGAGAGTTCGGCTTCCCAGCCGACCGAGACCCAACCCCCGCCCGCGCCTAAAGACGACCAGACTCCTCCGGGTAACGAGCAGGCGGCGACGGAGCAACCGCCTCTGCAGCCTCCCAAGGAGCGCATAGTGCAACCGCCGCCGGTGAAATCCAGCGTTGTCAGGCCGACCGCGACTGCGAATGCTGAAAAGCCTCCGGCTACGCGCGCCGCCGAGACTACCGACAGAGGCAATCTGACGGTTCAGGTCGGTTCGTTCAAAGACCAGGGTGAGGCCGACGCGCGCGCCGCAAGTCTTAACGCCGCGACCAGCGGCGACTTTCATGTCGTCCAGGCCGATATCCCCGGCAGAGGCCAATGGTACCGCGTTCAGCAGGTCAGAGGGTTCTCTTCGCGGGAAGCGGCGTTGAGTTACGGAAATCGGCTCAGGGCCAGAAACCTGATTTCTGATTTTATCGTCACATCAAGATAAGAGTTGCAAAGTTGAAAACTGAAATCATCGGCATCAAACCCCAGATGTCCCATAACGGCCGCATGAACGGGGGCCGTGGTAATGACGTCATGGTAAATAACGATCCCTCCACGGCTAACGGAAAAGGCGCCGACGCGGCGCAAATCTATTCGAGAGTTGTCGAACGCTATGCGATGTTTTTCGACCATCCCGAAGCGCGCCTCCGCTTTTTGAACAACACGCTCGCCAAACAGGCCGACCGGCAGGACCGATTACAGCGGCGTTTCGGCCGTTTCCGCCTCCTCGAACGGACGCGAATTTACAACTGGGCCCTCGAAGCGCGGTGCTATAGCGCGATCCTCGAAGAGATGCAATCAATGGCCTCGTCCTTGCCGAAAGACCACCGCAATCTGTCGAAGAGGGTCCAGGCGCCGTTCTCCGCGCGCCTGTCCTTCCTCCTTCACGAGACACGCCATGCATTCTACGGCGCGACTGTGATGCTCCTGCTAATGACGATTGCCGGCCTCTACACTCTAGGCGAATGGTCGGCGCGCAACGTTAACGAGTGGCTTGCGAAAAAATACAATATGCCGGCAGAAGCTGCTCCGGCCCCTTCGCCTACGCCCGACCCTTTCAACGCAGTCCTTCTCAAACCGGAAAAAGTCTGGCTCGTTGAAACCGATAACGGGCTTGAAAAATGGAGCAACGGCTGTCGAATCTCGAAGAGGTACGAGACCGGCAATCGTCCGCGCTCTTATTACACGATACCGCGCCGTTCGGAGATAGCCGGCGATCAGGTCAGCGATAAGATAGTCGGCATCCTCTATCACACTCCCGAGAACTACATGTACGCTTTCAACCCGGAGAACAACAAGGCGATTCAGAATGGGTCGCGCGGGTTGCTCGTAGATGTTCGGAATAATAAGAAATACAATTACGTGATTGACCGCATCGGCGAGATCTACCGCATCGTCCGCGACGACCACGCGGCTTACCATGCCGGCGATTCGCTCTGGGCGGACTCGAAGAACACCTACGTTTTATTGAACGAGAGTTTCCTCGGCGTCTGCTTCGAGTCGAAGTTCGATGGGGCGTCATCGCTCGACCAGATATTGACCAAGGCCCAGATCAACTCCGGGATCCTGCTGACAGAGGTGCTCCGCAGCCTTTACAACATTGACGACGCCAACTGCACCACTCACGGCCTGGTCGCGGTCGATCCCGAAACGATGCTGATCGCCCGTCATCACGACTGGGTCCACTTTTTCCCGTTCGAGGCGATGGGGCTGTCGAACAAATACAAGGTGCGGCCGCCTAATATGACCGATTACGGCTTCACCTACAATGAAGATCTACTGGCGAATAAACTCGGCCACAAACTCTGGGAAGGGGCCTCAGCGGCGGAGGAAGAATTCAACAGGCAGGCCGAACTGGCTCGCGTCAGCCCCGACGAACTGAGGCTCAAGTTGCGAGACCGTTACATTGCGCAGCGCAATAAGACTCTCGGGCTGCATGCTGAACAGGGCGATGTGGATAATCCGCGACTCGATAAAATTCCCTCCGCTGCTGGCGAAGCTACGGTATACGGCGCCGATCAGTCAACGAGCGCCGCCTGGAAGGCGCTGATTAAGAAGTGAATAACCGCCGCATGGCTCCGCAGAACCTGTAGAGATCGTCATGCCATTGGTTGGCATTCTAATGCCCCTCCTCGCGAAAATTCGCGTTCATTCGCAGCTAAAATCCTTATCTTTTCTTGCATTCCATAGACTGGAGGCATAATGGTAGACAAAATGTCAACGAATAATGAAACAGTTCCTGAGATCGACGAGGTGGGGGCGGTCGGCCTGGACGTCGGAACAAGCCGCATCGTGGTGGCCGGCGGTCACAATGGCCACAAGGCGCAGACGCAGCTTAACTCTTTCGTGGCGGTCCCCTACTCGAGAATGACCGAGGCCATCCTGCAACAGAACAAGATGGTCTATCACCGCAACGGGAAAGACCTTTACGTTTTCGGCAACGACTCCGAACGATTCGCCAGTTTCTTCAACGCCGAACCCCGCCGCCCGATGCAGAAGGGCGTGATAAATCCGCAAGAGCCGATGGGCCAGCAGATCATTCAGGCGATCATCGAATCGGTAGTCCCGCGTGGCCGCAAGAACGAACTGCTCTGCTTCAGCGTGCCCGGCAAGGGCGAAGGCGCCGACGCCAACCTCGTTTACCACGAAGCGGTGATCAAGAATTTCATGCAATCGCTCGGGTACGAGGCGAAGGCGGTCAACGAGGGGCTCGCCGTCGTCTTCGCCGAGTTGCAGAACGAGAATTTCACCGGCATCGGCATCAGTTGTGGCGGCGGGATGTGCAACATCTGCGTCGCCTTCCTCTCGGTCCCGATGCTCACTTTCAGCCTGCCGGTGGGCGGCGATTACATCGATTCGAGCGTCGCCACAGTCGTCGACGAGCCGATCACCCGCGTGCGGTTGATTAAGGAAGAGTCTCTTGACCTTTCGAGGCAACCGAAGGATAGGATCACCAGCGCCTTGTACATCTATTACGAGGAAGTGGTCAATTCGATAGTCAACAGACTTCGCGAAGAGTTCGAAGCCTCGCGCCAATTGCCGAGAATCGAGCGCCCGATGCCGATCGTCCTTTCGGGCGGCACGGCCAAACCGCGCGGCTTCCTGCAGAAGTTCGAATCCGCCGTCAGGGCGAACGGATTCCCTGTTCAGATTTCCGACGTTAGGATGGCGAGCGACCCGCTGACCGCCACGGCGCGCGGCTGCTACATCGCAGCGATGTCGGAGATCCGTTGAGGATTGCGGATTGCGGATTTTTGAGCCTCAATCGGCAATCTGAACCCGCAAAGCGCGGAGAACATAGTAGTAGAGACGCAACATTTTGCGTCTCTACTACTATCCGCAATCCGCAATCCGCAATCCGCAATCCGCAATCCGCAATCCGCAATGACGCTCCTTCCTCAGACACTTCTGCTCTTACTCGCTCCGGACGTCTCGGCGCCGAAGGAACCACTCTCGCCTTTTGAAATTCTCCAACTCGTCGGCTTCGCGACGGGCGCCGCATTGCACATTTACCTTTGCTTAATGGTTTATCGGCGCTATGGCCTTCGTAGCGCCGAAACAGCGTTGCTCGCTTTGGGCTTGAGCACGGGTCTGTGGCACCTCGGCAATTTTGCGGCGGCGATTCACGGATTGCTTGTCGTAAGCGGAGCCTGGTGGTGGATGAAGGCGTCCAACATCGTCGCCTACACGGGTCTGGCCTTTATGCCTCCTGTTTTGGTCCACGCTCATTTTCGGGTCTGGGAATGGGTGGACAAAAACGCGCCGCGAAAGTTTTTCAAACCGCTGATCATTATCGGATACCTGCCGTTGATCGCCCTGTGTTGGGCCCTCCCTAAACTTTGGAGCGATCCTTACCAGAAACCGATAGAAAAGCTTGCCCCGCTATTGATCCCCTTCATTCTCTGGTTCGTCCTGATCTTCATCGAATGCGCGGCGATAGACTGGCGACTGGCGCGCAGGTGGGAGGCCGCGCGCGAACGGCGTTTCTTTGAGGTTTTCGGGACGTCGCTGGCCGTAATTGGCGCGCTTTTTCTGATCACTTATGTTTTCGGCGCGAAGGATTGGCCCGGAGGCCAGTACCTAGACCTGATCGCCAGACTCTCTTCGCTCGCGCCGACGACCATCATCGCCTATTTCATTTATCGCTACCGCTACCTTGAGCTGGTCATCCGGCAGAGCTTCGTTTACGCAATCCTGGCGGCTGTGGTGATGATGGTCTACATCTACGGCGTCCGCCGGTTCAGTCTCGCGCTCGACGCCCAATACGGAGTCAAGGCCGAAGGCGTCGAGGCGCTGCTGATCCTGGTCGTGATCGTTCTGGCCGGGCCGCTGCGCCGAGCGACCGACCATTACTTGCGGCGATTGTTCACGCGTGAAGTCAAACTATACCGCGAGTTGGTTGCGCAGGTCGGCGCGGCCTCGGCCAGCTACGGCGAGTTGCGCCATTTCATTCAGTTCGCCGAGGGGAGGCTGCGCGAGTCGCTGGAGTTGAAAGAAGTCACGATCGCCGTGAGCGGCGACGCGCGCGGCGAAGAGGCGGAAATTTGCCGGATCGCAGAAGACCGCCAGTTGACCGAAATCGAAGAGCCCCCATTGCTCCAACGGCTGAAAGCCGTCGCGGCTTTCGCGCTGTGGCGCGAGGGACGCGTGGTCGGGCTGCTCGTCGTGCGCGACGCGGCGCAATCACTGACCGCCGAGAAACGCGAAGTGCTGCTCGTACTCGCGGGCCACCTGGCCGCCGCGATCGAGAACTGCCAATTGCTCGAAGAGAAGGTGAAGCTCGAACGCGAACTCGGCGAACGCGAACGCCTGGCGCAGCTCGGCCAGATGGCCGCGACCGTCGCGCACGAAGTCAAAAACCCGCTCAGCGCCATCAAGTCGATCGCCCAGGTGATGCGCGAAGACGAGCGGGTCAGCGGCGAATATGCCCGCGACCTCGATCTGATCACCGGCGAAGTCGATCGTTTGAACGGCGCCGTCTCGCAACTGCTCAGTTTTTCGCGACCGTCGAGCGTGGCCGGCGCGCCTGCCCGCCTGAGCGAGATTGTCGAGAACGTGTTGGCGCTCGGCCGCTCCGAGGCCGAGAAGCGAGCGATCGCCATCTCGTCCGATTTGCGGGCCGACACGGAGCTTGTCGGAGAGAAGGCCGCCCCGCTTAAAGAAGTTCTGCTAAATCTGCTCTTCAACGCTTTGCAGGCGATCAAACTCGACGGGAGCGACGGGCGCAGCGGCGAAGTGAAGATCGCATGCGCCACGAACGGCGAGGGCCGCTTGACCATCGCCGTCACCGACAACGGCATAGGCGTTCCGCCTTCGATGCGGGATAAAATTTTCGAGCCTTTCTTTACGACCAAGACGCGCGGGACCGGATTGGGGTTGGCGATCGTCGCGCGGCGCGTGCGCGAGATGGGCGGTACGATCACCCTGATGAGTCCGGTCGCGGACGGGCGCGGGACGAGGTTCGAGATAGCTTTGCCTGTCTCCGCCGAGCTTTGAACTCCGAGCCGGGAGAGCTATAGTGTTATAACGCTTTTTTGAATCTAATGAATCTTGAAAACGCTGTCGGATGGTTCAACGTTGATATGCGATACAGGGAGAAAAGTTCATGGCGGCGACAGCACTTCAGAGAGAGACAAAACCGGAAGTCCTCTACCCTGATTTTGACGGAGAGCCGATAGCCAAAAATACGATTCAGTATCAATACATCGGCGCCATTCAGGTCGGATTGGATGCGATGTTGGCCCGTAATCCGGATGTTTTCGTGGCCGCTGATCTGTTGTGGTATCCGGTGGAGGGGCGGCCCGACATCAAAAATACGACGCATGTGATGGTCGCCTTTGGCCGGCCAAAGGGCGCCCGCGGTTCATACAGGCAGTGGGAAGAGGGCGGCGTCGCCCCGCACGTAGTATTCAAAATCGCTTCTCCCGGCGCCGCATTCGCCGAAATGCGATCGAAAAGGATGTTTTACAGCCGCTACGGAGTCGCGGAGTATTACGAATACGATCCGGAGATGGGGATGTTGGAAGTATGGACGCGGCAGAAAGGCGTATTACGAAACGCCTTCATCGATGATGAGTGGCGAAGCCCGCTGCTCGGCGTCACATTGAAGATCGAGACAAATGGAGAATTGAGCGTCTATAGGCCGAACGGCGAAAGGTTCCTGCGCCCGGTTGAAATCAAAGCGCTGGCTGATTTGGCCGAAGCGCGAGCCGAGCGATGGCGCAATCGAGCCGAGCGGGAGCGCGAACGGGCCGAACTGCTGGCGGCGAAATTGCGCGAACTCGGAATTGACCTGGAATAGATCGATGGATGAACCGAAAATACTCATCGTTGATGACGAAGAAGCGGCGCGCTACGGGATGGCGCGCGCGCTGAAAAACTATTCGGTCGCCGAGGCCGCCAGCGTCGAGGCCGCGCGGCAGGCGGTGGCGAAGTCTCGCCCCGACCTGATCCTGCTCGACAACAACCTGCCGGGCGCGAGCGGACTCGATTACCTGCAGGAGCTGGCCGCGAGCGTCGACGCGCCGCCGGTCGTGATGATCACGGCGCACGGCTCAGAGCGCACCGCCATCTCCGCGATCAAGGCCGGCGCCTACGATTACCTGGCGAAGCCCTTCGACGTTGACGAGCTGCGGCTGGTAGTCAAGAACGCGCTCGAAGCTTCAGGGCTGAGGCGCGAAAACGAACGGCTGCGCGCCGAACTCGAGGCGGCGCGCGGCGTCGGTGGTCTGCTCGGCGCGAGCGACGAGATGCGCCGCGTCTATGATCTGATCAACAAAGTGGCTGCGACCGACGTCACTGTTTTGATTTGCGGCGAGTCGGGCGCCGGCAAGGAGCTGGCAGCCCGCGCGATTCACGAGCGGAGCGCACATCGCCGCGAGGGCGATTTCATCGCCATGAATTGCGCCGCGCTTCCCTCGGAGTTGATCGAATCGGAACTCTTCGGCCATGAAAAAGGCGCCTTCACCGGCGCGGCGGGCCAGCGCAAAGGAAAGTTCGAATCGGCCAGCGGCGGCACGATCTTTCTCGACGAGATCGGCGACATGAGTTTGAACACGCAGGCCAAACTGCTGCGCGTGCTCGAAGAGCGCAAGATCGAGCGACTGGGCGGCTCGCATTCGATCCCGATCGATGTGCGCGTCGTCAGCGCCACGAACCGCGACCTGGCGGCTGCCGTCGCAGAAGAGAAGTTTCGCGCCGACCTTTATTACCGATTGCGCGTCGTGCAGATCGACCTACCCCCGCTGCGCGCCCGCCGCGAAGACGTCCCGATGCTCGCCGAAAACTTCCTGCATACTTACGCCAAACGCTATCAGTTGAAATGCGTCGAGATCAGCCCCGACGCGATGAAGCGCCTGGTCGCTTACGACTGGCCCGGCAACGTCCGCGAGTTGCGAAACGCCATCGAACGCAGCGCCGTGCTGGCCGACGGGAGATCGCTCCGGCCGGAAGACCTGCCCGAAGAGATCAGTTCGGCGGAGGCCCGGCAAAAACCCGCCGAGACATTTCAACGCTCGTCGCCGGCCAAAACCGCCGAGGCGGCGGAAGTTCTGCCCGTCCCATACATGGAAGATTTCCGCGAAGCCCGCCGCGAATTCGAGCGCGCCTATATCGAGCGCGTGCTCACCGAAACTGGCGGCAATGTCACCCGCGCCGCCGAACGCGTCGGAATGCACCGCCAGAGCCTCCAACAGAAACTAAAAGATCTCGGTCTCACCCGCCGCTACGTGCTTCAGGACGAAGCGCAAGATTCCGACGACGAGTGAAGGACTCTCCTGACACCCCTTGGATCGGCGCCCGGCGCCGCCCGCCTGCTTTCGAGGCCCGCTTTTTTCCTTCAAACCGCCCAATTTACAAGACATGCTGGCAGTGATGGACCGCGATCCCGAGGATGGCGCCACTCTTGCCATTCACACAGTCGCAACCGTTGAGGACTTTGAAATCTTGCGCCGGATCGACATCGCTTC
Organism: Blastocatellia bacterium; assembly: GCA_036565725.1. Taxonomy (GTDB): domain Bacteria; phylum Acidobacteriota; class Blastocatellia; order RBC074; family RBC074; genus JAJVID01. The sequence continues at coordinate 14,974 of DATCXQ010000153.1, forward strand.
AGTCAAATGTATGGCTGCTGCGGCGATGGCGACTGGCGCAAGTCTTTTTTGACGCGCTGATCTTGGAAGGAGAGACAATGGACATTTTCGCTTGTGGCTTGGGGAGAATGGGTAACGGGATATTCGACGCGATAATCACCTTTATAACCTTCATTGGCTGCGTGCTGGCGCTATTAGCTGTATTCGTGGTTGCGTCCGTGAAGGGGCTCAGGAGGCTCTGAATGAAAATCACTGCTTTCTGCTTGTGCTGGCTCTTGATTCTTACCGCGCCAGGCGTGATGGCGCAGCAGCCCACAACTCCGAACCAATCTTCCACAGTTCCGAATCAATCTCCCACAGCTCCAAACCAATCATGGGATCTCCTGGGCCAGTTGCAGGCGGGAGAAAAACGCGAGGTTGAGATAAAAAAACCGGCAAAAAGAAGGTATCGGGGAAGTTTGTCAGCCTGTCCGACACGGAATTGGTAATTGAGCGCAAGAGAAAGAACGTGAGCTTCACGCGCGATGAAGTGAAAAATACCTGGCGCGTCACCCCGCCGAGCAGATGGAAAAAAGGCACATACATCGCCATCGGGTTAACCGCAGGGATGTTTTTCGGAGCGGGAATTGCTCTCAGCATCAGTCTCGACGACCGCCCCAATAGCGCGGTCGCGAGCCCAGCGGCAATCGCCGTATTGTTCGGCCTTCCGGCCGCCGGCGCATTGGCTGGCTGCGCTCTGGCAGGTAGCGGCAAACGCACGTTGATTTATACCGCGCCGTGATTGCCGAGGCGACGGCGGCCGGCGCAATAACTTTTCTTTTCGAGGCGCGACGATGGAAAGAGTAAGGATGGCTGTGGCCGGTTTCTTCATCGGCGGATTTCTGGGCTGGTTCATGGGAGTCGCCTGGTATGAACTCATTGAGGTTCCGAAGGCCGCATCTATGACCCATATGACGGTTGAGACCTACCTTTGCGCGGCGTGCAGCGCGCTGCCCTTACTGGCAGTCCCAGGCGCGATTCTGGGCGCGATTTTCGGGGCGCGGAAGAATCAGGCAGGTGTTCGCAGGGAGAAATCGAGCTTGTGATTATCAAGGTCTTCAGGTCAGGAGGTTCAATATGAAAAACCTAGTTTTTTGTCTGTGTTGGGTTTTGATCGGCGCCACGCCCGGTGTGATGGCCCAGCAAACCGCCGCTCCAAACCAATCCTGGGATGTCCTGCGCCAATTGCCGGCGGGAGAGAAAATCGAGGTTGAGAGAAAAACCAGCAAAAAAAAGATTTCGGGAAAGATGGCCGCCCTGTCCGACATGGAATTGACGATCGAACGCAAGGGAAAGAACGAGAGCATCAGCCGCGATGAAGTGAAAAACATCTGGCGCGTCAAGCCGCCAAGCCGCAAGAAACGGGTGATATTCGCCGCCGTTGGGGGAGGCGTAGGATTATTTGCCGGGGGGCTTATTGGACTCTCGCTCGCGTTTAAACAATGCCAGCCCAATTGCGGGGATGAAAAAGCCGGGGCGGTTGCCGCCTTGGTCGGACTTTCGGTTGGTGGCGCATTGCTCGGACAAGCTATGGTGGGGAATGGCAAACGCGCGTTAATTTACTCTGCGCCGTAAAATTATGTGAGGCCGCAACCATGCTAAAGAGGATCGTAATCGTTATAAGCTCGATTTCGCTGGGTATTCTCGGCGGCGCGGCGGTGGGCTGGCTGATTGGCCGCACGATCTATTTTTTTGAAGTCGAATTACCATATGGGAATTTGCATCTGCCGCCGGTGGAATTTCAGGCGTCGACTTGCGGCCCTTCCACTTCGATTGCGATGACAACGCTTTACCTGCTGATTCCGGCGGGAATCGTTCTTGGTTCTGTAATCGGCTTCGGAGTTGGAATGGCTCAGGAAAATGACGAGCCTGAATAACCGCTGAGCCACTCCGTCTGGAATGAAGTAGACATATGAAGAATAAACTTTTCACTGGCGCCACCCTGGTTTTGTTTTTCACTCCGGCTTTAGTTGTTAGTCAGGACCTCTCCGATTATTGCCACGTTTATCTGATTGATATGAAGGTGGCGGAAAAAGCGCTCATGAAATATCCGACAGGAAACGATCAGCAAGACACCAAGTTATTGTCGAGTGGAACAATGATAGTCGGCAGATTTTCCCCAAAAATTGCCGAGGAGGAATTGACTACCAAGAATTATCAGTTGCCCCGCGCAGATCAGATCATCACTGCCAGTGTTTTCTATACAGACGGAACGATGTTTTCGAGCCGGTCGAACACGGTAGAATCAATGTGGATTGGTATAGCTGTTTCGAAGAAAGCTCAAGATAGCGCTTTTGAGGTTAAGAACAACGCAGTGGCTGAAATCACATATACTGAGCATACCGATACTATTCGTGTAAAGACTCAAGCCCATGCGCAGGGGCGTCAATGGCTTGTCGGTCTCGAATGTCGTTGCCATCGGGAATTCGACGAAACCGATCCGAAGAAACGAACCAAATAAAATATGGTGAAAAGATTGTGCGCCATTCTGATTATGGCTATCGTTGCGGGCGAAGGCGGGGCCTTCGTCGGTTATGTCGTGGGGGCGGCGATGTATGAACGCGCCCAGCAAAGAGTTCAAACGAACCCGCATTCGATACAAGGCGACATAGGCGGTTATCTTTGCTCAGCCGGATGGTTGCCAATTCAATTGGGCGTGTTAGGGGCGGCGCTTGGAATTGTAACTGGCGCAGGCGTGGGGATCGGCGACGCGGCCTGGACGGAGATGAAAGAACCGGAATCGGAGCGGGAATAATCTGTGTTGAGTCGAATCATAAGTTTGAAGAAATGGCGGCGCGGCTTGCTGCCGGGCTATCTGATCGTTTGTTGTTCAATCCTGCCGCTGCAATCTTTGCTCGACGGGGCAGCGTACAGCTACACATCCAGGCCTCGCCGCCTGGTGATCGTACTCGACGGCGTCCCGTACCAAACCATCGCCGAGTTGCGCGCGGAAGGCCGCTTCCGCCGGTTCAAAAATCCCGCGCGGATGATCTCGATGTTCCCTTCTCTGACCAACGTGGCGATGATCGAAATCCTGCAGGCCGGAGATTCGCCTGGGTATGAAGACCATTACTACGACCGCGAGCGCAACCGGATACTCGGCACGGTTCAGGACCGGCTGCAGGGGGGGAAATTCATTCAGGGCACTTTCCGCGAGACCTTCGACTATCACGCCCCGGCTTTCAAAGGCGCGCTGGGTTACCTCGCCGCGCCGGCCGGGACGATCGCCGTCGCCCACCTCGACCTCTCGGCGTTCCGCAAGGCGTTTAGAAATTCGGACGCGCCGCTGTTTGTGGCCTACATAGGCGAGACCGATTCGCTGGCGCATCTGGGCGGCAAGAAGCTGTTGAAGTCGCTCCTGCGAGCGTTCGACCGCGCGGTCGAAGAGATGATTTCCGAGTCGAACGGGCGGCTCGAAGTCGAGATGTTTTCGGATCACGGAAACAATTACGCCGATTACGCGCCGGTCGAGCTGAACGACGCGATCAACGGCGCCGGGTTCAAGACCGAAAAAAGCTTGACGGGGCCGGACAGCGTGGTCTTGCCGAAACACGGGCTGGTCGGCGCCTCGACGCTTTTCACCCGCCCCGAAAACCGCGCGCGGTTGGCCGATGTCTGCGCGAAGACGAAGGGCGTCGATTTCGCCGTTTACCAATCAGGGGGAGACGCCATCGAATTGATCAGCGTTCGCGGGCGAGCGCGCGTGTTGCGCAATGGGGATCGCTTCAGGTACGAAGACACGGGAGGCGATCCGCTCGCGCTCGTTCCGATCATCACGGAGTTGAAATCGCGCGGCGCCATTGACGCGGGCGGCTTCGCTTCGCGCGAAGATTGGTGGCGGGCGACTATGAACCATCGCTACGTCGATCCGCTGCGCCGCCTTTTCGACGGCTTCGACAAGTACGTCAAGAACCGGGCCGACGTGATCGTGAGTTATGAGGACGGGTATATGTTGGGGAGCCCGTTTTTGAGCCTCTTCGCAAGCATGGTAGCCACACATGGCAACCTGCTGCGCGGCGAGACCGAAGGATTCGCCATGTCGACGCGGCAGGAGTTGGGCGAGGCGGTTCGCGGATACGAGTTGAACCGACTCTTCGCGCTCGACAAGAGGCTCAGGGCCAAAACCTATTTCGGCGGCGAAGGCCATTGCCAACTCGGCCCTGCGATGGCGAATATGGCCGCCGGGGCTGAGTAAGACCTGACATTTGCAGTTACTCCTCGGAAAATGGCGCCCCCGCGAGGACGCGGGCGCGCCGCCTGATTTTAATTGTTTCAGGGCGTCGCACCGCCACCTGGAGGCTCCATAGGAAAGTTCGCCTCGCGCCACGCTTTGATCCCGCCGGCCATTGACAGTACGTTCGTGTAACCCATCTTTTGCAAATTGTCCGCCGCCAGCGCCGAACGGAACCCGCCGCCGCAATAGAGCACGATCTCGGCGTCCTTGTCGGGCGCAGTCTTTTCGATGTCTCGCTCGATGATCCCGCGGCCGAGATGTTCGGCGCCGGATGCATGGTCCTGGCGCCATTCGTGATCTTCGCGCACGTCGATGAGCCGGAACGTCTCGCCCGCGTCGAGCTTCCGTTTGACCTCGTCGACGGTAATTTCGCGGACGCGCGATCTGGCGTCCTCGCAGAGTTTTTCAAAAGCTTCCGAATGCTTCATCATTATCCCTCCGAAAATCCCTGGGAGCGTCATGAATGAGACTTATAAGACTCATAAGTCTCATTCATGGGGAAATCTCGAATCTCAAACCACAAATTCATCGGGAGAACCCATATGAACAATCGAGCCGCTCGAATTCTCTTCGTCGTCAACTTCTTATTGTTGTCTCCCCCGTTCGTTGTAGCGCAAACGGATAAAACTGACAAGCCGTTCGTCAAGCCGCCGCTTGCGCACACCTACTCGATCGTCGCGCGCGATCCGGCGACCGGCCAGTTGGGCGTGGCGGTCCAATCGCACTGGTTTTCGGTCGGCGCCATCGTGCCGTGGGCCGAAGCGGGAGTCGGCGCGGTCGCCACGCAATCTTTCGTCGAGCCCGGTTACGGCCCGCTCGGATTGACGCTGATGCGCGCGGGAAAGAGCGCCCCCGAAGCCCTCAAATCGCTGCTCTCGGGCGACCCACAGGCCGACGTGCGGCAGGTGGCGATGATTGACGCGCAGGGCCGTGTCGCGTCGCACACCGGTCAATATTGCATCGACGCCGCCGGCCACCGCGCCGGCAAGAACTATTCGGCGCAAGCCAACCTGATGTTGAAAGACACGGTCTGGGACGCGATGGCGAAGGCCTTCGAGAATGCGAAGGGCGACCTGGCCGAGCGTCTGCTGGCCGCGCTCGAAGCCGCACAGGCAGAAGGCGGCGACATCCGAGGCAAACAGTCGGCGGCTATCGTTGTCGTCACAGGAAAGCCCACCGGCAAACCATGGGCCGACCGCCTCTTCGACCTGCGCGTCGAAGATCACCCGGAGCCGGTCGCCGAGTTGAAGCGCCTGGTGAAATTGCAGCGCGCTTACACCCGTATGAACGCCGGCGATGAGTTGTTCAGCAAGAACGACATCGCGGGCGCGGTGCGCGAATACGGCGCGGCCGAGGCGCTGGTTCCGGACAACATCGAGATGGTCTTCTGGCACGCCGTCACGTTGGCCAATGCGAATAAAGTCGAGGCGTCGCTGCCGCTCTTCAAACGAGTCTTCGCGGCGGACGGCGCATGGGCGACGCTCATTCCCCGCCTGCCGAAATCGAAGTTGCTGCCGGACGATGAGAAGATAATCCAGCGGATTTTGTCGGTGGCGCCGGCGCAGTAGGACAGTGGGGAATGGGGAACAAGGCGACGGGGCGACGGGGCGACGGGGCGACAAGGAGAATAGGATAAAAGCGGTCACCCTTTCTCTCAGTCGCCCCGTCGCCCCGTCCCTAATTCAGGCTCAGCGCGTTGACCAAATCTCTTCTGAATTCCAACGCGCGTTGTTGCCTGTCCGTCGGGTCCTTTTCCAGGGCGCGGAATATCTCAGCTTCGATCACGATATTCACTTCCGGGTTGAGCGCGCGCAGCGATGGCGGTCTCGAATTGAGCAGTTTTACGCCGAAATCGCCGACCCGTTTCGCGTTGAAAGGCGGTCGTCCGGCCAGCATTTCGTAAGCGATTACGCCCAGGCTGTAAATGTCCGAACGAAGGTCGGCCTCCTCTCCGCGAAACTGTTCCGGACTCAGGTAAGTCGGGCGTATCGGCAATTGTCCGCGCCCCTGTAGCCTGGCGGTTGTGCCCGGGACGAATCGCCTCCTCGACGCGTATTTGGAGAGACTGAAATTGACGATCTTGACGTTCGGGCTCCGGCCGGAGGAGGGCGTTACGATGAAGCATTCGGGCTTCAGGTCGCGATGAACCAACCCGGCCTTATGCGCGGCGTCCAGCGCCTCGCAGGCTTCGGCGATGATCTGAATCGCGTCGCCTACGTCGAATTTGCCCCTTCGATTCATCTCGTCGCGCAGCGAATCCCCTTTCACGTATTCGCTGACGAAGTAGGCGTAGGCGTTCGGCAACATTCCGAAATCGTGGACGGCGGCGATCTGCGGGTGTTTAAATTTGAGGGCGATTTGCGCTTCGAGGCGAAAGCGATCCTGAGCTAGCGGTTCGGCGATCGCGCTTGCGCGTATGATCTTGATGGCGACTTCCCGTCCGGACTCGTTCGTCGCCACAAAGACTGTGCCCGATCCGCCATGGTTGATCACGCGCGCCAACCGGTAGCGCCCGTCGATCATATAGGGGATCGTCTCGATGTCCCTCAACTCGACGAGGCAGTCGCGGCAAAATTGGAGGTTCGACGGGTAACACTGTCTGCACGACACACATTCACGCGCGATTTCGTTCGGATCGTAGATGGACATGGCGTCATCTCTCTTTCTGATACGGGACTCATGGTACTGATAGGACCGATGAGACGCCAGTCTACTTGCCTCCTCATAAGTTTCCGCCGATTTCCTCTGCCGGCTTATAGCCGGCAGAGGAAATCGGCATCGCGCGGAGCTTTTAGCGCAGCGCAATCCTCTTTCCGTGACATACTTTTTTCGAGCAAAGGCGCTCTCTTCGAGAGAAACAGTTTGGCTCTTTGAAGTTTAGATACGAGGTTGTCTGTCCTAATACTCGACATACGTAAAATCTAAAGAGTTGCAGTGTCCGTGATCGGCGTGCCTTTCACGGATGCGGCGCCGTAACCCGCCGCTAAAGCCCACCCTTCGGTCGGGCTAATTCTGCCGAATAAAGCCGCCGTGCTTTAGCCGGCGGAATGGTTACCTCTAGGTCCCTCCGTCCCCCCGTCCCTCCGCCTCTCCGTCTCTCCGGTCTTTCATCACAGCCAAAGCATTCCGTTTCAACCCCGCGAGCTTCGCCCGCTTGATCGCGCTCTTGCGGAAGCGAGTCGAAAAATCTTCCTGCGACATTTCGATCATCTCTCGCAGGCTCGGCTCGACGACGCCTTCACGCGGCTCGAAGCGTTCCTCCGCGGTCTCCTTTGAAAAACGCGACCAGGGGCAGACGTCCTGGCATATGTCGCAGCCGAAGATCCAGCCCTCCAGATTTGATCCGATCGGTTCGGGCAGTTCGGTTTCGCGCAGCTCGATCGTGCCGTAGGAAATGCACCGCGTGGCGTCGAGCTGGTAGGGCGCGATGATCGCCTGCGTGGGGCAGGCGTCGATGCAGGCCCGGCATTTGCCGCAATGATCGGGTTCTACGAACGAGTCATAATCGAGTTCGATCGAAAGCAGCAACTCGCCCAGGAAAACCCACGAGCCAAACTCCTTGGTGATCAGGTTCGTGTGTTTGCCTATCCATCCCAGACCGGCGCGCGCCGCCCATGCCTTGTCCATCATCGGCGAGCTGTCCACGCAGATCTTCCCTTCGACTCCGGGCGCGCGCTCGCGAATCCATTCGAGCAGAGACTTCAGCTTGTCGCGCAGAACGTCGTGATAATCGTCGCCCCAGGCGTAACGCGAAATCTTGCCTGCCTCCGGCGCATCGCTATGCTTTTCGGGCCGGAAATAATTGAGCGCGACCGAAACAACCGATTTAGCCGAAGGCAGCAGCAGGCGCGGGTCGGCGCGCCGCTGCGAATCGCGGGCCATATAAGTCATCTGTCCGTGAAAACCGCGCGCCAGCCAAAGCCTGAGACGCTCGCCCTCTTCGGTCATTGCGCCAGCGGGCGCGACGCCGGCCTTGTCGAAGCCGAGTCGCCGCGCCTCCATCTTGATCTCTTCTGCAAAAGTCTTCGCCATCGCCCACATTGTAAGGCGGTTTGCGCCGCCCGGCTACAGGGCGGTATGCTCTGCCCCGATTGAGGCCTCAACTATGAAATGTCCAGTGTGCAAAACCGAAGAGTTAGACTTCTCCCCGCTTGAAAGCAATCTTACCTCGCGCCATTGCGATAAATGCGGCGGCAATTGGATTCCGTCGTTCGAATACTGGAAATGGCGCGACCAACATAAAGAGGGTCTGCCCGAAACGGCGACGGAACGAACTATCCCGCCCAATCCGGTTACAGACGCTTTGATCGCAAAACTCTGCCCGGAATGCAATAAGATTCTGATCAAATACAGAGTCGGCCACGGGGCCCGCTTTTCGCTCGATCAATGCGGCAATTGCGGCGGAGTCTGGTTCGACAAGGACGAATGGGAGGCGCTCAAGGGCCACGACCTGCACAATGACATTTACCTGATCTTCACTGCGCCCTGGCAGGATCAGGTTCGCGGCCAGGAATCGCGCCGAGTTCAGGAAGAGATTTACCGCATGAAATTCGGCGACGAAGACTTCATTGAGATTCAACGGATGAAAGTGTGGATCGAAGGTCATTCGCGCAAGCAGGAGATACTCGCCTATCTGATGTCGGCCTGAGATTATCGGATCAACGCGTTCTCTGGCGCGCCGGTCCGTAAGCGACGCTTTCGAGGAATAGCCCCGACGGCGGCGCGGTCACGCGCGCTGGATCGAGCGGCGACTTTCCCGACGGATGCTCGATCAACCGCGCGAAATCTTCAGCCCCCACATTTCCGCGCCCTACTTCAACCAGCGATCCGACCAGCCGCCTCACCATCTTCCACAAAAAATGCGAAGCCGTGATTCGGAACGAGATCAGATGTTCGTCGGTCAGGACTTCGGCGGATTCGACCCTGACAATCGTCGATTGCCCGTCACGTTTCGCGTCGCGTTCGCTGAAAGCGGCGAAATCATGACGGCCCGCGATCAATTCGGCCGCGCGCGCCATCTCGGCGACATTCAGTCTGTCCTTCACCCACCAGACGTATTTTTTGCCGAAGGCCGTGCGGCGCGTCGAGATTTGATAGATGTAGCTCCGCGAAACGGCGTCGTGGCGGGCATGAAAACGATCGTGGGCCTCCTCGACTTCGAGGATGTTGATGTCCGGCGGCAAACGTTCGTTGACGGCGTAGAGGATTTCTTGCGGGCGGGGGATCGTCTTCGGCCTGCCTCCGCGCGGCGAGAGCTTCAGATGGGCGACTTGCGCCAGCGCGTGAACGCCGGCGTCGGTGCGCCCTGCGCCGCCGATCTCGACCTGTCGATCGAAAAAATCTTCAGCGGCCCTGCGCAATTCGCCGGCGACAGTGCGCGCATTTGCCTGCTCCTGCCAGCCGCTGTAACGACCGCCGTCGTATTCGAGCGTGAGTTTCCATGTGCGCATTGAATTGCCTCAATCCTAAGGCTCAATCCGAACTACTGAGCCAGGGCTGATATTCGTCAAGGATGACAAAATTTGAGGAACGAATGAGACCAAATCTTCATAGCGGTGGCTCTTCGCATGGATAATAACCAGCGATATTTTCAAAGTGGAGAAGTTTTGTTGGGCGGGGATGTTTTGATCCACCGTTATCAATACGTCGTAATTGCTACTTGCCTCTCGAAGCAAACGTCTATTCTTCAGCCCCTTGAATCCGGCGTCTTCCACAGTAAGGCTTCGTGTGGCGCAAGAGCCTTCTTCAGGCGTCTGGGCATGCATTCATCAAGCAGCAATTTCATATTCCGACGCGTATTCGGCTAAGAGCCTTCTTCTTATTACTTCAATCAGGCCGAAGGCCTGATCTCGGTCAATGGTGGGAAAGTCATCGAGAAATACTTCGACACTGTCTCCGCCTCCCAGATAATCGAAGAGATTTTTGATCGGTACGCGCGTACCCCTAAATACAGGGATTCCGCTCATCTTTTCGGGGTCGACTTCAATAATTTCATCAAGTGTCATAACTCACCTCGGTCAAACTATATACCGGACTTCTAACAGCAATACAATTAAACATCCCACCCATCGATCTTCACCCCGCCTTTCGGCTGTGGCTTGACCATCGGCGCGCTGTCGCGCTCGCGCTTTTCGCGGCTCGACGCGCTGAAATACTTCCGCCACTCGCCAGGCGCGTCAATCGTCTCGCCGCCGTGTTTCGTGATGCGCTGGCGGACTGCGGCCAGCACGGGCGTATTGACCGCCACGCCTGAGACTATCACCTGACCTTTGGTCAAGGCGGGCAGTTCGTCCAGCAACCGTCGCCCCGCGCCTTCGACCGACGAGGCGATGGTCTGTTGATCGATGGGGTTGACGATGCGCATGATGAATTGGGTCATGCACTGCGAGAGCACGTCCTGGTCTAGTTTGCCGGGGCGCTGCGTGATCAGCCCGATGCCGACGCCGAATTTGCGGCCCTCGGAGAGAATCTGTTTGAGGATGTTGGTCGAGACCACCTGCTGGCCTGCGGGCGCGTAGCGGTGGGCTTCTTCCAGCAGGACGAAGACCGGGTATGGCAGCGATTCGTCGCCTGTGGCCGCATTGCCGCGCACGGTCGCCACCCGCGCCTTGTTCGTGCGGCGCAGCAGCGCGCCCACAATCACCTGCTGCTCGTTCTCTTCGATCTCGGAGAGTTGCAGCACAGTGCATTGGCCAGGGCGGAACAAGTCCTGAAGCGGGATGTGTTCGTGATCGGAAAAGATGTGGCTCTGTTCGAAGCGCCGTCTCAATCTCCATTCGAGGCCGTCAATAGTGCTGACGTTGCCGCCGCCCTGCCCTTTCGCGTCTTCATACCTCAGCGCCAGGACCTCGTTCAGCAAATCGTTGAATCCCCACGTCCCGCGCTCGGCGCCGCGCGTGTTGATCAAGGCCTTGTACGCCTGGCTCAGAAACGTCCGCATCTTCTCGGTCATTTCGGGCAACAGGTAGACGACGTCGGCTTCGGTCAACGTCGAGATGCGGACTTTGATCTTGCCAGGCGTGAAGATTTTGACTTCGGGTTTGTAATCGGCGGAGGAGAAAGAGGGGTGTTTGTGAATCTCCTGGAGCGTGCCGTATTCGCTGTGCGGGTCGACGATCAGCGCGGCGGCGCGATTGTTGGGCATCAGCAACTCCTCGATCAGCACGCCGGCGGCGTAGCTCTTGCCGGCGCCGGTCGAGGCCAGGACCGCCAGGTGGGTCGAAACCACGTCCTTGACCGAGAGCACGACGGGCACCTCGTCGCGCTTGCGCGTCAGCAGCGATCCGATGTGCGCTGCGCCCTCTTCGCCCCTCTGCTTCGGCGAGAGCATCTTCGCCAGCATCCGGTTCGACGCCAGAAAGACCTGCTGGCCCGGCGTCGGCGGAATGCGAGGGTTGATGAAATCGCCGAACGATTCGTTGAAGAAGCCGATGGTCTCGACGTAAATCTCGTAAATCTCCAGGCCCTCGGCGCCGACGCCGATCAGACTCGACACCAGGGCCGGAGGCGTATTCGGGTCCGCGAGAAAGCTGTCGGGGAGATTGCGAACCAGTCGTCGCTCGGTGATCGTCCCGACGATGCGCAGCTCGTTTTCGCCGTCGCTGGTGTGGTAGTAAACGAATTCGCCGATCCGCGTCCGCGTGTTGTCGGTGGTGATGAAAGTGAACTCGTGCGGGTTCTCTCCCGGGCCCTTGACTGTGCCGATGAGGATTTCTTGCATTGCCATGTTATTTAATCCGGCGCCTCGCTGTGGAAAACAGACAGGATTTACAGGATTTCTCAGGATTTTGCGCATTGAGTTGAATCCTGAGAAATCCTGTGAATCCTGGCTATTTTCATTGTTTCAGGTGAATGAGAGCGCGCTTCGCAGCAAGCGCGACTTCAGCCCGACATAGCCTTGATCGCCCGCGATCAGGTCGCGCAGCGCTTCGCGCACGCCGCGATGGCGGCGCGCGAGCTGCACCATTCGTTCGGTCAGCGGCGCGCCCGCGAAATTGCCGCGATAGAAGCGATGTTGTAATTCGGCCGCCCGACGCAGTTCGGCGCCGAACTCGGCCCGCCACATCTCGTCGAAATCATCGACTCGATTGAGCAGCGCCCGGGCCAGCAGGTCGGCTGATTTGATCGCATAGTAAATTCCCTCGCCCGTGAGCGGATCGACGAATCCGGCGGCGTCGCCGACGAGCGCCCACGCCCGCTTCGCGTCGCAGGCCTTCAGACGATCCCACGTCGAAACGTCGAGCGAGGGGATCATCGCGGCGTAAAAGCTGGCGCGCGGAGTCGAATTGCCCGAAGCCGTTTTGAGTTCGCGCGCAAGCTCGCGGTCTTGCGTCTCGATGAAGTCGATCAGCTTGGCTTTCAATCGGGCCGGAGTCGTCTCCTGAAAGCCGCTGGCGACGCCGAAAGAGACGTGATCGGTGCGCGGGAAAAGCCACAGATAGCCGCTGAATTCGTCGAGATATTTCACATCAACATGGGGCGCGACCCGATCGGTTTTAACATGCCAGCCCAGCGCGTAGGCGAAATCTTTCGCCTCGAATTTCAGGCCGACGCGCCGTCGAATGACGCTGCTCGCGCCGTCAGCGCCGACCAGAAAATCGGCGGTGAAATCGCCGTCGTCGGTTTCGATTCGCCATTTGCCGTTCGCGAAGCTGGTGTTTTCGACACGCGAGCATTGAAGCCGCGCGCCAGCGTCAACGGCTTGCCGGCGCATCATCCGGCTAAGCTCTTTGCGCGAATAGATCGCGAAGTCGCGCCGGGGCGCAACCGTCAATTCGCGGTTTCTGGCGGTGATCAGACGCAGGCTGGAGATCATCTGTTTGGGCGCGTCGCCGTTCCGCAGGAATTCGAACTCGCGCAAGGCTTTTGAAGTGACCCCTCCGCCGCAGGGCTTCTCCCATGCCTCGCGCGCGTCGAAAAGCAGAACTCCAATCCCGTTTTCACTGAGCCGATGAGCGAGGCGCGCCCCGGCAGGCCCGGCTCCGACAATTGCGATTCGCATTTCGAAAATCTCGTTTCTACAGATGGTACGGCGCCGCGCGCGTAAGCAAGCGGCCGCCCTGGCGCCCAACCGCTTGCTTACGCGCGCGGTACCGATCGGTTCGACAGACAATGACTCCGGGAGAAAGGATTTTAACCGCGAATGAACGCGAATATTCACAAATAACAGCGGGGAGGGATCAAAAAAGATTCGTGCTCATTCGCGTTCATTCGTGGCTGAAATTTCTTTTCCATTATGAAGAGGGCCGATTATAGCTCAAGGGGCCGCAAAAATTCTCTCCTTGACACGTTTCGGCGCGGCGCGTAGTGTCTAAAATTTCCGTTTCCGGTAGAGTTTTGGTTTGAAAGGATTGGTTATGCTCGATGTTCATTTTGTGCGAGAGAATTTCGACCTCGTGCGCGAAAAGCTCTCCACCCGCAATTTCGATCCCGCGACGCTCGACAATTTCACCGAACTGGACGGCGTACGCCGCTCTATTATCCGCGAGCGCGACGAGTTGAACGCCGCCAGCAACCGCATCAGCAAGGAAGTCGGCGCGTTGATGCGCGAGGGCAAAAAAGACGAAGCCGAGTCGAAAAAGGCCGAGTCACGCGCTGTCGCCGAAAAGGTGAAAGGCATCGAGGCGAAACTCGACGGGATGGAGAGCGAGTTCCGAGCTATTCTGACCAGCGTTCCGAACCTGCCTCACGAATCGGTTCCAATCGGCGCCGACGAATCGGCCAACCTGGAAGTCCGCCGGTGGGGGGCGCCGCGCGATTTCGCCGCCGAAGGCTTCGAGCCGAAAGACCACGTCGATCTCGGCGTCGGTTTGGGCATTCTCGATCAGGAGCGCGCGACCAAGGTGACCGGCGCCCGGTTCGCCGTTCTGTGTGGGCTGGGGGCGAAACTCGAGCGCGCTCTGATCAATTTCATGCTCGACCTGCACACCACGGAACACGGCTACCGCGAGATGCTGCCGCCGTTCATCGTCAACGACGACTCGCTCTTCGGTACGGGAAATCTCCCGAAGTTCGAAGCCGACCTCTTCAAGCTGCGGTTCGAGCGCGACTATTACCTTGTGCCGACCGCCGAGGTTCCGCTCACGAATCTGCACCGCGACGAGATTTTGAACGAGAAGGATCTGACGCTGAGTTACACGGCCTACACGCCCTGCTTCCGTTCGGAAGCCGGCAGCTACGGCCGCGACGTGCGCGGGTTGATCCGCCAACACCAGTTCGACAAAGTCGAACTGGTGAAGATAACCAGGCCGGAAGATTCCTACGAAGCGTTGGAACAATTGACGCGCAACGCCGAGACGGTGCTCCAACGGCTCGAACTTCCCTACCGCACGGTGACGCTCTCGACCGGCGACATGGGGTTCGCGGCGGCGAAGACTTACGACATCGAGGTCTGGCTG
>DATCXQ010000013.1:0-6965 GCA_036565725.1 Blastocatellia bacterium
GTTTTAGGGCAATCGGATCGCGGCACGATCACCGGAACTGTGACCGACAGTTCGGGCGCGGCAGTGCCTGGCGCTAACGTGACGGTGACCAGTCAGGCGACGAACGCCTATTCGACGGCGGTGACCACCGGCGACGGCGTCTATTCGATCGTGGCCTTGCCGCCGGGAACTTATCGCATCCGCATCGAAAAGAGCGGATTCAAACGCGCTGAGATAGGCCAGGTGACAGTGGTGGTCGGCAACACCACCGCGGCCAACGTCACGATGGAGGTCGGGCAGGTGAACGAGATCGTCGAAATCGCAGCGGCCGCCGGCGGACAGGTGCAGACCGAGAACGCCAAGATTTCGTCGCAGGTCTCGAATAAACAGATTGACCAATTGCCGCTGGTCGTGAGCGGCACGATGCGCAGCCCGTTCGACCTGACGCTGCTGACGCCGGAGTCGAAACCCATCGGGCTGGGCGGGGACGCGGGAGTGCAGGGCCCCGGTTACACCTCCAACTTCTCTATCGGCGGCGGACAAGGCGGCACGTGGGGCATCGCGCTCGACGGCGCATCGTCCGGCACCAGCCGTTTTGGTTCGACTGAATGGGCGAGTCTGAACACGCCTTCGATTGACGCCATCACCGAATTCGCCGTGGACACCAACGGCTTCAAGGCCGAATCCGGTCGCGCGCAGGGCGGGAGCTTGAACTTTTCGTCGCGTTCGGGCACGAACGAGTATCACGGGACGATCTATGAGTTCGGGCGCAATAACTTCTTCGACGCGCGCAATTACTTCGAAGACAAGGCCAGCGTGCTCAAACAGCACGATTACGGGGTGACGCTCGGCGGGCCGGTGCGCATCCCGTGGATTTACAACGGTAAGAACAAGACCTTCTTTTTCGGCTCGGCGGAATGGTTTCGCAACCGCGCCGGCTCAGGCACTTTTGTCACTTCGGTGCCGACGTCCGAGATGTATCAGGGCAATTTCAGCAAGTGGGTGGATTCGTCCGGCAAACTGCTGCCGATCTACGATCCGGCGACCACGCGCCCGAATCCGAATTTCAATGACAAGGCGCCGATCAGCGAATCGAATCCACGGTTCATTCGTGACCCTTTCCCCAACAATATCATTCCAAAGGAACGGTTCAGCCCGCTGGCGCAGAAATATCTGGATTACGTCGGCAACACAGTCTTCCCGAATTCGGCGGGAGCGCCGGGCACATTTTCGTATGTCAATAACAACTACCGCAGCTTCGCGGGCAGTTCGCTCTTCCCGTGGACGAAGTGGAGCGTCAAGATTGATCACAACTTCTCCGAAAAGCATAAGATCAGTGGCCTGTACAACTACGGCTTGAGCGAAGTGCTGCCGGGCGTGGACGGATTCCCGCAACTCCCCGCTTCCGTCAGCAACTTCCGCTTTACTCATCAAGACAGCCACGTCTACCGCGCCAACTACACATGGACGATTAGCCCGACGCTGGTCAACTACCTCTACGGAGGCGTCAATTGGTGGAAGCAGTTCAATTTCACGCCGAACATCGGCGGCGGCTGGAAGGACCGTGGCATCTGCCTCCCCGGCGCGTTCAATTGTGACGAGGCCCTGTTGCAGGTCGAGTATCAGAGTGACGGTTACAACGCCTGGGGCGGTTCGAATGGTGACGGTTCCGAAAACCCGATCTTCACCTTCGGCGACGATCTGACAGTGATCAAAGGGAGCCACACGATCAAGGGCGGTTACCTGTACGAGCGGATGCATTACAACGGCTTCGGGCGGCAGACGCTGGCGGGGCTGGTACGGCCGAGCCGCGCGCAAACGAGCATTCCGGGGAGCGGCAACTCCAGTTTGGGCGGCGGCAACGCCTTCGCTTCATTCCTCCTCGGCGAGATCAACAGCGCCCAGACCGAAAATGACCGTTTCGTGCGGCAATACTGGCGCGGCCACGCCGCCTACATCCAGGACGACTGGAAGGTCTCGCCTAAGCTGACGCTCAACTTCGGCCTGCGCTACGACGTGACGCTGCCGCCGCTCGAGCGTGATGACAAGTGGAGCGATTTCGATCCCTTTACGCCCAACCCGGCGGCCAACGGACGCCTGGGCGCGCTTCGCTTCGCCGGCTTCAACCAGGGCGAAGTGGGCAAGCGCACGCTGGTCGAAGGTTGGTACGGCGGCTTCGGGCCGCGCTTCAGTTTCGCCTACAGCCCTGACCGGAAGACCGTCGTCCGCGGCGGCGTCGGGCGCACTTTCGGATTAGTGCGGACGACTTCCGGCTCTACGCACTTCGCGGGAGCGATCCAGATTTTCAGTGTTGCAGGTGACGGCATTAATCGCTTGTTCAGACTTGATGACGGTTTCCTAGTCAACGGCGTCAATACAGTGCCGCAGCCGCCGAGCGTTGACCCCGGCTTCAACACCAACGCCGATGTGGATTGGTGGCAGTATCAAGAAGTCTCGCGCCTGCCGGAGAACTGGAACTGGACCTTGTCCGTGCAGCGTGAACTGCCGGGCAAGTTCCTGGTCGAAGCTTCATACAACGCCAGCATCGGCGTTCACCTGATGTCCGGTTTACTCAACCCCAACCAGTTGGATTCGAAGTATCTATCCGACCCGCGTGTCAATCCGCTGCGGAACGTACGCTTCGATGCGACAGGTTCGCCGCTGCAGGCTGCCGGATTCAGTAAACCGTACCCCGCGTTTCCGAACACCCTGACTTTGGAGCGCGCCCTGCGCCCGTTCCCGCAATACGCCAACATCAACACGTGGAGCGGCAACGGAGACCGCAGCGGTCATTCGACTTACCACGCGGCAATCTTGAAGGTGGAGCGCCGCGTCAGCACTGGCGTTTACCTGCAAGGTTCGTATGTTTTCTCGAAACTGCTGACCAACACCGACATCGTAGATTCGGGCGGGCGGGCAATGGATTTTTACAATATGCGCCTGGAGAAATCGGTCGGGGCGTTCGACCTGCCGCATAACTTCAAGTTCAGCTATATCCTGGACGCCCCCATCGGCAAAGGGCGGAAGTTTGATCTGGGCGGCGTCGGCAACGCTGTGCTCGGCGGCTGGCGGCTTTCAGCGATCCACGTTTACACCAGCGGCCAACCAATTCAACTGACCGGCGGCGCCGTCAGCCTGGGCGGACGCAGCGCGGCTTTGGTCAAGACGCTGGACGGTTGGGTTGTGGACGCTCCCGACAATCCGAATTACCGGGCGACGTCGGGCTATACCAGCTACTTCGCTCCGATCTGTTCGATCGCGGCCTTCTGCAACGCCAGCGGCGTCGTCGTTTCGCAGACCAATACCTTGGGCAACGCGCCGCGCCTCAACGGGAATGCGCGCCTTCAGGCCAACCTGCGGGAAAATGTCTCGCTACAGAAGAGCTTCAACTTCACCGAGCGTTTTCGCCTCGATTTCCGGTGGGAGGTCTTCAATGTCTTCAACCGCGTGGTTCTAGGCGGGCCCGATTCCAGCATCACCAGCCAGAGCTTCGGACGCATCACCAGCGCACAGCCGCCGCGCCAGATGCAGTTCGGGTTGAAGCTGTATTTCTAAAAGCAGTGGTCATCGCATAATGATCAGTGGGCAGTTGCGGGCGTCGAAGGTCGCGACTGCCCATCCGCCATTTATTTCTCAATGACCATCAATGCTGGAAATGGCGCGACAGGAGCCCCATAGTCGCGGCAGCGGCGTTCAGCGTAGGGGCAGACCTGCGTGTCTGCCCCGGCGTGATAAGACACGCGCCTTCCGGGGCAGACACGCAGGTCTGCCCCTACGCTGTGGTTGCGCTATTTATTCAAAGACCATTAAAGCCGGGCTAGGATCAAAAGCCGCTCCGCGGCTGGGAGGCGCAATTTCAAAAAGCGCTCGGAAAGTGAGCGAACCATCAGATCCAATGAAGGAATTTATGACTATCGGCAAACACGTAAGCAGCGGTTCACGCCGCTCTTTTCTCAAACGAGCCTCCTGGGGACTGACCGGAAGTCTGATCGCGTCAGGAGGGTTGAGCGGATTCTCGTGGGCGCAAGAATCGGAAACGTCGCTCAAAATCACAAAGGTTGAGCCGCATCTGTTGACGGGAGTCCGAGGCTACGGCCCCTGGCTGTTCGTGCGGGTGGAGACGGCTGAAGGCATTGTTGGGTGGGGCGAAGGGACGAACTTTCCCGGGGTGCAGCCGATTGCGGCGGCTGTCAAAAACCTGAGCAGCGTGGTGGTGGGCGAGAGCGCATGGAATATCGAAGCGATCTGGAACCGGATGTATCGCTTTCTATACTACAACGGCATGGGCGGGGTGGTGATGGCCGCGATCAGCGGGATTGATACGGCGCTATACGACATTGTCGGGAAGAAACTGGGCGTACCGGTTTATAAACTGCTCGGCGGTCAGGTTCACGAAAAGTTGAGGGTCTACGCTAACGGTTGGATCGAGGGGATTCCTCGTACGCCCGAAGCGATGGCGCAGAAGACGAAAGAGCTGGTGGCCAAAGGTTACACCGGTTGTAAGTTCGATCCATTCACCACGACGCCGTTCAACCGTGAAGTGACTCAGCAGGAGCTGCGCACCGCCGTGGCCCAGGTCAGAGCCGTGCGCGAGGCGGGCGGGGCTGATTATGACATAGCCATTGACGTCCACGGCCGCTGGAATACCAAATCCACAATTGAAATCATCCGCGCGCTCGAGCCCTTTCGACTGTTCTTTTACGAAGAAGCCGTCCCGCCGGAGAACGTCGCGGCAATGGCTGAAGTGCAGCGTGTGGTGAACGTTCCGCTGGCGACAGGCGAACGCATCTTCGGACGGCACGGTTTCCGTGAATTGCTCGAGCGTCAGGCCGTGCGGATCGTTCAGCCGGACATTGCGCGAACGGGCGGCGTCACGGAGTTCAAGAAGATAGCGGCGATGGCCGACGCTTATTACGTCCCTGTTGCGCCGCATAATCCGAACGGCCCCATCTGCACGATCGCTTCGATACACGCCTGCTTCTCGATCCCGAACTTCCTGATCCTTGAGTTCTTCGAGCCTGACGAAGCCATCTTCCGCGAGATTGTCGTGAGCGGATGGAAGGCCGACAAGGGAGCGGTTTATCCTGTGACCGCGCCCGGGCTGGGCGTCAACATCACCGAAGATTTTCTGCGCAAACACCGTTTCGACGAGAGCAAGACCGACGAGATGGAACGCCGAACATTCAACACCGTGAAATAGAGGAAAAACTATGAACCGCAGAGAGGCATTGAGTTTTCTGTCCCAAGCCGCCGCCGGCGCCGGTATGATTTCAACAGGCAGTGGATTAGCTGACCCATTACAAAACCAAACTCCGCAAGAGCAGGCTTCGCGCAAAGGGTTGGCGCCCGTCAAGATCAGAGACATCAAGACGATCCTGACCGCGCCCGACCGCATACGCCTGGTCATCGTCAAAGTCGAGACGACCGAGCCGGGCCTGCATGGTTGGGGATGCGCCACGTTCACTCAGCGCGCCTACGTCGTCCAGACTGCGGTCGAGAAGTATCTGAAGCCCTTTCTGATCGGTCGCAACGTGGACGAGATCGAGGACATCTGGCAGTCGTCGTATATGAGTTCGTACTGGCGCAACGGCCCATCGCTCTTCAATGCGATGAGCGGCGTGGACATCGCGCTGTGGGACATCAAGGGCAAACGCGCGAACATGCCGCTCTATCAACTGCTCGGCGGTAAGGTTCGCTTCGGCGCCGACCTCTATTTCCACGCCAGCGGACGCGATTTCCAGCAGGTCGAGGAAAACGCGCGGCGCGGGATGGAGATGGGCTACCGCTACATCCGCGTGCAGGGCGGGGTACCGGGCCTGGCGACCTACGGCGCGCGCGGCGCTACCGCCGGCGGCGGAGAAACGACGACCGAAGCCAGCGGGCCGACCAACCCGAACCCGAACAGGATTTGGGAGTCGGCCCCTTACGTCCGAATGCTTCCCAAACTGTTCGACCATTTGCGAACGAAACTCGGCGAGGAGGTTGAGCTATTGCACGACGTACACGAGCGCGTGACGCTGCCGCAGGCTATTCAACTCTGTAAAGATATCGAAAGGCATCGCCTCTTCTTCCTCGAAGACCCGTTCCCGCCGGAAGAGAACGATCATTTCCGGCTGCTGCGCCAACAGACCTCGACGCCGCTGGCGATGGGCGAACTGTTCAACACACAGCACGAATACGTGCCGCTGATCAAAGACCGGCTGATAGACTTCATCCGCATCCACATCTCGCAGATTGGCGGATTGAGTCCGGCGCGCAAGGTACAGGCGCTCTCAGAGTTCTTCGGCGTCCGCACGGCCTGGCACGGCCCCGGCGACGCTTCGCCCGTCGCGCACGCCGCGCAACTCGCGCTCGAACTGGCCAGTTACAACTTCGGCATTCACGAGGGCGCGATCTTCCAGCAGAACACGAAAGAGGTCTTCGTCGGCTGCCCTGAAGTCAAAAACGGCTACATGCACGCGCAGGAAAAACCCGGCCTCGGTATGGAGGTGGATGAAAAACTCGCGGCGAAATTCCCATTCCCCGAAGGGCCCCCCGATTTCGATTACAGTTGGGGAACTACCAGAAGGCGCGACGGCACGGTGATCAGACCGTAGAGGTAGATCGGCTAAATCAGGCCAACAAACTTTAGGACAGGAGAAATGGCCACAGAGACACAGAGACACAGAGCAGAAAGAGAAAAAGGCTTTCCCGACAATCTCTTTTTCTCTTTTCCTCTGTGTCTCTGTGTCTCTGTGGCAAAACAAATGTCTGAATGTTGCTTGTCCTGATTTAGTTGGTGAAAGTCCAACCCGGGCAAAGCCGTAGCGGGCAGCCCGGCAGCGAGTCTTGCCATTCAACCGGGTGACCGGATGGGTGCGAAGCGTAGACAGCGAGGACATGGGCCGTGAGGAAATCAGCTCCGAAATCTTCCGTTGTTGTGGACGCCGACGCCGTTGGTCTGGCGGAAGGCAGTATCTGCTGAACCGGTAACGCGAGGTTCAGAG
>DATCXQ010000159.1:0-22409 GCA_036565725.1 Blastocatellia bacterium
CAGCCAGACCAAGGCGTCGAAGCTACTCGGATTGCGCGTGCAGACACTGAATATGAAGCTCAAACGCTACGCAGATCAGCAGCGCCCGCTATTGTAATCAGGGCTAAATCAAAGACGCCGTAGCCCGCGCCCCCCGCGCCGCAGAGTTTTGCAGGAGATCACGGTCAGGCAAGCTGGTTTTGTTTGCCATCTGCGGCGTGGGGGGGGCGGGCTACGGCGTCTTTGATTAATTTCAACGGCAAAAATGATTCGGCGTAGGCAGGATGAACAGGATTTTCCAGGGCGCTCAAAATGGTCTGTCATCAACCCGCCCTCGACCAATCCTGAAAAATCCTGTTCATCCTGTCTACACTCGTGAGTCGCTTAATCGGGAATTTATAGGCCTCTGCCATTCCTTCAGATTACAATTTGCCCGTCACATCGTCCCGAGGGCCTTCCCCTGCGCCTAAGCGCCTGTTCAAAAGTCGGTTAGTTCAACCTGAAGTCCCAATCTATTTCAATCCGTCCAGCAATCAGGACAAATCTTCCATGAAATACTTTTCTGATTTTTGCATTATCAATCGGATGGAGAGTTTGAGCATGCCCCGGGTTTCCGGTCTCAAGGCTAATAGGGGCGTTTAGAGCGGTTCGCAATTGCGTGTTTTGCCCCTACACTGATTTGCAAACCGCTATAAAAAGCCAGTTAGTCCAACCTGAAACCCACCCGGGCGCAAACATAATAGCCATATGAGCGCGGCGCCGGCTCCCTGGTCGAGGGCGTCGATCTCGATAAGCCCTAAAAGGGCGCAATGATAAAGCGCTCCCACAACCTTTTAGGGCTTGACGACTCACTCGATACTTAACAGCGCTGCGCTCTACACATGGCTATTATTTTGCGCCCTTTCAGGGTTCCAGGAAACTTCGATACGAGCTGTAACCGAAACATTTGCGCGCAAGGGCAACCGCTTGCTTCGTTCATTGCGCGGGATTACAATCCGCCGCTTATGCCGGCTGGAGGGCGAAGAAATCATTTCTTCGCGGCTAACCTTAAATAAAGGGCAGTGGATGAGAAAGACAGATAAAGCATGGCAGAATTTCGTACAGATCGATCACTGCTACGGCGCCTGTCAGAAAACGGAGTCGAAGCCCTCCACTTCAACATACGCGATTCACGCCCCCGGCTGGAGACGCTTGTTGCGAGAACCCCGCGCGACCTTCCCCTTGGTCAACGGCCTAACCAACCTTGTAAAAGGCGATTCTTTCAGACGTCCATACATCGAGATGCACAGCTACAACGTCAACCGGTTTCTCCTCCATCTGCGAGAGCAAGGGTGTCATCGTGGGCGCCTCCGGTTCTCCGATCATGGGCTGTACAAAGGCAAAGTTTTACTCTTTAAAAAGGAAACTCTCCCTCTGTCATAAAATCACCCCCGTTTAGGTTAAGGCATCATTTATCAGAGAAGTTGAAATGTCGTCTTTAATTATTGGGGCGCCTCACCTGGAAGCGATTCCCGAACGCGCGACCTCCAGTAGTTTTGCGCAGTTGACGACCCGCATATTACTTTGCGGGTTGGCCATCTTCGCGATTTCGGTCCCCCATTCGATCGCCGCCGCGCAGATCGGCCTGGGATTGAGCTATGTAGCCTGGATCGCCCGCGCACTTGCGGTGGGCCGGCTCGGAATTCCTCAGACGCCGATTGACCGCCCTCTATTGTGCTTTATAGCCCTGACTATTGTCTCGTCGGTGTTATCCGTCGAACCGGCTGAGAGTATTCCCAAATTGCGCACTCTGACGCTGTTCGGGGTCTTTTATCTGATAATCGCAAACCTGCGCCCTCGCGGCGCCCGATGGATGGTCGGGCTAATGATCGTCTCGGGGCTGGTGGGCGTCGGCTATAGCTTGATGGAAAAGGGGCTGGGCCGGGGAATGATCATTACGTCTATTGAGGATAACAGCCCGTTGCGAACGACCTACCTGCGGCCAGGTGACGTCCACCTGCGGCCAGGTGGCGTGATCTGGTTGATCGGGCGGCATCGGGTAAATTCTCTCGAAGAGGCGAATCGAATTATCAGTGAATCCCCGACAGGCGCGATATACGCCATTGAAGCCTTGCGCGACGGCGACCCGGCCCCGGCGGGGCTGCTGATGGTCACGGAGGAAATGAAGAGCCGGGCCAACCCGCTTGGGGTCAGCGTCGACGGGAGCAGCCGCCGCTTTCGCATCTCCGGCTTTTCGCGCAACTTCATCACCTACGCCGAACAAATGCAGCTTTTCGCCCTGCTCGCCTACGGATTGTTGCTTTCGAATCTGAAGTCGCTACGTAATGGCCGTTCAGGCGTGTGGTTATGGGTCTCTCTGTCGTTGGCCGGTATGTTTTCCCTGGCCCTTATCCTGACTGCGTCGCGCGGCGCAATCGCGACCTGTATTCTGGCTCTGCTAGTCACTCTCGCTCTGATAAAAGGGCGTCGCGCCATGCTGTTGGCGTTGGTCGCCGTGATCGCAATGGCCGCCGTTTCAGTATACATGGTGCGCGCCATTCGCCCGCCGAACGCGACGAGTCTTACAGATGACAGCAGCAAAAGGCGGTTCAACTATATGCGCGCGGGGCTGCGTTTGATTCCGCAACATCCGATCTTCGGGGTGGGTCTGGATTCGCAGAAATCTCACTGGAAAGAGTGGGGGTTCCCGGGCGATTACGTCACACACACGCACTCGACTCCGATTCAGATCGCTGTAGACCGTGGGCTGCCGGCCCTCGGCTGTTACCTGTGGTTGATGGCGATGTTATTCGTAATGACCTGGCGCGGGTATAAAAAATCGCTGCCCGCTTTGTCCACAACGGGCAGCGGTCTTATGCTGGGGGCGGTCGCGGCGCTGATCGGTTTCTCGGCCAGCTCTCTGGTCAATTACAATTTCGGGGATTCCGAACCTCTGCTGATGTTATTGAGCGTCGTGGCGCTGTCCCTCGTGGTGAGCGGGCAAATTGGGTTCAATGGTCGCGCACAATCAACGTAGGGGCAGACCTGCGTGTCTGCCCCGGTCCGGGGAGTGAGCGCACAAGTAGGGGCAGACACGCAGGTCTGCCCCTACTTTGATTATCAATCGTAGTATTCCAAACCCAGGTGCGTGATCAGCTCTTCGCCGCGCAGGTGGCGCAGCGTGTTCTTCAACTTCATCAATTGGATGAACAGGTCGTGTTCGGGGTAGAGCTTTGGCGCGCACATCGGGCTTTTGAAATAGAACGACAGCCACTCTTGAATCCCGCGCATCCCGACGCGCTGTGCCAAGTCCATAAACAGCGCCAGATCCAGGACGATCGGCGCGGCCAGGATCGAATCGCGGCACAGGAAATCGATCTTGATCTGCATCGGGTAACCGAGCCAGCCGAAGATGTCGATGTTATCCCACCCCTCCTTGTTGTCGCCGCGCGGCGGGTAATAATTGATCCGCACCAGGTGTGTGAAGTCGCTGTAGAGGTCGGGGTATACCTGCGGCTGGAGGATGTATTCGAGAACCGAGAGCTTCGACTCCTCTTTGGTCTTGAAAGATCCGGGGTCGTCGAGCACCTCGCCGTCGCGGTTGCCCAGGATGTTGGTCGAATACCAGCCGTGCAGCCCCAGCAGTCTGGCTTTCAATCCGGGGGCTAGGATAGTCTTCATGAGCGTCTGCCCGGTCTTGAAATCCTTGCCGCATATTGGCAGGCTCTGTTTTTCGGCCAGCTCGGTCAGGGCCGGAATGTCTACGGTCAGGTTTGGCGCGCCGTTGGCGAAGCCGACTCCCGATTTGAGCGCGGCGTAGGCATAGATCATCGAGGGCGCGATCGCCTTATGGTTCTCGCGCATGGCTTTCTCAAAAGCGTCGAGGCTTTTGTGAACCGGATGCGGTTTGATGAAAACCTCGGTCGAGGCGCACCAGATCATGACCGTACGCGAGAGCCGGTTTTTCTTCTTGAATTCGGCGATCTCCTCCATCAACTGTTCGGCCATGGCCAGCTTCGTCTTGCCTTTTTTGACATGGGTGCCGTTTAGGCGTTTGACGTATTGCTGATCGAAGACGGCGGGCATCGGCTTGACTTTCGAGAGCTGCGGTTTGAGCCGGACGAGCAGCTCTTTTTCGAGCACGCCCGCGCTCATCGCCGCCTCATAGCAGTTCTCTTCGAAAATGTCCCAGGCGCCGAAGACCAGGTCGTCGAGATGCGCCAGTGGCACGAAGTCTTTAATCAGCGGGGACCGGCTCTCTGTGCGTTTGCCCAGGCGGATGGTTCCCATCTGTGTCAGGCTGCCGATGGGTTTGGACAGCCCGCGACGGATCGCCTCTACGCCCGCGATGAAAGTGGTCGTCACCGCTCCCATTCCGACTAGAAGAACGCCGAGCTTGCCTTTGGGGTCGGCTATCGGCGCGCCTTTCTCCAACATGGTTAGTTCTCCTGTAGAAAACGTTACGAATAGGACCTATAGGACCCATAAATCCTATAGGTCCCATTTAGTAAAGCCAGAAGTTAATCGAAGAGATGCGAAAATTCTTGCGCGATCTTGCTGAAAGTTGTTGCCGGATTGCTGTGTTTGACGGTTGCAAACGAGAAGTGAACCGGTAAAATAGCCGTTCCGATTGAATCAGCGTTTTCATTTAATTCACCGGAAATCCGATACGAAGATTTTGGAAGGAGAACAGCGTAATGGCTATTTACGTAATTTGCGAACCCTGCATCGGCACGAAGGACTCGGCCTGTGTTGACGTCTGCCCCGTCGACTGCATTCACCCTCGTAAGGATGAGTCTGATTTTGATGGCACAGAGCAGCTTTTCATCAATCCTGACGAGTGTATTGATTGTGGCGCCTGCCAACCAGCCTGTCCCGTCGAAGCGATTTATCGCGACGAAGACGTTCCCGATCAGTGGAAGCAATACATTCAGATCAACGCCGATCATTATCACTGAAAATCTGTCAGCGAATCCGACTCGGACCGGTTGCGGACGGCGGCTTGCCAGCCTGAGCTTGTTCCCAACCGGTTCGCGGTCGGCGTAAATCCTCTACTACGCTCCTCTTCAGTTGTTCCAGATGTCGGTCGCGATTCCGACTTTTAGCATTTGGCAGGCGCCGTTGATGACTGCGCGCATCGGGTCGTCGGCAACGCGAACGGCCAGCGACGTGGCATCCGCAAGGCGTTCGGACAGGCCCTGCAGTTGCGCGCCTCCCCCGGTAAGACAGAGGCCGGTTTCAATCACTTCGCATGAGGTTTCCGATGGAAGATCGCGGACGGCCTTCAGAATGGCGTTGACTATTATTTCGAGTGGTGGCTCGACTGCCTCCACCACGTCGTGGCTGCTGATGCAGATGCTCATCGGTTCGCCGGTGAGCAGGTCAGTCCCCTGGGTAAGGAACAATCTTTCACGCTCATAGTCTCCCGACGCGCCGACTACCCGCATCAGCCGCTCGGCTTCCTCGGAGAAAAGCAGCGCGCCGTACCGGAAGGCGATCGTCTGCGAGACAGAGTGGCGGAGGTCGCTACAGGCGGTCCGCACGGCGGAGGTCGTGACGAGCGCGCCCGAACGAACGACTGCGATGTCGGTCACGCCATCCCCTATATCCACGACCATCTGAGCGTAAGGCGACGAAACGTCGAGGCCCGCGCCGATCGCCGCCGCCATCGGTTCCGGGACCACCACGACCGCCGAAGCCCCAGCGCGCCGCGTCGCTTCGATGAGCGCCTCGCGCTCTTCTTCACAGGCGTCGGTTGGCGCGCAGGCCAGCGCGCGCGGCCTCAATATCCCTAGCCTTTGCGCTCGGCTCAGAAAGAATTTGAGGAGCGAGGACGCCGCTTCGACGTCGGCGACGACCCCGGCGTGCAGCGGCGAGACCGCGTATGCGAATCGATCCAACTTCGAGAGCCTGGCGGCCCTTGCCCCCACGGCCTCGACGGCGCCAGTCCCGGGTTGGATCTTGATCAGAGTGGGCTCGTCGGCGATCAGGCCGTGGCCGCGCGCATAAAGGCGCGTGTTGGCCGTGCCGAGATCAATCGCCAGGTCAGGCGCGAGGAGATTTCGCCACCCTGTAGCTAAGCCTGTAGTTATGGAAGACAACATTTCGTTGTTGCAATCCTTCCTTCAATCGACCGTGAGCAGAGAGATTTCGGGGGGGATGCGAAACCTGACCGGGAGGATGCTCGTGCCTACGCCGGTAGTTACGAAAAGGTGTTTGGAGCCTTCGATAATGTGGCCGGCTGCGTAGCGCTCGCCGAAATCCGACGGGACAATCGGCCGTCCGATGATCGGTAATGCGACCTGGCCACCGTGCGTGTGTCCTGCAATGGTCAGCGCGACTCTCGCGGGAATAGAGGGGAAAATATCGGGGTTGTGTGTGAAAGCGATGATCGGAGCGCCGCCGCCGACTTTTGCCAGCGCCGAGGCTGTGTCAGGCTTGCCTTCCAATTTATCACCTATTCCGACCACCCAGATCGCGTCGCCATCCCGCCCGATCATCGCCGCGTCATTTTCGAGATCCGTTATGCCCGCGTTTTCAAGAGCCTTCTTCACCCGCGGGCCATTATACCACCAATCATGATTTCCTAAAGTAGCGAATACGCCGAACCGCGCTCGCAGCCCCTTCAACGCCGAGGCCATGGCTTCAGGCTCCATGAAGCTTCCGCCTTTCACTCCTTGAGTGACGAAATCTCCGGGCAGCAAAATCAGGTCTGGTCGCGCCGCGTTCGTCATCTCAACGATTCGATGAATCTTGTCGAGCGTGATGAAGGGGGACCCCGCATGCAAGTCCGAGATAACGGCAATACGCAGCCCCTTCAGGTTTGCAGGCCAGGACGGCAAGGTAATTCGCGTTTCCCGAAGGACCAGCCGGGAAGGCTCGACCACGAACGCCCATAGGGCGAGAAAAGCCAGGCAACAGAGCAACGCGACCAAGATGATTCTGGCGTGCGAACGCCGTTTCTTATTCTCAGGTTGTTCCGGCGCCGACAGCGCATGCTTCGAATTCAACGTAGAGGGTCTCCGAAGTTAATATGGAAGTGTAGATGCTTCGAGTCTTGATACTCGCCGAGGTTGGTCAGGATACGCGCGCCGCCGCGCTCGGCCACGACCCGCGCCGCGATCTTTTTAACGACGTCAAAAAATTCGATCAGCAATTGATCGTCGCCCGGTTCGAGCGCAAGCAGGGAATTGATGTGACGTTTGGGGATGACGACAATGTGTACAGGCCAGAACGGGCGCGTGTGATGGAACGCGAGCACGTTGTCGGTCTCGATCACTTTGTTGATCGGCGCCCGCCCGCTAAGCGCCTCCTCGCAATAGAAATCCTCCGGCATTGTATCCGTTGGGGAAGCAGTTCGTAGTCCCGCCTTCAGGCGGAAGCGCCAGCTACAGATCCATCCCGCTTTACCAAAAGCTTCCGCCTGTAGGCGGGACTACGAACTGCGTTTTCCATTGTTTCCCGGAGTCGCTGATGTCGCAATGAGCGACTCCTTTCTCTACCACTGAATCAGACCTGTCCGGCCTTCACCAACTCGCGCCTCCTCGCCCGCGTCGCCAGATATTCCCTGGCCTCCTTGTAGAGCCGTTTGCGCTCCTGTGGCTTGAAGATCGCGCCTTTGACTATCCGGTAGATCGGTTTCGCGCGGAAGTAGTATTCGTCGTAGAACCGGTGCACCCAGTCGAGCATCTCGCCGGCCGGGAGGTGTGGGAAATTGGCCATTGGCAGTTGCTGTCCCAACTCGTCGGACATTTCGTCTTTGAGGATCACGCCGTTGGCCTTGAACCAGTCATACATTTCGGTGCCCGGGTAGGCATGGGCGACCGAGACCTGGAGCGTTTCGGGGTCCATCTCCTTAGCGTACTCGATAGTCTCGCGAATAGTCTCGCGCGTCTCGCCCGGCAGTCCGATGATGAAATCGGCGTGGACTTTGATGCCGGCGCGCTTGCAGTCCTTGACGAATTGCAGCGATCGTTTTGCCGAGATGCCTTTCTTGATGTTCTTCAGTATTTGCTCGTTGCCGGATTCGAATCCGACGATGAAGAGGCGGCAGCCGGCGTCGCGCATCGTCTTGAGAGTTTCGTAATCGAGGTGGGCGCGCGAAGTGGAGGACCATTGGAATTTGAGCGGCTTGAACGCCTCGCTCATCTCGATCATCCGCTTTGGGTTGAAAGTGAAGGTGTCGTCGTCGAAGAAGATCTCCTGCAATCCTTCCGGCCTGAACGCGTCGAGCGCCCACTCGACTTCGTTACGCACGTCTTCGACGGAACGCTGTCGCCAGCGGTGGTCGTCGAAGGTCTGCGGCCACAAGCAGAAGGTGCAGAGCGCCGGGCACCCGCGCGTCGAATAGAACGCGATGAAGGGGTGGAGCAGAAACGGCACGTTGTAGCGCGTAATGTCCATGTCGCGTTTGTAGACCGGCGTCGCCCAGGGGAATCTATCCAGGTCCTGAGCCAGAGGCTCCGGGACGGTCGAAACCATCCTCTTGCCGTCTGGGCCATCGCGCAGGAAATGAACCCCCGGAATCTTTTCCAGCGGCTCGCCCGAAGCGAACCGCGTTACTGTGTGATCAAATTCCTTGTGGGTGACGAAATCAATGGCGTCTGACGCCCGCAGCGCCTGTTCCGGGTGCGTGGTGACAGGTGGGCCGACGAACGCGATCTTCAGGTCGGGCCTGAGTTCCTTCATTCTCTCGGCGAGCCGCACGTCGTTTCTGAACCCGACATGTGAAGTGAAGAGGACGACGAATTCGTAATCCTTGGCGATCTGGGCGGTCTCTTCGGGGCTGACGTGATGCGGCGGCGCGTCGAGAAGTCTGGATTCGCCTCCGAGGTCGCGGATCATCGCCGCCGGGTAGGCGAGCCAAACTGGATACCAGTAACTTTCGATCTCCCGCGTCGCAGGCCATCTGGAACTTGCGCCGCCGTCAAACTTCTCGAACGACGGCGGATTGAGCAATAGCGTCTTCATCAAGGCGGATACCTCTCATATGCAAAGATCCCCGGGGGGGAGGATCATGGATAGGACTAATGGGACTTATAGGACCTATGGGACTTGAAAGTCTTATATGTCCTATAAGTCCCATTAGTCCCATTCGGGCCGCTCCCGGGGCGGTTTAGATAATGACGGCAAGATTATCAACACGCGGCGAGATTTGGCAAATCTGTGGCGGGAACCCAAATTGAATTGGTTTCTGTATCTTGCTATGCTTTCACCCTCGAAGCCCCAATCAATTATGAGTATCCAAGCAGAGACCTGGGACTCAGGGTCGCAGCCGCCGCGGAGTGTGGCCGAGGCGTTCGCCTATTGCGAACGCCTGGCCCGAACGCATTACGAGAACTTCCCGGTAGGCTCGCTGCTCATACCCAGAGACCGCCGCAGACATGTCTACAGCGTCTATGCGTTCGCCCGAATTGCGGACGACTTCGCCGATGAGGTCTACGAAACGGGAGAATTAACCGAGGCGCGGCGATTGGACGCGCTCGATGATTGGGGGCGAAAGCTGGAAGATTGCTATCGAGGCAGGGCCGATCATCCGGTCTTCATTGCGCTGGCCGAAACAGTCAGGGAATTGCGACTGCCCGTTCAGCTCTTCCGCGACCTGCTTTCGGCCTTCAAACAGGACGTGGTCAAACGGCGCTACGCCGATTTCGACGAGGTCCTCGATTATTGCGCGCGCTCGGCGAACCCGGTCGGCCGCTTGATCCTGCTCCTGTTCGGTTACCGCGAGGAGCGCCTGCGCGGCCTTTCGGATTGCATTTGCACGGCGCTGCAGCTAGCCAATTTTTGGCAGGATGTGGAAGTCGACATACGGAAAGATCGAGTCTACTTGCCGCAAAATGAGATGGCCCGGTTCGGGGTCGGCGACGACGACCTGCGGGAGAAACGATTCAGCGAACGTTACGCGGCGCTGCTCAAATTTCAGGTCGAACGAACGTGGGAGCTGTTCAATCGCGGAAAGCCGTTGCCGGGTCTGGTCAGCGGGCGGCTGGCGTTCGAGTTGAGACTGACCTGGCTGGGCGGGACCCGTATTTTGGAGCGCATCGAAGAGATGGGATACGACACCTTGAACGCGCGGCCGAAGATCTCGACCACCGACAAGATTGTCCTGCTGGTAAAGGCGCTGAGATGGCCGAGGATCGAGGATTGAGGATCGAGGATCGAAGATCGAGAATTGAAGATCGCGTCATGATTGCGTGAGGCGATCCTCAATCCTCAATCCTCTTCGTGGTTTGTAACAATTGGTGATTTAGCATGAATGCAATTCAAGCCAGAGAAATTCATTTTACCCCCTGGCATCTGCGCGAGCGCACTCGGAACCTGCGCCGTGAGCTGGCGAAGACCGTCCAGTCGAACTTCTTCTATTCGTTCCTTTTCCTGCCGAGGCCCAAGCGCGACGCGATCATTGACGTTTACGCCTTCTGCCGCGCCATTGACGACATCGTTGACGACATCGTGGAGAAATCGGACGCCGCCGTCGCGCCCAGCGCGTATGCTGAGGCGCGGGTCGAGCTGGATAAATGGCGTGAAGAGCTTGTCAACCTCTATGCCGGTAAACCGACCATGCCCATCGCGGTCAAGCTGCGACGCGTACTCGAACGCTTCCCGATGCCGAAAGAGTATTTCGAGGAGATGATCAACGGATGCGAGATGGACCTGACGCGCAACCGCTACGAAACCTTCGACGAGCTTCATCAATACTGCTACCGTGTCGCCTCGATCACGGGGCTGATGTGCATAGAGATCTTCAACTACCGAAGCCCGAGCGCGAAGGATTACGCCGTCAACCTCGGCGTCGCCCTGCAACTGACCAACATCCTGCGCGATCTGAAAGAGGATGCCATGCGCGGGCGCGTCTATTTGCCGCAGGAGGACCTGCGGCGGTTCGATTACCCGGAGGGCGGCCTGGCGAGCGGGAAGATAAACGATAATTTCCGCGAAATGATGAAGTTCGAATGCGGGCGGGCTCGCAGCTATTATCGACTCGCCGCCGATCACCTGGCCGAAGAAGACCGCCCGACGATGACCGCCGCCATAACGATGGGTAAAATCTATTACCGCCTGCTCGAACAGATAGAACACCTCGATTACGACGTCTTCAATAACCGGATCAGGTTGCATAGACCCGAGCGGTTCCTTATCGCCTTCAGCGAATGGGCGAAGGCGACGGGGCGACGAGGCGACGAGGCGACGGGGGGACAGGGAGACTAGGAGAGAGGGAGAGGAAAAGTTGGGCCATGAAATCGAAAATCGCCCCGTCGCCCCGTCGCCCCGCCGCCCCGTCCTGATTTTAGGAGGCGGCTTCGCCGGCCTCGCCGCAGCCGTCGATCTGGCTGAGGCGGGAAGGCGGGTACTGTTGCTCGAACGCCGTTCATTCCTGGGCGGGCGGGCCTATTCATTCACGGATAAGACCACCGGCGACACGATTGATAACGGCCAGCATCTAATGATGGGCTGTTATCATCGAACGCTACAGTTTCTGGAGAAGATCGGCTCGCTCGACAAACTCAAATTTCAGCCAGACCCGCAGGTGGATTTCCTTCACGAAGGCGCTAACGGCTCGGTAACCCGCGCGAGCTTCAAATGTCCTCCGCTGCCCGCGCCTCTGCACTTGCTCGGCGGATTGGCGAGACTGAAGACCATCGGCTGGGGAGATCGTTTGCGCGCCCTGGGCGTGGGCTTGGCCGTGCGGGCGCTGAATGGAGATCGGGGCAGGCTCGCGGAAATCACCGTTCGAGAATGGCTGGACAGTCTGGGCCAGTCTGAACGCATTCAGCGCAGGTTCTGGGGGCCGATGGCTCTGGCGACCTTGAATGAAGCGCCTGAGGTCGCTTCCGCCGACATGTTCGCGCGAGTGATCGAGCTCGGATTTATGCGGACGAAGCGCGATTCGGCGATGGTTATTTCGCGCGTTGGATTGAGCGACCTTTACACGCGACAGGCGAGGGATTTCATCGAAGGACGGGGCGGCGAGGTTCGATTGAACGCCGACGTCGCCCGAATCGAGTTTGAAGGCGCTTGCGCCGCCGGCGTTATGCTGCGAAGCGGGGAAGGGATCGAGGCCGACTTGGTCATCAGCGCCGTCCCCTACTTCGCGCTGAGGCGCATGCTGCCGGCCGAGGTCGCCTCCGCCCATTTCCCCTGTCTCGACCGATTCAAGTCGGCGCCGATAGTCTCGATCAATCTCTGGTATGACGAGCCGATCACCGACCTGGAATTCGCGGGCCTTCTCGATTCGCCCATCGAATGGGTGTTCAACAAGAATGCGATTTCTGGCGCGACGAGTAAAAGGCCGCAGCATCTGGCCCTGGTAATTAGCGGCGCCCACGAATTTGCGGATAGGCCGAAAGAGGAATTGATGGCGACGGCGGATGATGAAATGCGCAGGTTTTTCCCGGCCGCCCGCAATCAACAACCGATTCACTCGTTCGTCGTTAGAGAACACGACGC
This sequence comes from Blastocatellia bacterium, assembly GCA_036565725.1. Classification (GTDB taxonomy): domain Bacteria; phylum Acidobacteriota; class Blastocatellia; order RBC074; family RBC074; genus JAJVID01. The sequence goes on from DATCXQ010000159.1 coordinate 12,409, forward strand.
GACGATTTCGCACACTGTGGGCGCAGGCGCCTTGCGGCCTTCGCAGCGAACTCAATTCCAGAATTTTTTCCTTGCCGGGGATTGGACCGATACCGGCTTGCCCGCGACTATTGAAGGCGCGGTGTGGAGCGGGCAGGAATGCGCGCAAATAATCCTAAATCTTTTCAGCGATTAAAAGTCTCGGCAGATTTCCGAAAAGACCGTGTACTTACTTGAAGGCTGTGCATAAATTTGCGCTCGCTTCACTTAAATGGAGCTTTTACATAAATCGGGAAGCGTACCCAGGCTACGCCCCACACTGTTGATTACAATGGATTTTTATTTGCGCGCCCTTCAATTACTTCTCTAACTGGCCAATAGTGAGATAGATAGGGATTCGATGATTCTGAAGCGATAGTCAACGCCGGTCTTTTCTAGTATCATTAAGCGTCTTCATTTAATCAAAAAAGTGAAATGACGGTCTCGTACCGTCAGCCCCCATTCATAAATCGCTGCAGCAAATCATGGTTGAGAAACAATACTATTCGACAGGTACGAAATGGGAGCCGATAGTCGGCTATTCGCGGGCGATTCGCGTCGGCAATCAGATCTTCGTTACCGGCACGACCGCAACCGACGAGCGCGGCGAGATCGTCGGAGTCGGGGACGGCTACGCGCAGGGAGTTCAAGTGATCCGCAACATCGAACGGGCGCTCGCCGCTTTGGGAGCGAGCTTGAAAGACGTCGTGCGGACGCGGATGTTCGTTACAGACATCACGCGCTGGGAGGAATATGGCCGCGCTCACGGCGAATTTTTCGGCGAGATCAGACCCTGCGCCACCATGGTCGAGGTGAGCCGTCTGATTGACGACCGCATGCTCATTGAAATAGAAGTTGACGCGGTTCTTACTACGCCTTCGCCCCTTTGACCCTTCGCCCCCTTTGTGTTGAAAAGCCTTGGAGGTAGGCGCATATATGCGTATTCCATGGAAATTAGGCGTTCCAATAAGACCCCCCGTGTTTATCGGGACAGGCGACTCGGAGGATTCGGCTGCCGATGATGGCAATCCGTTCACCACTCGCAGTTCATACTGGAAAGGCACTGTCTGGTTGTTGATCGCCCTGGCAGCGCAGACCGCCGCCAGCTTAATGTCGGAGGAGGTCGAATCCTTCTACAGCAAATTCGCCTTTTATTACACCACCCGCGGTCTTTCGGCCGCAAACAAATTCCTCCAGAACATAGCTCTGGGCGAGATATTCTTCGCGCTCATAGTGATCTGGTTCAGCCTGTGGTCGCTGTGGTATCTGCGCAGATCGTGGCGGCGTGAAACGCGGCTCTACAATGTCGTAAAGGTCTTCTTTCTTCAGATACTATGGGCGATGGGTATCCTGGTTCCGATCTTTCTGGCGTCTTGGGGATTGAATTACCAGCGATTGCCGCTTGCGGAGACTCTAGGCTTCGACCGCGCTCCGACGCGCGCCGGGGAACTTGAATCCATCGGGCTGCAAATAGTCAACGGCGTCAACAGCAACTACGACCTGGCTCGAGGGTCGGCGGAACGCCCGACTCCGCCGGCGCGCGATGCGATCTATAAAGTGATCGAGCAGGCCTTTCAGAGCGAAACGCTGCTCGGCGACGCCAATCGCGGCGCGTTGAGCGATCCGAAGCCGCTCAAGTTGTCGCGCCTGACCAGTTGGGCCGGCGTAAGCGGATTCTACATCCCATTCACGGGCGAGGTGACTTTCAACTCCAACGTCCCCGCGTTCGATCTGCCGATGGTCATCGCCCACCACAAGGCCCACCAGCGCGGATACGCAAAAGAGGACGAGGCGAATTTTATCGGCTACGTCGTATGCATCAATTCCACCGAGCCTTACGTGCGTTATTCCGGCTATCTTTACGGCCTGAAAGTGCTGGAGGTGTTGTCGAAAGGTAATGTGGATCGCTACAACGACCTGCTTTCGCGCGTCAATGATGGCCCGAGGACCGACCTGCGAGCGCGCTCGGAGTTCTGGGAGGAGACGAAGAGTCCGATGCTGAGCGCCATTTCGCGCCGTATTTTCAGCGCCTACCTCAGAGTCAACCGCGTTCATGGCGGCGTCAAAAATTTCGACGAAGACGTGCCGCTGATCATCGGTTATTACCTGAAATTCCCGCAACGCATACAGCCCGGCGCGGACCAGACCCAGGGCGCCGGATCTATCGAGAATCAAACTGCCCAACCTACGGCGGAGCGGTCGCCTGATACGTTATAAATCCCATCGCCATATTTCATATGGCGCCCTGATGTCGGGACACATTTACAGAATCAACTTCTTGCAGTGGAATGCGAAGGGAAGCAAAAAAGGCAAAAAGGACAAAAAAGGCAAAATTTCAGGCTTTTTTGCCTTTTTTGTTTCCACCTTACCATTCACTGCGAACCCCGATTTTGAAAATGTGTCCTGACATCGGCATGGCATATGAAATGTGACATATCTTTATGAGCACTGCGCAACCGGCAATAAAAACTGACAAGCAATCACGCGTCTCCGACGCCATTCATCGCGCCCGGGCGTACCTGTTGGCGCAGCAGAACCTGGAAGGATACTGGTGGGCGGAGCTTGAGGCCAACGTCACGCTCACCGCCGAATACATCATGCTCCACCGCATCCTGATCGCCGCCGATCCGCGTAACAGGTTCAGCAACGGCAAGGATCGTGAGGAGCAGATTCGGCAGATGGCCCGCTACATTTTGCGCCAGCAGCGCCCGCACGGCGGCTGGGAGCTGTTTTACGGCGACGGCGGAGAGATCAGCACTACTATCGAAGCCTACTTCGCGCTGAAGCTCGCGGGCCATTCGGCGGACGACCCGGCGATGCGGCTGGCGCGAGACTTCATTCTCGCACGCGGCGGGTTGACCAACGCCCGCGTCTTTACGAAGCTGCACCTGGCGCTCTTCGGCGCCTACCCGTGGGAAGGCTTACCGACGTTGCCGCCCTGGTTCATGTTCCTGCCGGCATGGTTTCCGCTGAACATTTATACGATGGCGAGTTGGGCGCGGTCTTCGACCGTGCCGTTGCTGGTCGTGATTGATAAAAAGCCCGTCTACGACCTGGGCGTTCACGCCGACGAACTCTTCGTCGACGGCTCGCGCGACCCCCGCCGCGCCGGCTTGAAGAACAACGACGGGACGACGATCGGCGCGTTCTTCCTGACGGCCGACAGGATGCTCAAACGGCTTGATCGTATCGGCCTCGTCCCGCTGCGCCGAAAGGGGATCGAGGCGGCGGAACGCTGGGTGATCGAACGCCAGGACGGGCCCGGCGATTGGGCGGGAATCGTTCCCGCGATGCTCAACTCGATTCTGATGTTCCACGCGCTCGGCTATTCGGCGAAACATCCCTACGTCAAACGCGGCCTCGACGCGCTCGACCGCTTCTGCATCGAGGAGGGCGCGATCGCCGGCTCCGAACTGCCGCAATACTTGAGGCTGCAGCCGTGCATCTCGCCGACCTGGGACACTGCGTTGGGGTTGACCGCGATCCTCGACTCGGGCGCGTCGCCTACCGATCTGCGCGTCCGGCGCGGCGGCGATTGGCTGTTGACGCAACAGATTTTCCGCTACGGCGATTGGGCCGTCTTCAACCGCAAAGGCAAGCCCGCGGGCTGGGCCTTCGAGTTCTACAACGATTACTATCCCGACGTCGACGACACGGCGGCTGTGATCATGGCGCTGCTGGGAATGAAGCTCGACGATGACGATTACAAACTCGAAGCCTGCCGCGCGGCCACCGAATGGGTGATGACGATGCAGTGCAAATCGGGCGGATGGGCGGCGTTCGACGTGGACAACACACAGGATTTGTGGAACCAGATGCCGTACGGCGATCTGAAAGCGATGATCGATCCGCCGACCGCCGATCTGACCGGGCGCGTCCTTGAGCTGCTGGGCCATTGGCGGAGACTCGGCGAGAAGCGTTACACCGACGAGCAGGTCAAACGCGCGATCGATTTCCTGATGAGTTTGCAGGAATCCGACGGCTCGTGGTGGGGGAGATGGGGAGTCAACTACATTTACGGCACGTATCTGGCGTTGGCCGGCCTGCGCTCGATTGCGCCGTTCGCCGACTTCGACATGGAATGCGATCAGGTCAAACAGGCCGCCGCCTGGCTGCGCAGCGTGCAGAACAGCGACGGCGGCTGGGGCGAGACCTGCTGGTCGTATAAGAAACCGGAAACGCGCGGCAAGGGCCCGAGTACCCCGTCACAAACCGCCTGGGCCCTGATCGGGCTGATGGCCGCCGGCGATTACGACACAGACAATGTGAGGATGGGCGTTGAATATCTGCTCAACAGGCAGAACGCCGACGGCAGTTGGCCCGAACCCGAATTCACCGGCACAGGTTTTCCCGGCCACTTTTACATCAACTACCATCAGTATCGAAATCAGTTTCCGCTGACGGCGCTGGGGCGATATTTGGCGGAGATTTCGAGGGGGCGCTTTGCAAAACACCACGATCCACCTCGTTCATGATTCAGGAGGTCTATGATGACTTATGAAAGTACGAAGGCTGGTCTTCCTACTGACGCTTCTCGTGATCGTGATTTGTGGGATCCATCAAGAGTCAGCGGCGTGCTCGTGCGCTACTCCACCGGCATGCGAGGCGTTCAATCGAGCAACGGCCGTCTTTATAGGCAGGGCTATTCATGCAAGCAAGAAGCGAGCGGAGTTGTATGAGGGCAAGGTATACACCTCTTATTTTGGCGAGGTAGTTTTCGAGATAATCGAGCCTTTCTACGGAGTGACTGGACGGTTAATGACCGTTTGGGCAAGCGGCGGAGGAATGTGTTGGGACATGGAATTCGGCGCCGGCGAAACTTATCTGGTCTATGCTAATGAGGTCGAAGACAAGAAATTGTGGGTCGGCGGATGCGGTCGGACTCGATCCCTCAGGCCAATCTCGATCGACCCTTCCGACAACCCCTCATACCAGGAATACCAGCGCAACTTGCAAAAAGAATACGATGACGAGCTTGAATTCCTGCGCAATGTGGCCAGGAAAACCCTGAGCGGCGCGCGGATTTACGGCGAGGCGCATTCGATTCTAAGACTCCTTGGGAAAAATGATAAAGGCCGCAAGACTTCTTTTCTGGCTGGCGCTACGATCAAGATCGAAAGCCAGCGGCAATCGCTGGAGGTGAAAACCGACAGCGACGGTAAATTCGATATTCGTGGACTTGAACCCGGCGTTTATAAAGTCACCTCTGTGTCGCTGGAGGGCTATTTTTCTGCTAACTCCGAATACATAAATAAAGAGTTGTCCCTTCGTGACTGCGGTTGCGCTCAGTTGAGACTCATATTTTCCCCCTCTACCCAAGTAAATGGGCGAGTTCTAGACGCCGAAGGAAAACCTCTGGCGGGAGTCGAGGTGAGTCTGATCTCTGAGAAATGGCGGGAAGAAGAGGAAATAAAAGACGGCGACATCAAGTCATTTCAAACTCGCGATGGCAAGACCGATACTGATGGGAGATACAAAATCGGAAGTGTGGAACATGGTCGTTACCTTCTTGGAGTGAGTGTCATCAGGCCGACTCCCAAATCCCCATATACGCGCATCTTCTATCCCGGCGTCGCCGACATCAAACAGGCGGAAGTCATCACCATTGAACCGGGAAAGACAACCGGTCCATTCGATCTTCGTCTCACACACAAGTTGGAGAAACATACGATCCAGGGGATTGTCGTATGGCCGGATGACACTCCGGTGGTTGGCGCGAAAATTTCGCTGCTCCCTGCTGATGACTGGTTGCGAAGATGGTTGCCAAGAGACTACGAAGCGACGACCGATGAGCGAGGACGGTTCAATATCGATGGGCTGAAGGATTATGAATACAAAATACAGGTTTACTTGAGTGATGATGAATTGGACCGTTCCGTAGAAGAGGAGCTGAAGGTCCCCGGCGACGTGAAAGACCTAAAGATAGTAGTATCAAAACGGCAATAGTGAAATAGGTTGATGCATACCGATGAAATCGCGCTGCAATTCGATTCCGGGACTTTGACGCTGGAAGGCGCGGGGCAGGAGTTTCCCGCGCCTTCAGTGTTTCAATGGGACGAGCGCGTGCGTCGTTGGCGCTCCCCGGCCATCGCCTATCGGCAGGCTGTCACGGAATTGACGCGACAAAATCTGGATTTCAAAGACGAAGCGCGCCGCTATTATGAATTCCAGTTCCGAACCGAATTAAACATCGAGCCGCGGCCCTATCAGCGCGACTCCATCGCCGCGTGGCAAAAGGGCGGCAAGCGCGGGGTGGTGATTCTGCCGACCGGCGCAGGCAAGAGCTTCGTCGCGCAGATGGCTATTGAAATGACCGGGCGTTCGACGCTGGTCGTCGTGCCCACGCTCGACCTGATGAATCAGTGGTACGACCTGCTGGTCTCTTCTTTTCAGGCTGAGATTGGGCTGATCGGCGGCGGCTATTTCGAGCAGGGCGCGATTGTGGTGACGACCTACGCCTCTGCGTTCCGGTTTATGGAGCGGATGGGCAATCAATTCGGGTTGCTAGTGTGCGACGAATGTCATCACCTGCCGGGCAGCGGTTATCGTTACGTGGCCGAGATGGCGATTGCGCCGTTCCGATTGGGTTTGACGGCCACGCCAGAGCGGTCCGACGGCGGCGAGGAGTTGATGGAGGGATTGCTGGGCCCGATTGTTTATCGCCTCGAAGCCCAGCAATTGGCGGGCGAATTCCTGGCCGATTACAGCGTCGTGCGGCTGACCGTCCAACTTAGCGACGAAGACCTGGAGCGCTACAAGCAGGAGCGCGCGATTTTCCGCCGCTTCATTTCTTCGCAGGGTATCGATTTCGGGAGTTTGCAGGGCTGGCAGATGTTCGTCATCCGGAGCGCGCTGAGCGAAGAGGGGCGCCGCGCGATGCAAGCTTACCGCGAATCTAAACGCATCGCGCTCGGCGCCGAGGCCAAACTGGAGACGCTCAAAAAACTGCTCGCGCGCCATCGCCGCGAGCGCGTGTTGATCTTCACCGCTGAGAACGAGATGGTCTATCGCATCTCCGAACAGTTCCTGATCCCCGCCATCACGCACGAGACGCCTATCAAAGAGCGCAGCGCGTGGCTCGCGGCTTTCAATCAGGGCGAGGTCCTGGCGCTGGCGACGTCAAAAGTCCTCAACGAAGGCGTCAACATCCCCGAGGCGGCGGTGGCCGTCGTGCTATCAGGTTCGGGCTCGACGCGCGAACACATTCAACGGCTCGGGCGCATCCTGCGCAAACAGCCGGACAAAGAGGCGATCCTTTACGAAGTCGTCACCTCGGGCACCGCCGAAGAGCGCATCAGCGAGCGCCGCCGCGACGCGAACCAGTTCCGCGCGACGAAAGATCAATGGCTGGATGAAAGCTGGGGAGGCGCGTAAAGTAGAGACATGTTGACCGCCGACCTGGCAATGAGCTACCGGCGCGGTAATCGCATCTCGCCGCGCTATCTACAATCCGACGATCCGCGCCATCTGCAAACGGCGGCTGACCTCGCGATCATTGTCGAACAGCATCGGGGGCGCCGCCGCGCCGAGCTTGAGCGCGCGCTGGACGAATACATCGGCGTCGGAACCGATTACAAGATCCTGCGCGGATTGATCAAGCTGCTCACCGATCGCTGCGAATTCGAGACTACCGGCGCTAAAGACCCGGCGGAGATCCGCCGCGCGCTCTTTACGAAAGCCGCGGCGCATCACCCTGTCGTCGCCGACGACCAATTGCGACGACGTTTGATCGCCGAGGTCGCGGCCGAATTGGAATGCTCGCCGGAAGACGTGATGGTGGGACTTTACGCCGACTTGTCCGGCAACCAGCGGCTGGTCGCGTTCGAGGAGATGAGCGCGGAGGACTTGCTGGATCGCTATAACTTGGCCCAGGCTCAAGCGCTGCTCTACCGTTGTTCGGAAATGAGGCTGCGGATTGAGCCGCAGGAGCCAGGCGTCACGCGCCGTCTGTTCGCCGAGATCAAAGCCTTCCGCCTGATCCACGCCATCAGGGGCAACCCTGCGTCGGGTTACGACATGCAATTGAGCGGCCCGGTCTCCATCTTCCACCGCTCGCAGCGGTACGGCGTCCAGATGGCGGTCTTCCTGCCCGCGCTGCTGCTCTATCCTGGTTGGAGCATGCGCGCCGAGATCGGAACGAAGACGGGGGCGGCATTCTTCGAGCTTGACAGTAAGCAAACCCGCCTGCGCTCGCATTACGTGGCCGACGACCTACAACGGCAGAATCCACAGATTGCGAAACTGCTGGAAGACTTCGGCAAGCTGGGCGCTGAATGGGAGGCGCAACCCAGTCAGGAAGTGATCGACCTCGGCGAGAGCGCGTTCGTCCCCGACCTGGTCTTTATCCGCGATGGCGACGAGCCGATCTACCTGGAGATGCTGGGCTATTGGACGCCGCGCTCTTTGAACGAGAGGCTGAAAGAATTCGCGCGCGCCGGGTTCGAGAACTACGCTATCGCGGCGTCGGAAGAGATGCGATGCAGCCGCGACGCGCCGTCGCAATTGCCGCCCAACGTGATCGTCTACAAAAAAACGCTCAACGCGCGCGAGCTTCAGGCGAGACTAGCGCGGTTGACAGAGATCTCTGCCTGATCGCATGACGCTTACCAAAGGCGCGGGGACATGCCCGCTTGATTGCCAGCATACGGAGTGAAGGCAGGGCCGCAATATCAGCGCTTAGAGCGGTCCTCATTCGCTTGTACGGAAGCTGTAGCCAGCGTTCGTAAGAAACATTCCTACAATGGAACGCGTATGACGCGGATGGAGCGAATTCACGCTGATCTTTTGTGAGCTTAAAGAAGGGATGTGTCATCACCCGGGAGGTGTTTGATAGGATGCTGGCTGGGCTACATCCTGATATCGAGCGGGCCGGCGAGCAGTCGCATTGCTTTTACAAAATTATTGACTCCATTAGCGGCTGTTTGTATCCTCAGTGCCGCTACATTCTCCCGCCCCCCCTGCGGAGAACCCTTCAAACAACGAAATTGGCAAAACAATCAAAATCCATCTTGAGAGAGGTATTAGGAGGAGAAATGCGTCGTTTAACGATTGCCGCCTTGTCCACTTTGATATTGCTCTGCGTATCCATCTCAACCCCACAGGGCCGTGGGGCGCATTCAATCCGCCAGACCCCTCTCATCATCAACATGTTACAGGTTAGGGCGCCGGCTGCTGCAAGCCTGAGGCCAGTGGCCGCGCCTGCGCAAGCGCCCGCTAGTGAACGCGGCGCGACCCAAAGCTCACAGGAGAGTATATCGCTAGAACACGGTAAGCCCATTGAACGAGAGCTCTCTGGCGCCCAATCTCATTACTACAAGATCACGATGATCTCCGGGCAGTATTTGCAGGTAGAGGCCAAGCAAAAGGGGATAGACGTGGTAATGGCGCTGTTTACGCCTGATGGTAAAAAGATCGTTGAGGTGGACAGCAATCATTTGTTTGGTGAATCCGAGAGTATCTCTGCGATTTCAGAGATGACCGGCGAATATCTGATCGAGGCGCGTTCTACTGAGAAAACAGCCGAGACAGGACGATATGAGGTCAAGGTAGAAGAACTAAGAGCAGCGACCGCCGAGGATAAGTATCGAGTCGCCGGAGAGACGGTCTTTCGAGAGGCGGAGCGGCTACAAAATGGGACGCTGGAAGCCAAAAGAAAGAGCGTCGAGAAGTACTATGAGTCGTTGGAGCTGTATCGTAAAGCAGGCGCCCGCAGTGGGGAGGCCAACACGCTCAACAACATCGGCGCGGTCTATGACGCGCTGGGAGAGAGGCAGAAGGCGCTGGAGAAGTTCAACGAAGCGCTGCCGATCTGGCGTGCGGTAGGCGACTGCAGGGGGGAGGCCACCACGCTCAGCAATATCGGCATGGTCTATCGGTCGCTGGGGGAGACGCGTAAGGCGCTGGAGAAATACAACGAGGCGCTGCCGATCAGGCGTGAGGTAGGCGACCGCAATGGGGAGGCCGTCACGCTCAACAACATCGGC
>DATCXQ010000160.1:0-5194 GCA_036565725.1 Blastocatellia bacterium
CGATGTGCGGAAGCGGCTATGCTCTTCCGCACATCGGGCGGCGTAGCCGCGGAAAAAACAAGGATGGTAATGACCGATGAATCGAAGAATGATATTGCCATTGCTGCTTCTGCTCACAATAGGCGCCTCCGCGCAAACGCAGAATGCGACCAGCGCGCCGAATTACCCTCAACCTGTCGAAGGCGATTTCGTCATCCGCGATTTCAAATTCGATAGCGGCGAGACCTTGCCGGAGTTGAAGCTGCATTACCGCACGGTTGGCGAATTGAAGCGCGACGCTTCAGGCGTCGCCAGCAACGCCGTTCTCATCCTGCACGGCACGGGAGGCTCGGGCGCGGGCTTTCTTTCGAACCAGTTCGGAGGCGCGCTCTTCGGCTCCGGAAAGTTCCTCGACGCGACGAAGTATTTCATCATCCTGCCCGACGGCATCGGCCACGGCCAATCGTCGAAGCCCAGCAACGGATTGCGCGCGCGATTTCCGCGTTACGCCTATAACGACATGGTCACGGCTCAGTACAGGCTTTTGACCGAGGGGCTAAAGGTGAATCGTCTGCGTCTGGTGATGGGGACCTCGATGGGCGGAATGCATACGTGGCTGTGGGGAGAGAAGTATCCCGACTTTATGGACGCGCTCATGCCGCTGGCCAGTCTGCCGGTTCAGATCTCGGGCCGCAACAGGATGATGAGGCGAATGGTCATCGACTCGATCAAAAATGATCCCGAATGGAACAACGGCGATTACAAACAGCAGCCCATTCGAGGGTTGACGTCGGCGATCTATACGCTGCTGTTTATGACCAGCGCGCCGCTGCAGCAGTATAAACAGGCGCCCACCCGCGACGACGCCGACAAAATGTTCGACAACCTGGTTCGCGCCCAACTGGCCCGCGCCGACGCCAATGACATGCTCTACGCCTTCGACGCTTCGCGCGATTACGACCCCGCGCCCGATCTGGAAAAGATCAAAGCGCCGCTCATCGCCGTCAACTCGGCCGACGATCAGGTCAACCCGCCCGAATTAGGAATTCTGGAAAGAGAGATCAAGCGCGTTAAACGGGGCCGCCACGTGTTGATTCCGATCAGCGATAAGACGCGCGGACACGGCACGCATTCGCTACCTGAATTGTGGAAACAATATCTGGCCGAGTTGTTGGAGGCGTCGAAGATGTAAACTTCCCTTCAAGGTCCAAGGAGATATTTGTAATATCTCCCTGACTCAGCAAATCTTCAATTCTGCCGAAGTTACTGAACTGTAAGTCAAAAAACGTCCATGCGGCGCCCCCGCGTCCTCGCGGGCAAGCGATTGGCCAGTCGGCCTGCCCGCGAGGACGCGGGGGCGCCGCTAAAGTCAGCCGCCGCTCACGCGGCGAAAACCAAAATCTTTTTTCAAAAGCGCCCTGACATAAGCCGTTCAGCCAATACTCAATACGACTTTCCCGACAGTCTTTCTCGTCGCCAGCGCGTTCAGCGCCCCCACGGCTTCCGCCAGCGCAAATGTTTGCGACACGACCGGTTTGATCAGCCTGGCCTCGTACATCGTGAACAGCGCATCCTGCGCCTCGCGCATGTATTCCGGATAATGTTCGAGAAAGCCTCCCCAGTAGACGCCGACGACCGACATATTTTTGAGCAGGATGCGGTTAGCCGCGATTGAAGGGATTGTTCCGCCGGCGAATCCGATGACGAGCAATCGACCTTCCGGCGCTACGCATTTGGTCGAAAGATCGAAGATTTCGCCGCCCACCGGGTCATAAATCACATCCGCGCCGCGACCTCCGGTGATCCGCTTAACTTGATCAACCCAACCTGCGTCGCTGTAATTCAGAACGTGATCGGCGCCTTGCGACGAACAGAATCGCATCTTCTCCTCGCTGCTCGCGGTCGCGATCACGCGCGCGCCGCGCGCCTTGCCGATCTGAATGGCGGACGAGCCGACGCCGCCCGCGCCCGCGTGAACCAGCAGCCATTCGCCGGGCATGACTGGCGCGCGATGCATGAGCGCGAAATACGAGGTCTGATAGATCACAATCATCGCCGCAGCCTCTTCGAAGCCCATCGCGTCGGGAATGCGAAAGGCTTTTTCTGCGGGGGCGATCGAATATTCGCAATACGTCCCGCCCGTGGCCATCGCCTGGACGCGGTCGCCGATCTTGAATCTGTCCACTCCTTCGCCGACCGCGTCAACGACGCCTGCGACTTCTGAACCGGGTGTGAACGGGCGCGGCGGCTTGGATTGGTATTTCCCCTGAATCATCAGGATATCGAAGAAATTGAGCGCGGCGGCTCTGTTTTCGATCCGTATTTCGCCAGCTTTGGGTTCGGGAGTGGGGATATCGGCGAACTCCATCTGATCGGGTTCGCACCATTCGTTGACACGCCAAGCTTTCATGAAAATCCGCCTTTCGATTGTTATGACTCAGGCGCGGACTAATAGCCGTTGAGAATTAAGTGGCGACATAGCAGTGGTCTTCCCTTTGCGGCCTCTGCGCCTTTGCGCCTTAGCGAGAACCGCCTCCTGAATGAGAAAGCCCATTTCTCGCCAAGGCGCAAAGGCGCGAAGGCGCCGCCATTTATTTCTCAAAGACCATAAGTCCGCGCCACGGTTAAGATCGATCCCGTCCATTTCTTAATCGTGGATTTGGGTTTGAAATTTATCGCAATCGTCCGTACAGCCAGGTCTTGGCGAAGGTCCAATCGCGTTTGAGCGTGGCCACTGATATGTCCAATATTTCAGCCGTCTCTTTTTCGCTCAACCCCCCGAAGTAACGCAACTCGACCACGCGACAAGCTCTCTCGTCGATCTTTTCAAGCTCGTCGAGGGCTTTGTCCAGCGCGATCAAGTCCGCGCCAGGAGTCTTCTCCGACCTGGCTAATTCTTCAGGCGCAAGACTGTCAAGACGATGAGTGATTATCGCCGCGCCCTTCTTGCGCGAAATATCAATCAGAATGCGGCGCATTTGTCTGGTGGCGATGGCGAAGAAATGTCCCCGGCTGTTCACATCGACTTTATCTTTTCCGAACAATCGCAGGTAAGTCTCATGCACAAGGGTCGTCGCCTGAATCGCCCGCCCGGCGCGGTCTCCGTTGAGATAACTCTGAGCCAGACGCAATAGATCCTGATAGATCAATCGGAACAATTCTTCGCCAGCCTCCCGGTCTCCACTACGCCACTGTTTGAAGAGCGCGGTGAATGTGACTGAGGTTAGCTCCACCATACTAGATCCTCCTGTATATCGGGCTGTATGTTTTGATTCTTTTGGTCTAAAGAATAGACTCGAAATATTTTTTTGCCCGGATGAGCTATTTACGTCTCACGCTACGCATTATGTACAAATGGAGCGGGAAAAAAAATGACTACGGAGCAGTGGCGAAAAGTCAGAAAATTGTTTGAGGAAGCCTTGGAACTGGCGCTTTCAGCGCGAGTGGAATTCCTGGCCACGAAGTTCGACGGGGACGATCGGATCCGCGCGCAGGTCATACAGATGCTGCATGATCACGAAGCCGCCGCCGGCTTTCTGGAAAGACCGCTCGACATCAGCGCTTCGGCAATTGCCTTAGCCGATGAAAGCCGTCAGGCCACCGGTCGAATGATCGGCCCATATAGGATTGCGCGCGAGGTCGGGCGTGGCGGGATGAGCGTGGTCTACCTGGCCGAGCGCGCTGACGACGCCTATCGCAAACAGGTCGCCGTCAAGCTGGTCTGGCCGGGTTTGATGACCGGCGAGATCGAGCGCCGCTTTCGCCAGGAGCGCCGCATTCTGGCCGGGCTTGACCATCCGAACATCGCGCGCCTGCTCGACGGCGGCGTGGCCGAAGACGGATGTCAATATGTCGTGATGGAATATGTCGAGGGCGAGCCTATCACGGAATTCTGCGACTCGCGCAAACTTTCGATCACCGAACGATTGAAGCTGTTCCAGCAAATCTGCGCGGCCGTTCAGTACGCTCACGACAACCTGATCGTCCACCGTGATTTGAAACCGAGCAATATCCTTGTGGCCAACGACAGGACGGTAAAACTGCTCGATTTCGGCATCGCCAAGCTGCTGGATCCGTCTCTGTTGGGAATCGAAGATTCGCCGCCTTCGCAAACAGGATTTCATGCGATGACTCCGGAATACGCCAGCCCCGAACAGGCGCGCGGCGAAAGCATTACGACCGCCAGCGATGTCTACTCGCTCGGGGTCATGCTCTACGAACTGCTCACCGGACATCGGCCTTATCGAATCAAGAGCAGGACGCCGCATGAAGCCGCGCGGGTGATCAGCGAGGAAGAGCCGCCGCCGCCCAGCGTCGTCGTCAGTCGAACGGTCGAGGTCGCCGTCGATGACGGCCGGAATCCGATCACACGATCGCCTCAACAAGTCAGCGAAACGCGCGAAGGCAAGCCGGAACGCTTGCGCGCTCGGCTGCAGGGCGATTTGGACGACATCGTGTTGAAAGCCGTGCGCAAGGAGCCTCAAAGCCGTTATCGCTCGGCTGGCGATTTCAGCGAAGACATCGCCAGGCATTTGAACGGTAAACCGGTCGTCGCCCGCAAGGGCACGTTGATCTATCTCACCACCCGATACGTTAAGCGACATAAAGCGGGCGTGGCCGCGGCCACATTGGTTTTGCTGACGCTTCTCGGCGCTGTCGTTTATTTTGTGCGGCAGGCGCGCATTGCGGAGGCGCAAACGCGCCGGCAGCTTCGATTATTGTATGCGGCCGACATGCGTCAGGCGGGGCAGGACCTCGTGGACCGAAACCTGGAACGCGCCCGCGAACTTGTCGATCGGTATCGGGCGCATCCTGACCCTCAGTGGGATGACCGTTGGCGCGGCTTCGAGTGGTATTTTCTATGGAAGGCGCTCCACACCGAACAGGCGAAGCTGCAACATCAGGCCACGGTCACCGACCTCGTTATCACGCAGGATGCGAAGAAGCTCTTTATCGCGTCGCGCAACGGAAAGATCGAAATCTGGGACGCCGGCGCAAAACATATGGAAGGCGTCTTCGCTGACCTTGAGGAACCGGTTCTCGGCCTGGCTATGTCAGGAGACGGAAAAAGACTGGCGGCATGTGGGGAGAGAGGGTTGGCGAAAGTCTGGGAGATCGCGTCCCGCCGAAATGTCTTTGAAAAACTCGCCCATGGCGACACGCGAATACGTACGGTCGCGCTGTCTCCTGACGGCGGTATGTTGGCCACCGGCGG
>DATCXQ010000172.1:0-10428 GCA_036565725.1 Blastocatellia bacterium
CAGCCACTTCGCCGAAGTAACGAAAGGCGACGTCGGCGCGCCAGCGGTTGGTCACGTTGTAATCGACGCGCGTGTTGTAAAAGTCATTGTTGAGCGGGTTAGTGACGATGCCGCGAAACCCGATGGTGTTAAATCCGTCTCCGGCGCTCGGGTCGTTGCCCGCGGGCAGATTGCGGAAGAGATTGCTCACCACCGGGCTGATGCCGACCCCGCGCGGGTCGCAGACCATGTTGCCGTCCGGCCCGCACAACCGCGAGGTCTTCAGGTCGTAAGAATTGACTGCCTTCGAAGCGTCGCGGAAGCGCAAGATGCCCTGCCGCAAGCTGTCGGACGGCACGATGCGCAGGATTTGCGTCGTGCGCGGGAAGCGGCGGCCTTCGTAGTTGCCGAAGAAGAAGAGTTTCTTGCTCCAAGACTCGCTCCACGGAATGAGCGGCCCGCCGAAGCGGAATCCGAAGCGGTTGTCTTTCAACTCCGGCTCTTGCAGCTTGGCGCGCCGCGCCGGATCGGTGACGTCCTGCGCGATGGTGCGTTTGGCCGTCCAGGTCGCGGCGTTCAGGTTGTCGTTCTGGTGATACCAAAAGAGCAGCCCATGATAGTCGCTGGTTCCGCGGCGACTGATGACTGAAGCCTGACCGCCGGCGCCGCGTCCGAAAGCCGAGTTCGGATTGGCCACGCCGACGCGGAATTCCTCGATGCTGTCAATCGGAATGGGAATGACCGTGCCTAAACCGCCGACGGATTGGTTGGTGATGTCAATGCCGTCGAGCGTGATCGTCGTCTGGTCGTTGCGCGAACCTGCGACCTCGCCGGTGGGCGTCGAAAGCGGCTGGATGCGCAACAGGTCGTTGGCTTGCCGCGTCAACGCCGGCAAAAGCGGCATCTCCCGTCCGGCAATCACATTGCCGACGGTCGAATCGGTTGTCTGCAACTCAACGCCCGCGGCGGCGGTCACCTCGACCACCTGCTGCACCTCGCCGATCTCCAGCGTAATGGGAACTGTGTAGGACCTGGCCACGTCCACTTTGAAGTTGTTGACGCTTGCCTTGCGGAATCCCTCTTTGCTGATGTTGATGGCGTATACGCCAGGCGTAACCGACGGGAAGATAAATTGCCCCCCATCGTCAGTCCCAGCCCTTAGCGTGACGTTGGTGGCCGCGTTGGTCAATTCAATCACCGCGCCCGAAACGAATGCGCCGTTCTTGTCAGTAATAGAACCGACAATTGCGCCTGTCGTCGCAGTTTGCGACAGGGCAACAAGCGGAGTAAGCGCCAACAAGGTCAATAAAAAGATTACTGGACGGAAACGCATACTGAGCCTCCTAGTGGGTTGGTCTGGTGAAGAGGCGTAGTACTTGCCTCTCGTATGGTAAGTGCTTTATTCCCAGCAAAGCGCGCCAGTGTATGCCAGTCAGCAACCGGCTATTCAGTTTTGTATCTGTCTTATTAAAAAAGCGACTGAAGAAAGGGCATTCATTAATAAAGCGACCGAAGAAGCGGCATTCAAAAATGAGAAAAGATGATATAACGAGTAGTTAATGCGCCGCCAGTTTTTTTGGACGCGCATGACATCCAAATTCAATTATTTTACAAACCATCTTAGAATGCGGATATGGCGCCTCCAAACCATTTCGTAAGAAAGCGCTTGCTACTAAGCGACCGAAGGCTGTAAATTTAGGTCGCTCAGTCGGGCGAGTGAGTCGAACGAGAATCCGGCTGGAAGAAGCGGTCAACGATCAAGACTCAAAATCACAAGCCCCAGATGGCGATTCCTCACGCGTATGAAGAATAGGCGTTTTACATGAGTTGGGAACCAAGTGTCCGCACGCGGCACTTAACTGTAATCATCTCCCTAGTACTGGTAACGGCGAGCGCCCTGCTCTGCTTCAACCTTGCGCGCCTGCTGAGCGTTCAGGTCACGGCCAAGCACGACAAATTCGAGGCGCTCAAAGTTCCCATTCACAACGCCGTGCAGCAGGCCATCTTCAGCCGCCCGCTCGAGTCGCCGCAGAACGCCATCGGCTTCGACTCCAACCTGCGTTCGCTGATCAAGGCGGGCGTGAGCAACCCGAAAGGCTTCACCTATGTGGCGCTGCTCTCTCTCGACGGCGCGGTGATCGCCAACTCCGACCCGCAAAATCTGGCTCAGACCTACAAGCAGCCCAACAGCAGGGTCAAACCGATGGCGGGTGATGAGGGCTTCGAATCATCGCGGTGGTACCGCCAGTTGTGGGACCTGTGGAGCAGCGAGGACGTCTATCAGATCGAAAACACGTTCAGCTTCAAGAACGAGCCTTTCGCCAAGCTGGTCGCCGGGATTCCCGCCTCCCAGTTGCGCGAAGACCTGTGGCCGGCGATCAAATTGAGCGGCGTCTTCGCATTGATCATCGTCGGCCTCTGCCTGCTCACCGCATTTATTTCCTCGGACATGGTGCTATGGCCGCTGCGCGACGCCATGGAGAGCATCGAGGAGCTCGAAATCGAAAGCGCGAAGATCTCCGAACCGCGCCCTGTGAACGTCGAGATGCAATCCATCGCGCAGCGTCTGCGCGAACTGGGGCGCAGGTTCGCGGGCAACCGGACGGAAATCGAGGCGATCCGCGACCAGTTGCAGCAGGTCGTCGGGAGCCTCTCGGAGCGCGTCCTGCTGCTCGACCGCGAACGCCGCGTGATCATGGCCAGCCCCGAAGCGGAGAAGATGCTCAGCGGCGGCCGCTTCACGCTGCGCGGGCAGCGGCTTTCAGAAGCGCTCAGCCACAGCCACCCGATCACGGCCTTGACCGAACGCGCCTATCAGACCGGCCAATCGCTGCAGGAGGTGGCCAGCTTCCCCGTCAACGGCGCCGGTCAGCAGGCGGTCGTCGCCTCGCTCCAGATATTCGAAGACCGCGGCCAGCCCGCAGGCGCGCTCCTCACGCTGCGTGATTTCGAAACCCTCCAGCGCCTGGAGACGCAGCTCGATTTCGCCACGAAACTGGCCGCGCTCAACCGCATCACGGCCGGAGTGGCGCACGAAGTCAAAAACCCGCTTCACGCGATGGTGCTCCACCTGGAACTGCTCAGCGCCAAACTCGACGCCGGCCTCGACCCGAAGCCTCACGTCGATATCCTGATGTCCGAGGTCAACCGGCTCAAACGCGTAGTGCAGACCTTCCTGGATTTCACGCGCCCCGTAGAATTGAAGCTCCAGCAGATCAACGCGAACGTGCTGACGCGTGAAGTGGTGCTGCTGGCCGCCGACGCGCGCGCCCAGGGCATCAACATCGAGGAGCGCTACGGCTCAGGCCAGCTGCTCATCAAAGCCGACCCCGACCTCCTCAAACAGGCGATCCTCAACATCATCATCAACGGCTGCCAGGTCATGCCGCACGGCGGGAAGCTTGCGGTCGAGACCGGCCTCGACGATGAAAACCGCGTCTTCATCGCCATCACCGACAGCGGCCCCGGCATCCCCGAAGACGCGCGCGATAAGATCTTCAACCTTTATTACACCACCAAACCCAAGGGCAGCGGCATCGGCCTGGCGCAGGCCTTTCGCGCCGTGCAGCTGCACAACGGCCGGATCAAGATCGAATCGGAAGTCGGCGCAGGCGCCTGCTTCCGCATCATCCTTCCGTCAGTATAAATAGTCCACAAAGACACGAGAGACCGGATCACTTCATCTCCGCGATCGAAAAATATTTCGACGATAGACAAAATGAGACGACCGGCCAGTCCTGAAGCAAGCGCCTCTGGCGTGGAGCCAAAGTCTTGCGCCCTATACCAGTTTTCAAATGTATGAAGTCTGTCGGCCACAGAGGGCACAGAGGGCACAGAGAAAACATAATGTCCTGCGGCGCCCTCTGTGCCCTCTGTGGCTATTCATCCATATGAAAACCTCCCTAAGGCCTGCGTAGGAATTTAATTTTATTTGGCGTATCATAGATTTGCATGACAAAGCGAAGTCAATGGTAGAATGGCTTCCCGACACAATAATGTCATAATTCAAGATTCTCATCCGCTACTGCCGGCTGAGGCTGTCATAATTTTTGGATTTATATATAGTGGAGTTTTTATATGAGCTTACATAAGACCATTTATTCGATCATCCCCAACCCTGAAGAACTGTTGAAGCTCGATTTGGAAGACGTGGCGGCGGTGATTCTGGAGAGTTTGAACTCGATTGAGCACTTACAGCTTAACCGCAATGACTTCGCCATGCAGCGCACCGTGCAAGAATACCCTCCGGCCTATTACGAACGACTGCTCAAAGCGCTGATGACCGGCTGGGGCTATCTGGAGCGCGAGGGACTGATCGCCGAAATGCCGACCAAAGCCGGGTGGTATTTCATCACAGACAAGGGAAAGACCATCCGGAGCCGTGAAGATCTCAACGCCTACCGCTCATCGAGGATGTTGCCAAAATACCTCCTGCACCCGATCATCGCCAGGAAGGTGGAGACGGCCTTCCAGAACGCCGAATATGACACGGCGGTCTTCCAGGCGTTACGCGAGGTTGAGGTCGCGGTCCGCAACGCCAGCGGCTTCTCGCCCACCGACATCAGCGCCGCGCTCATGCGCAAAGCCTTCGACCCGAAGACCGGCCCGATGCGCGACGACACAGCTACAGATATGGAGAAACTCGCCATCTCCGAAATGTTCGCGGGGCTGATCGGCGCCTACAAGTCCCCCCGCTCTCACCGCCACGTTGTGCTCGACGCCGTCGAGGCGGCCGAGATCATCGTCTTCGCCAGCCACCTTTTGAAGATCGTAGACGCGCGCGCCGCGAAGATGGACAGGCCCTCACTGATCAAAGGGACCAAAGCGACGCTGCCCAGAGCCATGACTGTTCAGTGAATTTATCGGGGATTTTTTGAATGACTCGATTGGCCTCCTGCAAGGCGCCATCAAAATCCCTGCGTTCGTATAGTAAAGATGGCGCGGTCGAGCGGATCCTGTGCGAATACCGAATGCGACCAGTACGAGAACAAAACCGCGGCCAATATCCAACTGAGTCTTCTCATATCTGTCATCCTCCCGAAACCATCTCGGCGCCCGACGCCGCGTATAAGAAATGAGCTACTTGTCCTTGATTTTCATGAACGCCTCTCTCGTCATCAAATAATTGATAGCGCCATCCGTTTCTATCCGGTAAACATACTGCCGCGTCGCTACCCACTCAGGCACGGAAGGCTTTCTGACAAGCACATGAAATACGTCCGTGTCTTCAGGTACATCATCCAGTACGGCGGTATGAAACCTCGCTTCTGGCTTTTGCGTTTCGGGCGGAGTCGCAAATTCAATTATGGACTTATGCAGGCGCCGCTTCTCGACAATTCTAGAGTCATCTTGAGACACCAGATAACGAACATCTCCGCCAAGAGGGTACACGCCTTGTTCTACTTGAGCAGGAAGAACATAAACGTACATTTGACCTGACCTGGCGGGCAGGACAGCGAC
This sequence comes from Blastocatellia bacterium, assembly GCA_036565725.1. Lineage (GTDB taxonomy): Bacteria > Acidobacteriota > Blastocatellia > RBC074 > RBC074 > JAJVID01. The sequence continues at coordinate 5,440 of DATCXQ010000172.1, forward strand.
ATTGTATGGACGATTCTCGCCGCTGAAATCCGCTAGAGCTGTTTCGATAGCTTTGGCGGCAGAGAGATAAAAGCCGGTGTCTTCCTTCGGAGTATCATATTTCTTTACGTTGAATTCTTTAGGACCGGCTCCCGCTCCCTGGCTCGCCTCATATGCGATAAGAAACCGATCGCGCTTTTCGTTTAAGCGGCCAAAAGCCACTACCCATCCACTATCAGTTTTCCTTGCAAGATAGCGGGCGACACTCCCTTCCGTGGGTTTCATTGCCAGAACGGCGTCTGTCGCGTTCCAGGCGGCGCCATCATATTCGGCAAGTTGGCGGCCTCTCTCAGTTATTTCCGCCAGCTCAGTTTTAGAAGGCGGGCTACTCCTCTGCGCTAAAATGACAGAAGCGGAAAGCAAAACCGCCAGAATCAACCATACTGGCGTCAGAATTCTGAACTTGCCTTCCGCTGACGAACGCGCTTTCCACTTGGAAGCGATTTGCGCGCGAACCAAGAGGCTCGGCGCAAAGATCAGCAGAGACAATATTCCTATAACCGGCTTTTTCATTGGGGACCTCCTTATGGTTCATAGTTCAGGTTAGGCGCGAGCCATTTTTCCGCCTCCTTCATTTTTATCCCCTTGCGCCGCGCGTAATCTTCGACCTGGTCGCGCTCGATCTTGCCGAGGGCGAAATATTTCGCATCGGGGCTCGAGAAATACAAGCCGCTGACCGAGCTGGCCGGCGTCATCGCGAACGATTCGGTCAGATGAACGCCGGCGTTCTGTTCGGCTTGCAGCAGGTCGAAGAGCGCTCTCTTCTCGGTGTGATCGGGCTGCGCCGGATAGCCTGGCGCGGGCCTGATGCCGCGATAACGCTCCCTGATCAGATCCTCGTGGCTCAGATTTTCGCCTCGCCCGTAGCTCCATTCTTCGCGCGCCCGTTTGTGCAGCAGTTCAGCGAAGGCTTCGGCCAGGCGATCGGCAAGCGCCTTGGCCATGATCGAGTTGTAATCGTCGTGATCGCGCTCGAACCGCGCGCAAAGCTCTTCGAGGCCGACGCCCGTTGTGACGGCGAAGCCGCCGATGTAATCGATCCGCCCGCTCTCGCGCGGCGCGATGAAGTCGGCCAGCGCCTGATTGTATTGGCCCGCCCGTTTCTCGCTTTGCTGTCGCAGCGTGTGGAAGACGGTCAAAACGCCCAAACGATTTTCATCGGCGTAGACCTCAATGTCGTCGCCGACCGAATTGGCGGGCCAGAAGCCGTACACCGCGTGCGCCCGCAATTCCCTGCGGCTGACGATACGTTCGAGCAGCGCTTGCGCGTCTTCGTAAAGCTTGCGCGCCTGAGGGCCCGCCGCCGGGTCGTCAAGAATGCGCGGGAAGACGCCTTTCAACTCCCAGGTGTGAAAAAACGGCGACCAGTCAATGAACGGGACGATCCGTTCGATCGGATAGTTTTTGAGCGGCCGGACGCCGGTGAATTCGGGGCGCGCGATCTCGGTCGTCGCCCAGTCGATCGGGGCGCCGTTGGCGCGAGCCCGATCGAGCGTGAGCGACTTCTTCTGCTCGCGGCTCGCCTCGAAATGCTCGCGGTCGCGTTGTTGCTCGCCCTGGTTTTTCAAGGCGAATTTGCCGCGCGTCTCTGGATTGACCAGCGCCCCCACCACCGGCACGGCGCGCGAGGCGTCGAGCACGTGAACGACCGGCGGCTCGTAATTGGGCGCGATCTTGACCGCCGTGTGGACGCGCGAAGTCGTCGCCCCGCCGATCAGCAGCGGCGTAGTGAAGCCTTCGCGCTGCATCTCGCGCGCCACGTGCTGCATTTCGTCGAGCGACGGCGTGATCAATCCACTCAGACCGATGACGTCAACGTTTTGTTCACGCGCCGTCTTCAAGATCTTTTCGCAGGGAACCATCACTCCGAGGTCGATCACCTCGTAATTGTTGCAAGCCAGCACCACGCCGACGATGTTCTTGCCGATGTCGTGAACGTCACCCTTGACCGTGGCCATCAGCACCTTGCCCTGCGCGCCGCCATTGCGGCCATTGCTGTTGGATGCCTTCTCCTCCTCCATAAACGGCTGCAAATAGGCGACGGCTTTTTTCATCACGCGGGCCGATTTGACCACCTGCGGCAGAAACATTTTGCCCGAGCCGAACAGATCGCCGACGACGTTCATCCCGTCCATCAACGGGCCTTCGATGACGTTCAAAGGCCGCCCGTATTTCTGGCGCGCCTCTTCGATGTCCTGCTCGATGTAATCGGCGACGCCTTTGACAAGCGCGTGCGACAAGCGCTCTTCGACGGAAGCCAGCCGCCATTCTTCTTCTTTCGCTTCGGCTTTGTCCTGCTTCTTGATTGTTTCGGCGAAGGTAATCAGGCGCTCGGTAGCGTCCTGACGCCGGTTGAGCAACACGTCCTCAACCAGATCCAGCAAATCTTTCGGTATCTCGTCGTAGACGGCCAACTGCCCCGCGTTGACGATGCCCATGTCCATCCCGGCCTTGATAGCGTGATAAAGAAAAGCCGAATGCATCGCCTCGCGCACCGCGTTGTTGCCACGGAACGAGAACGAGATGTTGCTCACCCCGCCGCTCACCTTGGCCAAGGGCAGGTTCTCCTTGATCCACCGCGTCGCACGAATGAAGTCCACGGCGTAGTTGTCGTGCTCCTCCATCCCCGTCGCGACGGTCAGGATGTTAGGGTCGAATATGATGTCCTGCGGCGGGAAGCCGACTTCATTAACCAGAATGCGGTACGCGCGCTCGCAGATTTCGACGCGGCGTTCGTAGTTATCGGCCTGACCTCGTTCGTCGAAGGCCATCACGATCACCGCCGCGCCGTAGCGACGGACCATGCGCGCCTGCTCTTTGAATCTCTCCTCGCCCTCTTTGAGCGAGATCGAATTGACGACGGCCTTGCCCTGAACGCATTTCAACCCTGCGTCGATGATCGACCATTTCGATGAATCGACCACGATGGGCACGCGGGCGATGTCAGGCTCGGCGGCGATCAAATTCAAAAACTTGACCATCACCGCCTCAGAATCGAGCAGGCCTTCGTCCATGTTCACGTCGATCATCTGCGCGCCGTTCTCGACCTGCTGGCGCGCGACGCTCAAAGCCTCTTCGTACTGGCCGTTCAGTATCAGCTTGGAGAATTTCGGCGAGCCTGTGACGTTGGTGCGTTCGCCGATGTTGACGAAATTGGTATCCGGGCGCAGCGTCACCGGCTCGAGGCCGCTCAACCGCAAATAAGGTTCGACCTGCGGTATCACGCGAGGCGGGCAATCTTTGACCGCCTCCGCGATCGCGAGGATGTGCTCCGGGGTCGTGCCGCAACACCCGCCGACGAGGTTGAGCCAGCCCTGCCGCGCCCAATCGCGCAGTTGCGGCGCCATCGTTTCGGGCGTTTCGGGGAAACCCGTAGGCGAGAGCGGATCGGGCAGGCCCGCGTTCGGATAGGCGCTGACGTAAATCGGAGCGACGCGCGACAGCTCTTCGATGAACGGCCGCATCTCCTTCGGCCCGAGCGCGCAGTTGATCCCGACGCTGAGCAGGTCGTTGTTTGAAACGGAATTCCAATAAGCCTCGACAGTCTGCCCGCTGAGCGTGCGCCCGCTGGCGTCGGTGATCGTGAACGAACACATCACCGGAAGCCTGACGCCCGCGTCGTCGAAGAGCTTCTGAATCGCGAAGAGCGAGGCTTTTGAATTGAGCGAATCGAAGACCGTCTCGACGATCAATATGTCTACACCGCCGTCCACGAGGCCGCGCGCCTGATCGTAATAAGCTTGCGCGACCTGGTCGTAGGTCACCGCGCGGTAAGCCGGGTTGTTCACGTCCGGCGAGAGCGACAGCGCGCGGTTCATCGGCCCGATGGCCCCGGCGACAAAGCAGGCGCGGTCGGGGCGCTCGGCCATAAATTCGTCGGCCACCCGTCGCGCGATGCCCGCAGCCGCCACGTTCATCTCATACGCAAGACTCTCCATCTTGTAATCGGAGAGCGAGACGGCCTGCGCGTTGAAGGTGTTTGTCTCGATGATGTCCGCGCCGGCTTCGAGGTAGGCGCGGTGGACTTCGGCCACCAAGTCCGGGCGCGTCAGGTTGAGCAGGTCATGATTGCCTTTCAAATCCTGCGCCCAGTCCTTGAACCGCTCGCCGCGATATGCGGCCTCGTCCAATTGGTATCGCTGCAACGTCGTTCCCATCGCGCCGTCAATGATGACGATGCGCTGGCGTAAAAGTTGTTCGAGTTTTTCCCTCGTATTCGATCGGTTGCTCACCTAAGTTTCCCTACTTCTCTTCTTCGTCGTCCAAAATGGATGGCGTTTGAAAAATAATTGCGAAAACAATGTAGGGGCCCGTATTCCGCGCCCAATCGCCTCGGTCACAGACGCGGGCGGGGAATACCCGCCCCTACGCTATTGCCGCGTTTAATTTACTAAAGGTTATGTATCACTTTTTCTGCTCCAACTCATTTGAAGACATCTCAAGATCGTTTTTCGGAACTTTGCTTCAACTGAGCCTCCAGCTTTCGCTTGTATTCTTCCAGCGTCATCTCCGGGCTCTGCAATTTACTCGGCTCCTCGCTACTCTCCGCGCGTTTGGCCCCTTTCGATCCGAACATCTTCCACAGCGCCATCGCGGCTAGGCCGATAAGGGCCAGCCAGAACAGAGCGAACAAGAGCTTGATCGCCACGCCGATCACCTTCATGCCGATGAATGCGAGGAACAAGACCACGATTCCAATCAGTATCGCTTTCAGTAATTTCATACCGGACCTCTCTTTCGGTTACAGGCCTTCGAATACTTCCGTGGGGCAGACTTATGGTCTTTGAGAAATAAATGCAACAACGCATCCTAGTCGCGGCAGCGACGGTTGATCATAGCCCGGCTTTGATGGTCTTTGAGAATTAATTGCAACAACGTAGGGGCAGACCTATGTGTCTGCCCCGGATTGTGCGCACACTTCCCGGCCGGGGCAGACACATAGGTCTGCCC
>DATCXQ010000182.1:0-5652 GCA_036565725.1 Blastocatellia bacterium
GCCGGCGGCTTCGTGGACACGCCCAATCAACGGCTGCCTGTAGCGCATCTGTCCTCCGTCACACAGCCGCAAGACCTGGCTCGCGTCCCGGTGGCCTTTCGCAACGGCGCGCCGCTCGAACTCGGCGCCGTCGCCGAAGTCATCGAAGGATTCCCGCCGCCCATAGGCGACGCGGTGATCAACGACGGGCCGGGGCTGCTGCTGATAGTCGAAAAACAGCCGACCGGCAACACGCTCGACGTGACGCGTAACGTCGAAGCCGCGCTCAACGCTCTCAAACCGGGCCTGAAAGACGTAGAGATCGATTCGACGATCTTTCGCCCCGCAACATTCATCGAGGTGGCGCTTCGGAATCTGCGCAGCGCGCTGCTGATCGGCTGCCTGCTGGTGATCGCGGTGCTCGTGGCCTTCCTGTTCGAGTGGCGGACGGCGCTCATCAGCCTGCTCGCCATCCCTCTCTCTCTGCTCGCGGCGACTCTTGTGTTGTATTGGCGCGGTTACAGCATCAACACGATGGTGATCGCTGGCCTGGTGATCGCGCTCGGCGAAGTGGTGGATGACGCGATCATCGACGTCGAAAACATCATGCGGCGGCTGCGGCTCAATCGCGAGGCGGGACGCGCAGAATCGGCCTTCTCGGTCGTGCTAAAAGCCTCGCTCGAAGTGCGCAGCGCAATCGTTTACGCCACGCTGATTGTGGCGCTGGTCTTCCTGCCGATCTTTTTTCTCGACGGGCTGTCTGGCTCGTTCTTCCGCCCTCTGGCGATCTCTTACGTGCTGGCGGTGCTGGCTTCGCTCGGCGTCGCGTTGACGCTCACGCCGGCGCTGTCGCTGCTGCTGTTGCCGCGCGCGGCGAACCGTGAACGCGCCGAACCGCTGCTCGCGCGATGGCTCAAACGGGGCTACCGGCGCGCCCTTCCCGCTTTAATCAATAAGCCTCGAATGGCCGTCGCCACGATGCTTCTCCTTTTCACGCTGACGGCGGTGGCCGTGCCGCTTATGGGCGAGGAGTTCCTGCCGAATTTCAAAGAGACCGATTTTCTGATGCATTGGGTCGAGAAACCCGGCACGTCGCTCGAAGCGATGCGACGCATCACTATACGGGTGAGCAAAGAGCTGCGCGACATCCCCGGCGTGCGCAACTTCGGCTCGCACATCGGCCGCGCCGAGGTCGCCGACGAAGTGGTCGGCCCCAATTTCACCGAGCTGTGGATCAGCATTGACCCCGACGTTCCTTACGAACCGACAGTGGCCAGGATTCAATCGGTGGTGGACGGCTATCCTGGATTGGTGCGCGACCTGCTGACCTATTTGAAGGAGCGCATCAAGGAAGTGTTGACCGGCGCCGGCGCTTCAATCGTCGTGCGCGTCTACGGCCCCGATCTGGAAGGGCTGCGCGCCAAGGCCGCCGAAGTCGGCAAGACGATCAGCGGCGTCCAGGGCGTGGCCAATCTGAAAGTCGAGCAGCAGGTCCTGGTCCCGCAGATTGAAATGAGATTGAAACCCGACGCGGCGGCGCGCTTCGGCCTGACGCCGGGCGACGTGCGCCGCGCGGCGACCACGCTCATCAAAGGACAGAAGGTCGGCGAGCTTTATCAGGAGCAGCAGATCAACGACGTGGTCGTGTGGGGCGCGGCGAACACCCGTACAGACATCGAATCATTACGCAGTCTGCGCATCAGCCTGCCCGCCGGAGGCGACGCGCCGCTCGGCGACGTAGCCGACGTCAGGATCGCGCCGGCGCCGAACGTGATCCAACGGGAAGGGGCGTCGCGCCGCATCGATGTGACCTGCGACGTGAAGGGACGCGACCTGGGTAGCGTGGCGCGAGAGATCGAAGACAAAGTCAAAGCGCTGTCCTTCGATCGCGGCTACCACCCTGAATTCCTCGGCGAGTACGCGGCGCGGCAGGCGTCCCGAAACCGGCTGCTGGCGCTCTCGGCCTTCGCGCTGCTCGGCATCCTGCTTCTGCTGCACGCCGATTTCCGTTCGCCGCGTCTGGTTGCGCTGGTCGCCGTGAGCCTGCCGTTCGCGCTCGTCGGCGGTGTGGCGGCCGCGCTGATAACGGGAGGCGTCCTGTCACTTGGCTCGCTCGTAGGCTTCGTCACAGTGCTCGGCATCGCCGCGCGCAACGGCATTATGCTGGTCAGCCATTACCGCCATCTCGAAACCGAAGAAGGTCAACCGTTCGGGAAAGATATGGTCCTGCGCGGCTCGGAAGAGCGCCTTGCGCCGATCCTGATGACCGCGCTGGCGACGGGACTTGCGCTGCTGCCGATTGTTGTAAGCGGGAATAAACCTGGCCACGAAATCGAACACCCGCTGGCCGTGGTGATCTTGGGTGGGCTGGTGACTTCAACAATTCTCAACTTGTTTTTGATGCCGGCGCTCTATTTGCGGTTTGGGAAGAGCAAGGGCGACACCCTCATTGGTAAGCAGTGATGATGCAATTATTGTGCGCGGCTCTATCTATCAGGTAGCTTCGCCCCGCACTTCGGACAATATTTAATCTTGTTAAACAACCCTTTATAGTAATAAACCTTACCACAAGCATTGCAAAAGATCGTATTTCTGATATTCCGATACACAACCCACGCGATAGCTGCGCCCAGGAAAAGCAGGACGAACGGAGGACTATCGCTGCCAGGCGCTACTAAAAAGAAGAACATTGTTGCATAAACAATAAATGACCATTTATAAAACCGCCTCTTCAGCTCAATATTTTTATTACCTAGAAAATAGAGCCAACCGATCAGCCGCACGATTACCCATGAAGCAAAGAAAATAATCAAAAGGGGTCCGCGTGTGCCTTCAGGTATGAGATCCATGGCCGTAGTTCTCTTGGCCGACCGCTCAAGTGCTGTAGCGAGAGTATTGGGTTGTGGCGTGAGTTGTTTACTCGCGCCTATGACGCCGGCGCCGAGGCGCGAGTAAACAACCTGAATCCACGGATAAGAAAATGGCGAAATCAGTTTGGCTCAATATTGATCGGACTTTCGGTAATTTTCGGCGATTTTCGCTTTCACCCAAAGGGTGGAAAGTGCAAATCGCGCGAAAGCCCGTGTTTATTGACCGAAATCGCATTTTCACTTCCTTATCCGTGGATTCAGGTAAACAACTCGCGCCAAAACTCAGCGCCGCAAATATTCTACCCGGGCGCTTACTGTTTTAAAATATCCCGCACGACGCCGCGTTTGATCAGCTCTTCTTCCGGAATCTCGCCCATGTCTTTCGTCGTGCTGATCCAGTCGTCCAGGGCCTTGCGCATCCGCTCCAACTGCCGCCGATATTTCGGATCTGTCGCCAGATTGCGAACTTCGTCGGGGTCGGCCTCCGTGTCGTAGAGTTCCTCCTTGGGCTTGGTTGGCGAGAAGAATAGCGCAGTCGGGCTGCTGAGCCTTCCTTCCTCGCTCATCTTTCTCCACACGCGCATCGTCGGATTCTCTTCGTTGTAAGGGATGCGCTGCGCGTATGGCAGTTCGGGATGAAAGTTGCGGATGTATTTGAATCGATCGTCACGAACCGCGCGGATCCGATCAACGGCGTTATCCATTCGGTCTGCTGCGGCGTACGCGTACTCGCGCGCTTTCGCCCGTTTGTCGCCCAGGAAGACCTGTCCCTGCAAGCGCTCGGGGATTACGGCCCCCGCCAGGGCGAGCATGGTCGGCGCGAAGTCAATGAAAGAGATCAGGTCATCGCGCGTCGCGCCTGGCTTGATCCTTCCGGGGGCCCGCACGATCAGCGGAACGTGAATGCCGCTGTCATAGAGCCACCGTTTCGCGCGCGGCATCCCGCGCCCGTGATCGCTGAAAAGAACGACAACGGTCTCGTCCGCGATGCCATGTTTATCTATCCACGCGAGGACGTCGCCGACCTGATAATCGGCGGCAGTGATAAGGTCGTAATACTGAGCCAGGTCCTTACGAATCTCCGGCGCGTCAGGATAATATGCCGGGACTTTCATCTTTGCCGGATCGTGAAACTCGCCCGGCTTGAGCCTCGCTGTGTTCTTCGCATGTTGCGCGGCGTCGGCCCGCACCTGACTTTCATGCGTGACGCCAAGGTTAAGGTAAGCGAAGAAGGGCTGTCGTGGCGCCGGGGTTTCGAGCCAGTTCGCGCGGCTGTCGATTGAGCCGGCTGGCGGATCGGTCGCGAATGTCGCGGCTTTCGGGTCGGCTGTGTCGAAGTTGAAATCGGTCTTGCCGGGCCAGGCGAGGTAGTAACCCGCTTTGCGCAGCAGGCTCATAAATGTCTCGGGCGGGTTGATGAGCTTAGAGCGCATGTGATGCGAGCCGATCGTGGTGGGATACATCCCAGTCACCAGCCCGGAACGGCTCGGCGCGCAGACGGGCGCGTGAGTGAAAGCGTGAGTGAAGCGCGCCCCTTCGCGGGCGAGCCGATCCATGTTCGGCGTGATCGCTTGCGGATCGCCGTAACATCCCAACGTCGGGCTGGCGTCGTCAAGTACCAGCCAGATGATGTTCGGCTGTTTCTTTGCGGGATTGCTTTGGGCGCCGGCCGCCAAAATTCGGTCGTATCCCAGGCTGACGGCCGCCAGCGCAAGAGAGAATATGAAATATGCGAAGACAGCGGAACGAACGAAACTTTTATTCTTTCTCTCCTTGGTTTCGCGCGTTCCGCATTTTCCTTTCCACTCGTTCCTGGTCATTGTGACTGCCCCCACATTACTTATCAGAAGAAAACGGAGCCGTCCCAAAATGGGAACGGCTCGCCGGCCAGGCATCGTACAAGTAGATCCCAAATGGGATCCACCAAATCAGATCGTTCGTGACGCACAAGACCGCGGTCGAGGCAGGCCAACGACCGCGCAAAACAAGAGTCAGCCATCCAATTGGGCCCAGCGTCTTACCCAAAAGTCCGACCGCCGCCAGCAGCCAGCCCCGCTCGGGAACTCGGGCGACCTCCAGATAGAGTAAGCCGTAGAGGCCGACGACCATTCCCAGACAGGCAAATATCTCCGGGTAGTTCGGCGTCGGCATGCCTGCGAAGCGGAACAGCCACTGAGGGTCGAGTACCGAGAATGCGCCCCAGCCCAGGTTGTAAATCCCAGCTACAAGAAAGACCACGCGATGAAATTTCCGCCGTGCGATCAAGACCGTCCCTCCACTTTGTCCGCGCCCCAGGGCAATCCTCTATGCGTCAAGCCTGGCGCCTCGTAGAGATCGCGCGCACAGGAGAGGAAGACTCCGATAATTCCTTGAATGGCTAGAAGCCATAGCGTCGCTATCATTGCTGAGCCTCTACCTGAGTCAAAATGCCGTCGTAAGCGATCAAACGTCCCAGCAGGGGGACGGTCACGTCCACAGAGACGTGGATCTGATTCGTATCGTCAACCGCCTTCTCCCAGGCCGTAAAACATGGGCTGAGCCAGTAGGGAAGCGGGACGCGCAAAGAGCCGAGATGCAAAGCGACGCTCACCGTTTGATATTTTAGCGCTCCGCTGACGGCCTCCAGCCGGAACACAGTTTCCACGATCCCCATACGCTCCACCAACAGCCGGGCGCCTCGATTGGATTGCGCGCTCACCAGAGGACGCCCTGCGAACGTCCGGCGCCACTCCTCGGCGCCCTCTCGCGCGGTAACCTGTAGCCAGACGTCAACGGCTTCTCCCGCAGCCGGCAGACGCCCGAG
>DATCXQ010000204.1:0-9953 GCA_036565725.1 Blastocatellia bacterium
CCGCCGGTCTGCAAGAACTACGCCGCGCTGTGATCGTCGGCGAACGCAGCGCGGGAGCGGTCTTGCCGTCGGATATGGTGAAGCTGCCAACCGGCGCTATCTTCCAGTATGCCTTTGCCGATTTCAGAACGCCGAGCGGGGCGCTGATCGAAGGGCGGGGCGTCGCGCCCGACGTCGAAGTCAAACACACTCGCGCGTCATTACTCGCCGGGCGGGATGCGCAGTTGGAAAAGGCAATCATGGAATTGCAGAAGAGTCCGCGCCGTGAGCGGTAGCGACTCACGCGCTTCGCATTAACCATCATTTCAACCATTCGTTCATAACCAAAAGGAGAAACTATGAAACTCGCGATGACCATCATTATCTGCGCGCTTCTGTTTGCGGCGCCAACCGGCGCGGCTATTGCTCAAGAGAAACAGCAACCTGCCAAAGCCCCCGAAGCGGCGGCAAAGACGACAACCGCCGACCCGACCGTAGATCAAATCCTGGATAAATTCGAGCAGGCTATCGGAGGTCGCCAGGCGGTGGAGAAGATCACCAGCCGCGTGGTCACAGGGACGTTCGAAGCCTCCACGATGGGGCTGAAGGGCGAGATAGAGATTTATGTCAAAGCCCCGAACAAAACGCTCAGGATTCAACGTATCTCCGGCGTGGGAGAGATTCTGGACGGCTACGACGGGAAAATCGGCTGGTCGCAAAATCCTATGGTGGGACTACGTGAAAAAAGCGGCGTCGAATTGGCCGCGATTGCGCGTTCGTCTGACATTCACGCCCCGATCAAAACCCGGCAGCTTTACTCCAAACTGGAATTTAAGGGGAAAGAGAAGGTCGGGAATCGTGAAACCTACATCATACTGGCGACCCCGGCGGAAGGCGCGCCCGTCAAGATGTATTTCGACACCCAGACAGGTCTGATGGCGCGAATAGATACGGACCTCGAAATCCCGGAGGGGCGATTTCACATCGAGACCACAATGGATGATTACCGCGAAGTGGATGGCGTCAAGATAGCTTTCACGGTGCGCCAGGAGAGTTCTGTGTCCAGCGCCGTCATCAAACTGACCGAAGTGAAACATAACGTCGCGATTGACGACGCGAAGTTCAACAAACCGTCAGGCCAATAAAAGAAGTCGAGATACTCTCGGCTATCGCCTGCCGCCTCATTCTTTTGGCGGGGAGGAATCAAGATGATCAATGTCAGGGATCTGACCAAATTTTATCAGGACAAAAAACGCGGGAAGATCGTCGCCGTCGACCATATCTCATTCGAAGCGAACAATGGAGAAATCTTCGGTTTGCTCGGCCCGAACGGCGCCGGGAAAACGACTACCTTACGCATGCTCGCGACGATCTTGCAGCCCACCGAAGGGACGGCAATCATCGGAGGTTATGACATCAACAAAGATGCGCAGCAGGTTCGCCGGAAGATCGGATTTCTCTCCGGAGATATGGGCCTCTATCATCGCCTCACGCCACGTGAGCTACTCAGATTCTTCGGCCGGTTGAACGGGCTTAACGGCGCCGCATTGAATCAACGGATCGAGCGCCTGTTTGAACTCTTCGACATGCGTCATTTCGCCGACTCCAAAATTGACGCTCTCTCGACCGGCATGCGGCAAAAAACGGCAATCTCCCGGACAATCATCCACGACCCGCCGATCTTGATCCTTGATGAACCCACTTCCGGTCTGGATGTGCCTACAGCGCATGTTGTCGAAGGTTACATACGTGACGCCAGAGTTGCAGGTAAATGTATTGTCCTCTCGACTCATGTGATGGAAGAGGCGGAATATCTCTGCGACCGGATTGCGGTTATCCATCAGGGAAGAATCCGCGCCCTCGGAACGATGGATGATTTGAGATCGATGACCGGGAAAAACCGGCTGAGGGAGATTTTTATTGAGCTGCTAGGCCTCAATGAGACAACAAATAATCGGGGATAATTATGCGATTTCAAACAATCAAGCTGATCTATCTCAAAGAAACACTCGACCTCATGCGCGACCGGCGGACTATTATCAGCATGCTCGTTTTCCCGTTGCTATTCATGCCTATGATCTTCTTAGGCTTGAACTATTTTCTCATCCGATCAATAAATCGCGCCAAGGACAAACAATTCAGTATCGCGTTGAAACAGGAAACCGGTCTTGAGGGAATGACCCAATCTTTGGAGCAGGCGGGGTTCAAGGTCAGGCCGTCTGAAAACCCGCGCCGCGCGGTGGAGAATAAAGAGACAGAGTTGGGTGTGGATGTGAGCGGAGAGACGAACAGTCCCGCGATCAGGATTTATGCCGACCAATCCCAGCTTGAAGTGAATGTGGCCGGTGGCCGAATTGAAACGGCGCTCAATCAATTGAAAGAAGCGAGGATCAAAAATGAGTTACAGCGCGCCGGCGTGCCTGAACGTATCCTCACTCCATTCACAGTGGAGAAAGTCAATACAGCGCCTCCGAAGAAAATGTCGGGCATGTTTATCGGAGCCTTCATCGGTTACATGTTCGTCATGTTCATGCTCATGGGCGCGATGTATCCGGCTATTGACATGACCGCAGGAGAGAAAGAGCGTCGAACGATGGAGATGCTCCTTTCATCTCCAGCCGGAAGGGGCGAGATCGTTTTGGGGAAAATTCTGGTGGCGATTACTGCGAGTTTCATGACATCGGTCCTGGGAATAATCAGTTTCAGGGTTTCCAGTCTCCTTGGAATGAAGGCGAACAGCAGTGGCCAGCCGCCACAACTCATGATGGAGCTCCCTCTCGATGCGAAAACCTTCGTTCTCATTTTTGTCTCGAGTATACCAATGGCAATTCTATCGGCGACTCTTATGATCGCCATCGCCACAATGGCAAAGAGCTACAAGGAAGCGCAGAGCTATGTCACACCACTGTTCTTGGTTGCGGTCTTACCGGCAATGGTTAGCCTTCTTCCCGGAGTTAAGCTAAACGCCGGGGTGGCGCTCATACCTATAGTCAATTTCAGCCTTCTGATCAAAGAGTTAATTCTCGGGGACTGGTCCTGGACCGGTTTCATACTGTCGGTACTTTCAAATCTCATCTATGCGGCCATAGCCTTCACCGCAGCTGTCATGGTCTTCAAAAACGAACGTATTCTCTTCAGGACATAAATAGGCTTTGTTTCGCAAATCTAAATCAGAACATTCAAGATTGGGACAGGAAAATTTGCCACAGAGGCCACAGAGATCACAGAGGGAAGCGGGATATGCGCGTTTTCTCTCTGTGATCTCTGTGTTCTCTGTGGCTACTGATCCGGCGAGCCTTCCCGCAATGGCGTCGGCCTCTTGGTCGGCCCTGGCCTTGGTAGCGATGGTGACCCTGGTGTGAAGCCAGTTGATCAAGGCTTGATCGGCGCGGGTGTAGGCGCTGGCGCGCTCGTCATCCAGGCCGTCCACCACAGGTCGCGCAGCATCTGCGCTCCCACAGCCAATCGCTCGCTCACAAACTTCTTGTGCTCTGGCGATTTCGTTTCGGCGCTGAACTTCTCCTGTTTATCGAGTATGTAGAGCTGTTCGACCAGCGCGTTCGAGCTTCGGATGTAGTTCCAGATCTCCTCACGGGGTTTTTCTATTACGCGTTCCTTGCCCACGAGAGTCGCCACGTCGTTCAATTGAATGTGCGTTTGAATGTAGAGTTCTTCGAAACGGTAATGGATTCCCTGATTCGGCTCGCGCGTGAAGACTGTATAGCCTTTGGGATTGTCGCCGGACCAGCCGTTGAAATGGATGGTGGTGTGATGCGGGTTGGCGGCGTCGCTGACGTAATGGCCCAGGACGCCCGCGTCGTTGATGATTCGCTGCTCGATCCATTTGCGCTTGTTCGGGTCGGGCTCGGCGCGCCACAGGCGGAATTGGATGCGCAGGCTTTGAAACAGTTCGAGGATACGGAACGGGACGAAGCCTGCGGTCGTGGGCTTCTGTCCTGCCTTGATCAGTTCGGCGGTGAAATCGTAACGGTTGACGGCGTTGAAGGCGGCTGGCGGAACCAGTTCGAGGTCGAGGAAGTGATCGGGCGCGTAGGCCGAATCCAGCGCCTTGTCCAGATTGGATTCGTCGCGGTTGCGCCAACGGTCAGGTTCAGGATTGAGGTAGCTGAGCTGATCAACCGCCTTGCGAAAAAACTTCGGCGATTGTTCGGGAAGCTTCATCGCCGCCGCGCGGCCCGACAGTTGGTGGCCGTGAAGCCCCCAACCATGGACGTCGGATAAAGGTCGCGTCAGCGCGACGGCGATGATCAATAAACAGAGCAGGACTCTTGCGATTTGGGTTCTTGTAGTTTTCATCAGATTGTCAAACAGGAAATGTCGCACAATCACAATAACAAATACCAGTCATTTTCGCGGAGGCAGATCAACGCTGAAAAGCTTCTTGCCGTTGATGTCATGCAAACCGACGGTCATCGCCTCGGTTTTGCCGTCGATTTTGACCGCGCCGAAAAATTGGAAGCCTTCTTTCGGCGAGCGGTTTGGCTTCAAGTCTTTCGGGGTTCCGGCGAATTTCACTTGCGGGCCGAAGGTGTCGTCCATTTCGCCTTGTTTGAATGCGCCCGCGTTCAACGGCCCGGCGACGAATTCCCAGAAGGGGTCGAAGTCCGTGAACTGCGCTCTGGACGGGTCGTAATAATGCGCCGCGCAATAATGCACGTCGGTCGTGATCCAGACGACATTTTTAATCTTGTTTCGTTTGATGAAGCGCAGCAGTTCGGCCAGCTCGATCTCGCGCCCCAACGCCGGGCCGGGGCCGTTCGCGAAGGCTTCGAAATTGGCCGGGCCGTCTTTGACCACAACCCCGATGGGCATGTCGCTCGCGATTACTTTCCACCTGGCCTTCGACGCGAGCAAGCGTTGTTTGACCCACGCCGTTTGCGAGCCGCCCAGAAAGGCCGTTTCGTCGCCCGCATCCGTCTGGCGGTTCGGCGTATTGGGGCCGCGATAGCTGCGCTCGTCGAGCATGAAAATATCGAGCGACGGGCCGTAGTTGAAGGCGCGATAGATTCGCTCCGGATCGTCGGCGTTATAGCGGATCGGCATGTAATCCAGGAACGCCCGGCGCGCGCGGGCGGAGAGCAGGTCAACGCTTTTCACCGCGTATCGCTCGTCCTCCAGAATCTGACCCGGATACCAGTTGTTGCGCGTTTCGTGATCGTCCCACTGCGCCAGCGTCGGAACTTCCGAATTGAAGCGCCGCAGATTTTCGTCCATCAGGTTGTAGCGGTAATTGCCGCGAAACTCGTCGAGCGTCTCGGCGACCTTCGATTTTTCCGGCGTCGTCAGGTTCTTCCAGATCGAGCCGTCGTCGAGTTTGATTTCCGCCGGGATGACGCCGTCCGCGTATATCGCGTCGCCCGAATGAATGAATAGATCGGGCATTATAAGCCTCATCGCCTCGTAAATCTTCAATCCGCCGAATTCGGGGTTGACGCCCCAGCCTTGCCCGCAGACGTCGCCGCCCCAAACGAAACTCACGTCGCGTCTTGTGTTCGGCGCAGTCAGGAAACTGCCCGTAACGGGTTCGCTGAATACTTTTGCGTCGTCGAGCGATTGAAACGAGACGCGGTAGAAAATCTTTTGACCTGCGGGCAATTCAACGAGGTCGACGCGGGCGGTGAAATCGGTCGGTTCGATGGCCGCAGGGCCGACGACGCGCCGCGCGTTTTGAAAAGATTCCGTCGTCGAATATTCGATGATCATTCGCGCCGCCCTGTCGCTGCGGCTCCAGATCACCGCGCGATTAGCCGCGACGTCGCCGCATTGCGCGCCGAAAGGGATTTGCGGACGGATTTTGTCGGAAGTGATAATCGCGGGGGCGTTGGCGCCAGGCGATCTCGGCCACAACGTCGATAAGCCTGTGGTGGCGGCGAGGGATAAAAACGCGCGTCTCTTCATGATCACTGAAAAAGTTGAATGTTGAAGTCCGGATCGACAGAAAGGCGAATCCCCATCGGAATCATGGATTCGCCGTCGTAGCGGCCGCCGAAAACGTCTCCCGCGGCGAATTCGATGTAATCCTGACCGTTTCGATTTCTCACCAATCTCGCGCCAGGAGAGTCTTTGAGACTCACTGTGAATAATGATTGGCTAGATTCCCCACGGAAAAGTGAAATCCATACCTCAGCATCGTATTGATAGACTGACAACAAAAGACGCAATCCATCTCGACGCACAAGGAAATGATGAGCTATCCCGCTCTCTTCGACAGTCGGGATTACACTGAGGCATTCGATGAAATCGGTTTCGTTCCAAACGAACTCGGGCATAACAAACGTTTATCAGGTTATGCGGCGGCGTACTCGGCGTATTGTCGGACTTCGGGCGGGGGAATAGAGGGTTATCCTCGCTGCCGCTCCCAATCTTCAAGCTGCTGCCTGGAACGATTGAGCGTGATGCGCTCGCGCCCGATTCTCGCCACCCAATCAGCGGGCACGCGCATCGGGTGTTTCAACACGAAGCCGCGCGTGATGATAATTCCGCTCAACCGCCAGTCCTGTTCGCTGAGCAACACCTCATGAATTTCGCCGACCTTGTGTCCGTCGCTCGATTCGACCGGCAGGCCGCGGTTGACGGCGCTTTCGGACGGCGAAAGCAGTTGGTCGGTGACGACCACGCCGGGCGCGCGGTAAGGGTCACCGAAGGCGTTGGCGACGAAGGGAACGACGTAGTTGATCCAGTCGGACGGCTTGATGGCGGATCGTGGGTGCTCCGCGCGCTCTTCGTCCAATTGATCCAATCTCACGTAATGCTGCATCTCGAAGTTTGGCAGCGACGCTATCTCGTCATCCGCGCGCTCGATCCGAACGCGGTCGTGTTCCGATCCGACCACCCAATCGAACGGCATCAGCAGATGTCTCGGATGAAGCAGACCCCCCTGTTTGACCACCAGATGAGTAGCTTCATAGGAATCGCGGTTCAACACCACGCGTTCAACGCGCCCGACCTCACGCCCCCGGCTCTCGACAGTCGCTCCGATGTTAATTTCGAGCATAATTCGCCTCCTTTGAATGGGCCCTGAACTTTTATTGCTGATGCCGGAGGCGCTTGTCAAATCGAGAGTGGGAGAGGGAGGGAGCGAGGGAGCGGGAGAGCGGGAGAGTGGGAGAGCGGGAGAGCGGGAGAATTGGAGAGCGGGAGAGATATTTTTTCCCTCGCTCCCTCCCTCCCCCGCCGCTTCGCTCTCCCGCTCCCTCGCTCCCTCGCTCCCCCACTCTTACCTGCGCCTAACACGCAAGCGTTGTTCGTTTCTTTCCTTCCTCTCGCGGTCTTTGTCTCCATCGTCGTCATCGTCGTCTTCGATGGCGCGGACGAACGCGCTGCGGACGGGCGCGGGCATTCGTGACTTCGCCCCGCGCACCGACATCCAGATGACCTCGTTGAATTCGATGTCGGGCAGCGTGTCTTCCTTGCTGAAATCCCAGGCGGCCGATTGCTGCGCGCCCGGCGCGTTTACAGAGTTTCTTTCGGCCAGATCGTAGGTTGCCGGACGATGCTTGAACGGAGTCGGGTCGGCTTTGTCCATGAAGCTGTTGAACATCGGCGTCGCGGCGGCGTCATACTGGCTCATCGGCGGCATGCCGAGTATCAATTCCATCGTGCGCAGCATTCCGGAGGTCGTGTACATCGTCGAATCGACGTAGCTGCGCTTTGTGTACGGGCTGGCGACGAAGGCGATGGAGCGGTGCGCGTCGACGTGATCGGGGCCGTTCTGGGCGTCGTCTTCGAGCACGAAGATCGCCGTCGTCGCCCAATATTTGCTGTGGCTGACGGCCTCGACCAGACGGCCCAACGCGAGGTCGTTTTCGGCCACGTGCGCGCGGGGCGTGAGCGCGCCGGGGCGCGTGCCCTGAGTGTGATCATTTCCAAGGCGCACGATCTGGAACCGAGGCAGATTGCCGGTCTTTTCGTATTCGCGGAACTCTTCCAACCACCGGTCAACCCGCGTGTTGTCGGGAATTTCGAGGTTGTACGGCGGGAAGGTCGGGCCGAAATTGCCTATGAGCGCGTCTTCGTTCGTATAGTTTTCGCGCCGCGCTCGCAGCGCCGCCTCGGTCGCCTCCTGTCCTCCTCCCCCTTCGATTTTCACGTCACGCACGCCGACGAATTCGCCGTAGCTGCGATAGCTGACGCCCGCGGCCTTGCAATGGTCCCAGATGTAACCTTTCGTCGGGCGCGAGATATTCCTGCTGCCTTCGTAATCGTATGTCCGACCGCGATTGGAATAGTTCGTCGGCCAGGTCTTTTCGGTGTAATCGGTTGCGTAGGCCGCCATCGACCAGTTGTGGCCGTCGGCCGAAACCTCGGCGTCGACGTAGAAGTTGTCGAGCAATACGAATTCGCGCGCCAGCGCGTGCTGATTCGGCGTTATCTCTTCGCCGAAAAGACAGAGGCTCGGGTCGCCGTTGCCCTCTTTCAGGTCGCCCAGCACCTGATCGTAAGTGCGGTTCTCCTTGATCACGTAGATCACATGTTTGATCGGAGAAGGGGCGCCGACGCGAACGGGGATGGCGGTCTTCTCTTTTGGCGCGCGCGCGGCTTTCAACATCTCGTCGGTGTAGGGCGAATTGGCGTAAACTCGGCGCGTGAGTTGGGAGAGTTTGGCCTTCGCCGGCAAATTGATCAGCGAGACCGCGCCTTTCAGCATGCTGCCTATGTATTGCGGTGTGCGCCCTTTATACGGGGACGGTCCCTGCGGGTTGGCAGCCGAAGCAACGCCCTTGCCGTTGGCGACAAAGATTTGTTTGCCGTCTTTGCTGACCCTCACCGAAGTCGGATACCAGCCGGTCGGAATGAAGCCTTCGACTTCGCTATTGCCGCGTTTGGCCACGTCGATGACGGCCACGTCGTTGTTGTCGGCGTTCGCGATGTAGAGCGTCTTTTCATCAGGCGAGAGCGCTACGGCGTTAGGCGTGCTGCCGATGGGCGATTTCGGATGGAGCGCGGTCGAAATGGCTTCGATCTCTTTCATCTGCGCGGTGTCAACGACGGAGACTGTGTTGCTGTTGGCGTTGGCGACATAGAGCGTTTTGCCGTCGCGTGTCAGCTCAAGATCGTTCGGGTGGTCGCCCACCGGAATGTTGTTGACGACCTGATTGCCGGCGGCGTCAATCACGGCGACGCTTCGACTCCCCCAATTGCTTACATAAACGCGTTTGCCGTCGCCGGAGACTTCGCAATCATAAGGGTATTCGCCGACCGCGATCTTTGTGATTACCTGCTGAGTCGCCAGATCGACGACTGCGACTTTGTGCGTCAGGTTTTCGGCCACGTACAATCGCTTGCCGTCCGGCGTCGCGGCGATGCCGGCGGGGAAGGCGAATTCGCCGAGGCCTTTGCGGCGGGCTTCGGCGCGCTCTCTGTCGTTCAGCTTGTGATAATCCGCGCCGCCAAGAATGATCTTGCCCGATTGCTCGGCCTTCCCGTTGGCGAAATCGAAAACCATCACCTCGTTGTCGTCGCCTCCCGAGACGAAGAACCGCTTGCCGTCGGGCGCGAAGGCCAGGCCGAGCCAGGATTTTTTCACCATCACGGTCTGCGCGCTCTCCCCCTGGCGCAGGTCAATCACGTTAATCGTTTGATCGCCATTGCCGTTGGTCGTCACGAGCAGATAGCGGCCGTCGTTGCTCAAGACCATATTGAGCGGCAGGTCGCTCGTGGGAACCTGCGCGCCTTCGGGCGTCAGCGTCCAGCCGTTCGGCAGCAGCGTGCCCGCGGCGGTCTTGCCGGGGGCCTTGCGCGTAGAGCTTTTCGCTTTCGACTGCGCGAACGCGGAATTGAATTGAGCGGGAAGGAGCAGTGAAAGACAAATCAGACGGACGGCGGCTTTCGAGAATTTAGCGAGCATATCTTCTCCTCGGCTTAACGATTTGTGATGAAGTGTTACCGGAGGGAATATCCCTACTGGGACCCCGGTACAGTACCGCGCGCGTAAGCAAGCGGCCGTCTCATAA
>DATCXQ010000021.1:0-8272 GCA_036565725.1 Blastocatellia bacterium
GCTCGCGGTACTGACTCGTCGCCCCGATCCAGATCTTGGCGCGCCGGGCATATAGATATGCGCTCCAACTTCATTGGGGCGCTGACAGGAGCGCCGGGCGCGTGGGGTAAATGATTTCGCGCAAGTTCAAACGCTTGCTTACGCGCAGCGCGGCGCCGATCTTAGAACCGCTCGCCTGCGCGCGCGGCGCCGTTTAGAACAAATATTTCAACCCGAACTGCAAAATACGCGGATCGCGAGCTGCGCTGAGGCGTCCGAACGTCCCCGCTGCGCAGGACGAGCCGGGAGCCGCAATTGCCGCGAACGTGCAGATCCGTTCGGGAAAGTCGAAGTTCGTATGGTTGAAGAGGTTGAAGAATTCCGTCCGGAATTGCAGCCTGTGGCGTTCGCTGAACGGAATGTTCTTGATCAACGAAAAGTCTACGAGGTTCGTCCCCGGACCTTCCAGGATGTTGCGACCTGCCGTGCCGAGCGCGCCGAGCGATTGCGCGACGAAGGCGTCGGCGTTGAACCATCGTTCGACCGTGCGCTCACTCGAGGGCAGGTTCGGATCGCCGACCAGATTGGGGCGCTGATTGAGCTGGCCGGTGTTCGCGCGGTCGCCGTTGATATTAACCGTGAACGGCTGCCCCGACTGCTGAGTGATGATGCCGCCGGCCTGCCAATTGCCGAATAAGGCGTTGATCGCTTTGTTCCCGGACTTGAACGGCAGGTCATAGGTGAAACTGACTATCAGCCGGTGTCGGATGTCGAAGCTCGACAGGGCGCGTTCGAGGGCCTTGAGGTTGCTCTGATCGAGGCCCGATGAGACAACCGAGTTGCCTAGCGAATCATTGTCCATGCTCTTCGAGAAGGTGTAGCTGCCACTCACCATCAGCCCGAACGAAAGCCGCTTCTCCATGCGCAGGGCCACGGCGTTGTAGCTGGAGCTGGCCGCCCCCGCCTGTTGCGCGAAGTTGCTGAGGTTCGGGAAAGGCGCCCGCGCCGATACCGGCGTGGTCGCTGAGGGATTGGGCAAGTTGTAGAAGACGTTTGTGTAAAGATGCGTTCCTCTCGACCCCAAGTATTGCGCTTCGAATAGCAGGTTCTGCGTCAGCAATTGCTGAATGCCGAAGTTATATTGCTGGAAGTAGGGCGACTTGAAGTCGATGTCGTACGGCTGGAAGCCTGGTAGGCCTAGCCGTGGATTGCCCAGAAGGGACTGGATCGGCGCGATGCTACCGATCGGAGGCAGAGTCGCCGCGTTGGCCGCCGGATTGTTTGCGCCGATTCGTTTGAAGAACGGCGGGTTCTGGCTCATCAAAGACACCGCGTTGTACGAGGCGACATTGTAGTAGACGCCGTATCCGGCGCGTATGACCGTCCGCTGGGAGCCGAACACGTCAAAGGCCAAGCCGACGCGCGGCGCGAAGTTGTTCCGGTCTTTATTGACGAGCGACCGATCCAGCCCGGCGTCTTCGGACGTGACGATCGGCAACGGGGCCAGTTGTTGCGCAATCCCCGGAACCCACAACTCCTGAGGATAGGTTTGGCCGTCTTCGCTGGCGATTATCACGCGGCGGTTCTGGATGTCGAGTGTGGCCCATCGGTTGAATTTTTCGGACAGCGGCGATATGTATTCGTACCGCAGCCCGAGGTTGATAGTCAGCCGCTTCGATACTTTCCAGTCGTCCTGCGCATAGCCGTACCATTCGTTGCCGCGCAAATAGACGGCCGTGCTGCCCGCGCCTCCTTGCGCGCTGCCCGGCAATCCGAGCAGGAAATCGGCGAACACGTTACCCGTGTTGCGCCCGTCGAAGGTGAACTGGCCGCGTTTATTGGAGGGGATGAAGGGATTGAACTGAACCCGCTTGTACGCGGCGCCGAAATTCAGATTGTGGTTTCCGAGGAACGACGAGACGTTGTAACCGAATTGATACTCGTTGTCGCGGCGCGAGATGGGCGTGGCCACATCGCCGAACGCGTTGAACGCGCCGAGGGTAATGCGCGGGACGCCTCGATCAATCAGATCGCGGCTGGCGCCCGCGATGTTGAACTGCGTGGCGAAATCCACGTCGCTGTTCTCCTGCGCCTGGCCGCCGGCGGTACGATTGAACCCGAATTTGAATTCGCCGATGAGGGTCGGGCTGAAAGCGCGCGTCTCGCTGATCGCCACGTTCTGTGAATGCTGCCTCAGAAAGAGTCCGAAGCCGGGCAGCGAGATCGGGCTGCTGGCGAACGCTACGAAGCCGTAGGGCTGATATGCGTCCACGTCATAGAACGTGTAGCGGACAAAACCCTCGCTGTTTGCGCTACGCCGGTAGTTCGTCTTGATAGTGAACTGGTCGCCGTCGTTGATCTCTTGCGGCGAGTCGATGAAATTGGCGCCCACCGCGCCCGGGAGGTTCGGCAGCGGAACGAACTGCAACAACCCCTTCGCCACAAGGGAAATGCGATCGTCGGGGATGGCGTTGCCGGGGAAACAGCCTCGCTGATCGGTTTGCGCGCAGGGGAGGCCGATGTTCGGGTCACGGATGAGCGTCGTGAACTGACCGCTCCGCAAACCCGCGGTCGGCGCCAAGAACGTGCGCGTCAGGGACTTGGCCAGACGCAACCCTTCGTAGTTGCCGAAGAAGAAGACTTTGTCCTTGACCACCGGGCCTCCCGCCGTCCCGCCGAACTGGCTCTGGCGAAACTCGGGTTTTGTGACGTCGAAGAAGTTGCGCGCGTCGAATTCGTCGTTGCGCAGGAATCCGTAAACCGAGCCGTGCAATTCGTTCGTGCCGCTTTTGATGGCGATATTGATCTGCGCGCCGCCGAGCCTGCCGGATTCAGCGGAGTAGAGGTTCGATCGGACGTTGAACTCCTGGATCGCGTCCACGCTCAGCGGCCCGGAGGCCGTGTTGTAGAAGGGATCGGTGA
Organism: Blastocatellia bacterium; assembly: GCA_036565725.1. Lineage (GTDB taxonomy): Bacteria > Acidobacteriota > Blastocatellia > RBC074 > RBC074 > JAJVID01. The sequence goes on from DATCXQ010000021.1 coordinate 2,902, forward strand.
AGACGACGCCGTCCAGCGTGAAGTGGTTGTCGCTTTCGCGCGCGCCCATCACGGTGATGCGAGGTCCTGAGACGCCGGCCAGTTGCTGGCCGAAACCGCCGCGCGCGTTCTCGACGACGCCGGGCGTCAATTGCGCCAATTGCAGGTACAGGCGGCCGTTGAGCGGCAGGTCGACAATGCGCTTATTCTCGATCACCTCGCCGGCTTCCGCCGTTTCAGTGCGGACGAGCGACGCGCCGCCTTCGTCTTCACTCGTAACGATTTCGGTGATCTGGCCGACTTCGAGCGCGACGTCGATCTTGACCTTCTGATCTAGTTCCAAAGTCACCCCTTTGACCGCCCGCTGCTTGAAGTTTTGAGCCTCGAATTTCAGCGTATACCGGCCCACGGGTAGCAGCGCGATCACGTATTCGCCGGAGGAGTTGGTCGTGACGCTCCGCGTCAAGCCTGTCGCATCATTGACTGCGGTGACCATTGCGCCTCTGATTACAGCCCCTCGCGCGTCGGTCACGAACCCGAGGAACGCGCCGGTCGTCGTCTGAGCATGTGACATCGCCGCAATCAGCGCTAGCGCCAAAAAAGTCCAAGACAAGATTCGCAAATACTTGGTTATCATTATGCCCCCCTGAGTTTGTGTCAGGTAGTTGATAACTGCTCAGCCCCGGAGGCTGAGTGTTATGGTGATTAGTAGTTATGTGCTAGTTTTAAACAACACTGTTATTGTGGAACCTTGAAGACGAAAGTCAGCACTATCTGCGTCTCCACCGGAACGCCGTTCAGCGTCGCCGGCTTAAAGACCCACTGGCGAGTCGCATTCTCCGCCGCTCCGCGCAGCAAGGAGTGGCCGCTAATAGCCTTGGCTTCGATTACGCTCCCCGCCTCAGAGATTGTGACTTGCACATCGACAGGCCCCGATATGTTGAATCTCTTGGCCCCCGGCGGATACCGCGGCTGCGCCTTCTTGATCACGCCTCCCCACAATACGGCTCCCAATACCTTCAGCCCCTCGGCAGGGACCTCCAGGCTATCCCCACTCGAAGCCGCCTTCGGCCGCTCCGGCGCTTGGGGCGGGGGCGGCGCCTCGATTGTTGTAGCCTGACCGAATTCGCCGTCGCTCCACGCTTCCAAAAGGGCTACTGGCGTATTGTTCGGCGCCAGCTCCGCCTTCGGGATGCCCGCATCCGGCAGTTTGACCGCTTGTCTGTGCGCCAAGCTTCCGGGCGGCGCGGACAGTTGTCCGGGTAGGTCACGGAGCCGCCGGACCAGGCGCAACTCGCCCCCCTGCTCGATCACGCCGAAATAAAAAGTCGGCGCGCCGGCCATCCCTTTTTTAAACGTCCCGACAGCGACCATGAGAATTACCCTGCGGCCGTCGAGTAACATCGCGTTGGCCTCTACGCAGGCCCTCATATCACCAGTCGCCTCGGGCAAAACCTCCGCCCGCTCCCCGCATTCGCTCAGTTGCCAAATCACCCCGGCCCCCGGCCCGACGACCTTTTCAAACCAATCGGCGAAGGAGAGCCTGGGCAGTTCGGTGTCCAAGTCGGAAGCGAGAAGCCGCTTGGTATCAACCAACGCCCTTTTCTCCAACAACAACCGCTTTTCCAGCTCAGACGGATTTTGTGATCGGGTGTTCAATAACAGGAGCCACGCGATCACGGTCGTAACAACAGCGAACGAATTCATGCTCTAATTTCAATTGTAAGGATTGGGATTTACGGCTGAATGTCGCGGGGTTGAACTTCGTCAACTACTCCACCTAAACGCTAGCGTGTTGTAGATGGAGTTTGTCGCTGTACTTACTGATAGCCGTCTATCATCTTTCCGCGACTTCGGGCCAGGCGACACGTGCCCCCGAAGCAACCTCTTTATACCGATTTTTAGATGTATTAAGACAGTTAGCCACCGCAGAACACAGAGGGCACAGAGCGGATTTAATGAGTTCTCTGTGTTCTCTGTGACCTCTGTGGCTATTCATCCATGTGAAATCTGCTGTAGATTTTACGTATGCAGAGAATTAGGACAAACAACCGTATCTCTAAACTTCAAAGAACGAAACCGTTTCTGCCGAACGAGAGTTCCTTTTGCTCAAAACCGATTCCGCGGAAGTCGCGGAACCACAGCTAACGGCAGCAACAAAATGTTTACCGTATGTTCGTCGAAGGACTAAGTCCTTCAACTTACATATGGTTTCGATTTCCACTCAATCCAAGCCTACCTACTATGGATAGAAAATCCATCGAGGAAAAAAGTTGAAAGGGGTACGGCGATTTCCATGTCAAGTTGACGCGGGCTTGGCTCAGGGTGTTTGCCTCGTGTCGCGCTTGCCTATCAAAAAATACGGGATCCCCTTCTCACTACTAGCATAAGTAGCAAGTTTTATTGCTTGAATTTTTAACCCGAAGTTGACGTTAACTATATGTTCGTAGAAGGGACAAGCCTTTCAACTCACATCCGGTTTCGATTCCCTCTCCATCCAAGCTTATCGGCTGTGGATGGAGCATCCATCGAGGGGGAAGGCGAGTTGCAGCGGCCGCCCGGCCGCGACGGCGCCATTCGCCACCGCCGGAAATGGCGATTCGAGCAGCGGAATCTCCTCGTCGGATGTCGAGACTTTCATTCCCGCCTTGAGGGCGACTCTTGCGGCTTCCATGCCGATTGGATAAAGTAAGGCCAACGTCGTCTCTTCTTCCTTGCAGACAGGAAAGTGCAAAAGGCGTAGGATGATCGCCAGCGTTGCGAGGCACTCGTCGCAAGAGAGGCAGTGTGATTCAATATCGACTTTCTCCGCCGGCGAACAAGACCCGGCTACGTAAGCGACCATCAGATCTCTTGTGGTCTCTTTGTCCGGTTGTTTACAGGGTGTAGGGAGGCGCAACATATTCCTCGCTTTCCCTTATCCAAATACGCTGACCGGTGGAAGACAACTTCCGCCGCAGTGATAACGATAGATCGTCGCAACTGCTCAGCTCTCTCCGCCGCCTTAGCAGCGCTTTGAGGGATAGTCGACGAGTATTTCCGCGTCGCGCGACGACGGTTGAATTCAATCGTCGCTTGCGCGACGCGAAAAACCACACCACCGTGGGATAACGGTCTTTGACCATTAAAGCCGGCCGCTCAAAGATCCCACAGCCCCTGCGCCGTGGAATCTCACATTGGCAGCTACCCCAAACAGCGGTAGCCGGGTTTAATGGTCAAAGACAGTTACCCCATGGCTAAACTCAAAGCGCCGCTAACGCGGCAGGAGGCCGAGCAATTACAGATCGTCGAAGAAATCGCCAGGAGACATAGCGCAGCACGGGATATCGCCCAGATATTCGCGCATTGCTGATGTTGGCCATGGCAGAGGGGGTCGGCAATAACTAATTGTGATGTTAGCGCCGGATGATTCGCGCCATGGCTCTTAAGTTGAATACCGGCACAATGCGCCGGAACGGTTTCGTCAACAAGTCAAAACTGTCCGCGACTTGTACGAGCGATCTCCGGTTTTACACGCGCAAGGTATTCGATGTACTCCGGAATTCTCTGGCGCAGTCCGTCAATTGATCGCAGTCCGTCAATTGATTTGGATGATGCGCGTTTGAGTAGACGGCGCGCCAGTAATGCCGAACCGCATCTCATCTTGGCCCCGGAGATTGACATGCGCCGAGCTTAGACAAATTCGGATCCGACTAGGTAACTATTCCGCCAGCTAGAAGCAGGCGGCTTTCTTAGCCCTGCCCCGAAGGGCGGACTCTAAGCGAGTAGGTACGGACTCGCATCCACAAAAGGCACGCCGATTGTGGAAGTGGAAAATAGCAATTCTCTCAATGTCCGTGGATATGCTTTCACGACAATCAATAAAAGAGCGAAGCGGTTTGCTCCTGAGAGAGTGCCTTTGCTCGCCAGAATTAAAACTCACGGAAAGAGGATTGCGCTCCGCAAAGCCTTCGCGCAATGCCAAATTCCTCTGCCGCCTGGAAGGCGGCAATCTCCTTTGGCAGAGTTTATGAATACTTCAACAACACATTCGCGAAGCCATTCAAGTGGAGCTACAAGGGATAGCCACTGATGATTTAGCGTGTGAGTCCTATAGCGACTTTCAATGATCATGATGATATATGTTACAGCACGCACTATAGCGATATATGCAGCGACATGCAAGAGAAATTTTGACTGTGACAGAGTCAGGCCGCAGTTTTCTATGGGAGGGCGAATCTAATGCCGAAAGGGGCGCGCCGGAGGCCAATGCGTCTGGCGGAGAAACTGCGTCATATCCGTTACCGACTTGAGTTGACGCAGGAGGAGTTAAAGGAGCGGATCGAACAGGTCGGCCTCGTCAGCAACCTGGATCGCGTGGACGTTTCGGATTTTGAAAGGGGGCGGCGCGACCCCGACGTATTAACCCTGCTGTCCTACGCCCGCCTGGCCAACGTTTATCTGGACGTGTTGGTTGACGACGGGCTGGACTTTCCCGAGGAGTTACCGAGCCCACATAAACATGAAGGAACCAAGCGCATAGAACTCGACAAAAAAATGAATGCCCAAAGAGGAGCGGCGCGGTCCGTCACGGTGACTCTCCGGCTCGATGTCAAAGGCAAGACCAAACTGGTCCGCAGCGCCAATCGGGTGCGGGCCAACATAGAGCGCTATCATCTTAGAGGCTATGGGATGCGCAGGCTGAAGGAAGGGGGCTATGAGTTGACCTTACCCTGCAAGAACGAGGCGGATCTCAAGAAGCGGATCAGCGCCTTGCTGGAAGAAATAGAGAATGAAGCCGCGCGCGATGACTGTGTGGTCGAGTCCGAAGTGCAGGAGCGCGACGACAGTCAGCTTGGCGATTGAAGGCGTCATAGTAAAAGCCGAAGTGATACCCGGGATGCATAGGCGGAGAGAGACCTTTATCGCTGTTGTCGACAGTGACTTCATAAGTACCCCTCTCTTCGTCTTTCCCCTCGACGGATACTCCATCCAAAGCCGGTAGGCTTGGATGGTGAGGAAATCGAGACCGTGCGCAAGTTGAAGGGCTCGTCCCTTCGACGCGGGCACGGTTGACTCTTGTGGTATATTGCCGCCGGTCAAAGGCACTCGTCCTGCAAGGGAGAGAAACAGTTTCTGATCCTTGAGAACCAGGGATAGGAGGTTGTGGCCGGAAAACTTCGACCACGTAAAATCTCTGAAGTTACTTGGTAGTCTGCATGCCAGGTACCTGACTCTATCTCTTTCGGCTATATGCCGGAAGTTGATGGGCCGCGCTGGGTTCGCTCGAATCCGATGGTCAACCGGCCCTAAGCAGTCCGTTCTCGAAAGACTGTTCTTTCGGGCGTGAACACGAAACTTGGAACTGCAAGCTCCATCTACAACGCGCTAGCGTTTAGATGGAGTAGTTGAC
>DATCXQ010000218.1:0-3662 GCA_036565725.1 Blastocatellia bacterium
GCTGCCAGCTTGACGCTCACCAATGTTCAAGCCGCTGACGCCGGCGCTTACCGGGTGGTCGTGAGCAACGCCGCCGGTTCCGCGACCAGCGCGACCGCCGTGCTCACCGTCGAGACCGGACCAGTGGCGCCCAGCATTACGTCACAACCGGCGTCGCAGATCGTGGTCGTCGGCGGTCAAGCCGGCTTCACCGTTATTGCGACGGGCACGGCTCCGTTGAGTTACCAGTGGCGTAAGAACGGGTCCCCGATCGCCGACGCGACCGCCGCGACGCTCAACCTCGCAAACGTCCAGCAGAGCGACTCCGGGGACTACAGCGTAACGGTCAGCAACAGTGTGGGGACTGCTACCAGCGGCGCGGCCACGCTCACCGTGTCCGACGAGCTCCCGACGGCGCTTTACGATCTCGCCGGATTCGCGCGGGCCGCCACGGGCGGCGGACTGCCGCCGGAGTCGGATCCGAACTATCGCAAGGTCTTCACCGCCGACGATCTGGTGGCCGCGCTCGGGAACCGGAACACAAAAGTCATCGAAATCATGAACGACCTCGATCTGGGCTTTAACGAGGTCCCGGCGACGGCTCGCGCCGGCGCGCTACGGTCTGCCTCCGCGCCGCTGCTGCATCCCGCGCTATTGACCACGGGCGTCAGTCTCATCGACATCCAGGACAAGAACGGCCTGACGATCTTCTCCGCGAACGGGGCGACGATTCGGCATGCGAACTTCAACGTGAAGCGCGCCAACAACGTGATTATTCGCAACCTGAAGTTCGACGAATTGTGGGAATGGGATGAGTCCTCGAAGGGCAAGTATGATAAGCAAGGCTGGGACTTCATCACGGTGGACATGACCAGCGACAACATCTGGATCGACCACTGTACCTTCACCAAGGCCTACGACGGCGTCATCGACATCAAGGGAGGGACTAGGAACGTCACCATCTCCTGGTGCTCGTTCCTCGGCGACGACGGCGGCCCGGGCAGTTTCGTGCGCCGGCAGATCGAAGCGCTCGATCAGAATCGGCCGGCTTACCCCATGTACGACTTCCTCCGGAGCAACGGCTTCAGCGTCGAGGACATCATCGCCATATCCCGCTCGCAGAAGAAGGGGCACCTGGTCGGCGCCAACGAGCTCGATCCGGCGAACGCCAACCATCAGGTCACGCTCCACCACAACTACTATCTCAACATGCAGGACCGGTTGCCGCGACTGCGCGCCGGAAACGCGCATGCCTACGACATTTACGTGAACAACGCGGAGGCGTTCGCGGCTAAAGGCATGCGCGATTCGATAGTCGCCGCAATGACGCCGTCGAACGCGGCCAAGCTTAACGGCAGCAACGCCACTTACTCTTTCGACGTTGTTCTCAACGGAGCGATCTCGACGGAAGGCGGCGCGGTTCTCCTGGAGAAGTCGCAGTTGATCGGAGTGATCTTCCCGCTTCGCAACAACCAGAAGGACGCGTCGCTGACCCAGTACACAGGCAAGATACTCGCGCTCGATACGCTCTATCAGCTCGGCGGTCTGGTCTTTCGCGGAGACAGCAACACGCCTGACAGCCCGCTTGCGCCGGTACCCGCGCCGGAGCTGGCGTTCTCGTGGAACGGGTTTGCAACGCTGCCGTATGTGTACACGACCCACGACCCGACGCAACTCCCGTTACTACTCACGGGGGCGGAAGGCGCGGGCGCAGGCAGGCTGATCTGGACCAAGGAGAACTGGCTGAAGACTTCTTATTAGGCCGCATAATGGCGACCGTCGGCCAGGCGACACAGATCGTCAGTTCTAGTCGCACTCTACTCGCCTATTTCACCAACGCGTCATACTGCGAGCAGGAAGATACCTGCTGAAGATGAAGAAAACTACCAGGTGGGACGCCCGGAAAGTAACGCCTACGAGAGATGAGCGACGGCGTTCAGCGTAGGAATCCCCCGCCATAACGCGATAGCGTTTGGCGGTGGGAGAATGTCAACAGGTTCTGCAACACCTGATGGAGGCGCGTGATTTAAAACAGAAAGACCTGGTTCATTTGTTCGTGTCGCCAAGGCGCGCGTCCGAAGCTATCAACGGAGTACGCGAAAAACATTGCCTATCACGGTCTCCCGTGTTCTAATCAATCCGCTTTTCAAGATTTACGGACGAATCGATTAATCGGCCAAGGCCACATCCAACAACATAAGCCGGGGTATTCTCAATCCGCCCCTGGCCGTCATTTAGGAGGAACATCAGCCATGCTTACCGACAGCGCCTTACAACAAATCATGCCGACGTTGCCAGAGGCGAAGCGCCAGCTTTATCTGCCCTTCATAAACAAGGTCATGGAGATTTACGAGATTAACACTACGTTGCGGGCGTCCGCCTTCCTGGCTCAGATCGCTCACGAATCGGGCGAACTGAGGTTTATGGAGGAGATTTGGGGGCCAACGGCGCAGCAAAAGAAATACGAGCCGCCGAGCGACTTGGCAAAAAGGCTCGGCAACACCCAACCGGGCGACGGCAAACTATACAAAGGGCGCGGCCCCATCCAGATCACCGGCCGCGCCAATTACAAGAAATACGGCGCCCTGCTCGGCGTCGATCTGGAGGAAAATCCCGATCTGGCGGCGACTCCGCAATACGCGTTCTCCACGGCGGGCCTCTTCTGGAAAACTAAGGGGTTGAATGAACTGGCCGATGTTCAGGATTTCATCACCATCACCAAACGGATCAACGGCGGGACGACGGGGTTGAAGGAACGCCAGAGATATTACGAGATCGCTATGAATGCGCTGGAAGTCGAAGAATTGGTATAATCGCTCAGGGATTTTTGAAAGCCGAACACGATATGAATTAGCGGCGACGTCAGCTGGTTGTGACCAAGGAGGAATCGACGATGCTTACTGAAAGTGATCTGCAACAGATTATGCCGAGGTTGCCACAGGCGAAGCGCCAGCTTTACCTGCCCTACATAAACAGGGTCATGGAGATCTACGAGATCGACACCCCGCTGCGGGCGTCCGCATTCCTGGCCCAGATCGCCCACGAATCAGCCGAGTTGAAGTATATGGAGGAGATTTGGGGACCCACGGCGCAGCAGAAGAAATACGAGCCGCCGAGCGACCTGGCAAATAGGCTGGGAAACACCCAGCCGGGCGACGGGTTCCGCTACCGTGGGCGCGGTCCCATCCAGATCACCGGCCGCGCCAATTACAAGAAATATGGAGACCTGCTCGGCGTCGATCTGGAGGAAAATCCCGACCTGGTGGCGACTCCGCAATACGCGTTCTCCACGGCGGGCGTCTTCTGGAGGTTGAACGGATTGAACGAACTGGCCGACGTTCAGGACTTCATCGCCATCACCAAACGGATCAACGGCGGATTGAACGGGTTGGTGGAGCGGCAGAAATATTACGAAATTGCTAAAAACGTGCTTGGCTCCGAGGAAGCCGACGATTTCGCTTTCTCGACGCCGCTCGCGCCGCCGAGTGAGGACGCGGCAGTAGATGAGCAGGCCGTCTTGCCTCGAGGACAGGAATTCATTGAACCGGATCCCGCGGATCCTACAACCTTTACAGATTCCCAGGACGAAATGAACCCTACGGTTAAAAACAAATCCAGTCGCGGGCTGGGAAGCCGGTTAAGAAATTGGTTCCGGTAAATAAAGGCCGTTGGATTGCGGATTG
>DATCXQ010000247.1:0-4133 GCA_036565725.1 Blastocatellia bacterium
TATCCTTCTTACGCATGGCAAGGCAAATGTCGCGATCAGTGATCATGCCGATCACCTTTCCACCGCCACCTATCACCGCAAGCGTACCGCAGTTGTATCCCCGCATGACCCCGGCCGCCGCGACCAGGGTCGCATTCGGGCCGCAAGACGTCACATCTGCGGACATAATCTCTTTAACTTTCACCTTGAATCTCCTCTCTAATGTCAATTCGGTAAAAAACCAACTGGCCCTCTCTTGTGTCATCTCTGCTTCGAGATCTGTTCAATCGCCGCGCCGAGTCGCTTGATCTCCTCGCCGTAGCGCGTCCAGTCACCTTCTCGCTGCGCCTGAAGCGCGCGGTCGTAATGCTGCCTGGCCTGGGCCGCGAGGCTCTGAGTGGTTGCCGCTGATTGTGCGGCGGGCGTTTCGCCCACGCGCGACGCCTGCTGCGGTATTTGCTGTGATGTTTGCGCCAGGTCCTCGGCGGCGGACGACGCATTCCCGAAGATACGCGCCATGCCGACTTCGAGCGTCGGTTCCATCGCAATGCGATTCTCAGCGGCCACAATCACCCGCTTGAGCTCGGGGATCTTGCCGGTCTCCGCCCGCATATAGAGCGGCTGCACGTAGATGAGCGATTCCTTGATCGGGATCACCAGCAGGGCGCCAAAGATGACCTGCGAGCCGCGTTGGTTCCAGAGCGAGAGTTGGCGCGAGATCTCCGGATCCTGGTTGATGCGCGCCACGATCTGCCTGGGCCCGTAGATCAGTTTCTGTTTGGGGAAACGGTAAACCAGCAGGCGGCCATAATGCTCGCCGTCGGCGCGCGCCACCATCCAGGCGGCGAGGTTGTCTTTGCGCTTCGGTGTGAACGGCAGCAGGAGGATAAACTCCTCGGTTCGCTCGCTGGGCAGCTTCATAATCGTGTAATAAGGCTCCATCGTCGGCGATTCAGCCTCAACCTGCTTCTCAGCCATTGAAACGACTGACCACTGGTCTTCTTTGTTGTAGAAGACCTGCGGCTGATCCATGTGGTAGGTGGAGTAGACTGCCGTTTGAATTTTGAAGATGTCCTCCGGGTAGCGAAGATGCGCGCGCAGGTCGGCGGGCATTTCGCTGAGAGGCTTCAGAACGCCGGGGAAGATGCGCGCCCAGGTTTGAATCAGCGGGTCACGTTCGTTGGCGATGTAGAGCTGGACGTGGCCGTGATAAGCGTCCACGACGGCCTTGACTGAATTGCGGATGTAATTGACGCCGCCGACCGGTTGCGAATAAGGATAGCGATCGCTCACCGTGTAGGCATCGACGATCCAGAAGAGCCGCCCCTCGGAGATGACCATGTACGGGTCGCCGTCGAATCTCAGGAACGGCGCTAACTGGCCGAGCCGCTCCTTGATGTTGCGGTAGTAAAGAACGCGGCTCTCAGGCGTCAGATCGTTCGAAAGCAGTAGCTTCAGATCACGAAACCTCGAGGCAAACAGCAACTGTCGCCACGTCGAATCGATGGCGACACCGCCCACGCCTGCGAAGCTGGCGAAGACATTCTCCTCGCCCGCCGGGTAATTGAATTCCTTGGCCTTTGTCTTAACGTAAACGCGGTCATTCGACAGCTCGCCGAAATAGATTTCCGGACGCTCGATCTTTAGGACAGGGGCCGATGAGACAGGTGGAATGTCTTTGACGAAGAGCACCGGCAAGCCTTCCAACGTCACCTGATTGACCGGGCCGAGCGTCAGACCGAATCCGTGCGTGAAGGTCAGTTGCTCATTGATCCAGTTTCGGTTCGGCAGGCTCTCCGATGACAGCTCGCGCGCCGAGAGCATGACCTGCCGCAACTCGCCGTTGATGCGGTAACGGTCGTTGTCCACTGACTTGAAATCGTAGTAGGTGCGAATCTCCTGAATCTGGGAGAAGGTGTCGAGCAGCGGCTGCTGATCCCAGAGGCGGACGTTATTGATCGTCGCCTGGTTCTCCTGAATGTCTTGAGCGGTGAGCGCAGTCTCGCCCGGCAACTCGCGCTCTTCCACATGGTCCAGCCCGAATGCTTTGCGCGTCGCGGCGATGTTGTGAATGATGTAGGGCGTCTCCATCGCCAGTTCGTTCGGCCCGACGGAAAAACGCTGCACGATGGCGGGATACAGCAAGCCACCGATGAGCGTGAGCAGGTAAAGACCCAGTCCCACCCAGAGAAGTCCGCTCTTGGAACGCAACAAGCTCGCGGCCGCCAAGACGGCGACGAGCGCCGCCACGCTGACCTGCGCATAGAGCAGTGGCAACGTGGCGTTGATGTCGGTGTAGCTGGCGCCCGCCACTGGCCCGCTGGTTGAGAAGAGCAGATTCGGAATTCCCAAATAAGCCTGTCCCGCCAGCGCGAGAAACATGACTGCGACAAGGCTCAGCAGGTGGGCCCGCGGCCCGCGCCCCACGGCAAACTGGCGCAGTTTGCTGAAAGTATCCGACCCTAGCATTGGCTCGCGCATGGCCACGCGCGCCGCCTCACGAACCACATAGATTGCCGCTGTTCCAATCAGGCTGACAACCGTCACGATGAATAACAAACTGGCGAGGGCTTCGAGCGCCGGAAGGGTAAAGAAGTAGAAGGCGATGTCGCGCCCGAAGATCGGATCGGCCTCGCCGAACGGCGACTGATAGCGGTAGCGCAACCAGATGTCCCATGCGCCCCAGGCGAGCAAGCCTGCGTATGCGCCGATCGCCAGCGCGGCGGGGAGCGCCAACCGCCCGGCTAACCGGGCAAGGTCCGGCGCGGGAATCCGTTGTCCATTGATGACGAAGGATCGCGGGCCCGCCTCCCAGCCTGCTTCCCCGCCTGTTTCCCTGCTTACTTCTTGGACGTCCGCTGGATCGTGGCTCGGGCGCACCGCCAATCCGAAGTTGAGCCAGGTGAACGCCGCGGCGAGCAGGCCGACCGTGAGACCCAGCGTCACTTTGGTCACCAGCATCGTTGAAAAGACCGTCTGGTAACCGAGGTCCTTGAACCAGAGCCAGTCAGTATAGAAAACAACCCCGGGAGGCCAGGCGAAGATGGTGATGAACGCCACGGCGACAATGATCAATAACCATCGGGGCCGTCTCCGCCGTTTAGGGATTCCCTGGATTTCCGAATCGGTAATGATAGGTTCGTCAAGTAATTCTGTTTGCCGCATACGCTCTCCCTGCGTTCACCCGCTTAAACCTCGCGCCCTTGCATCTCAGGGGGATTGTTTAGCGAATGGCGCAAAAATTTTGAGGTGTAATCGTTCGAGATTCCCTTTTGCAAGATTGATGATTGGCCAGCCTGAGATAAGTTGCTGTCCAAAATTGGACCATCTCGGAAAGAAAGGCGCCTGGGTTGTACTGGCTGTGTATTACGCTCGCTACATCTGCGGCTCAGGGCGCCGAATCGCGGTTTGAGTGGCGCTTCATTCGGGAATCCTGACCCGAATTAGCCCCCGGATAAAACCACGACTTGATGGCTTGCGGTTCGCCGGCCACCCTTTCCCCGAACGTCATTACCGTTTTGTCGGTCACACTCAAACGCCAATTCGGTATCGCGAGGATTGTCACATAGATGTGTGTTTGATCCTCGTTGAAAATCTGAACTATGTGGAGGTTAGATGAAGAATCCAGCAGCTTGAAAATATAGGCGCCAGCCGGCAAAACAACGTCACCCGGAATCTCGATCGGCTGGCTGAATGTCAATACGGTTTTCTTGTTCCAATCGTCTGCCTTTACGCTGGGTGAAAACGCCGGGGCCGTGTGGCGCCGACCATCTCCGACAATTCTTCAGGCGAAATCTTCAGTTCGATTCATATGCTGCTCGATGCGAATGCTGTTCGGGCCTTTCTTGCCGAGTTTGCGCGCCAACTGCAACAGCATCTTGCTCAGTCGCTGTTCGCTGTCAACCGTCATCAGGTTGGCGATGACTTGCTGTTGGTCAGCGATCCGCGCCGCCAGGTACTGCGCGAAGCCCTCAAACAGCGCGTCACGGCTTAAAAGCGCAAAAAACTCGAGACAAGGAATTTGTTTTAAGATCGTTTCTTCCATCGCGGTCGCCGTCTCCAGACGTGGGCCTAACCCGGACAGGCACGACTCGCCGAAAATATCTCCCGTAGTGTGGACGGCCAGTAGGAGCTCTCTCCCTTCGGGCGAAAGC
>DATCXQ010000262.1:0-6235 GCA_036565725.1 Blastocatellia bacterium
CGGCAGGGCTGAGGCTCCAAGCCCTGCCGGCTAAAACCGGTACTCTAAACGCTCTCTCCCAACGTTTGTAGTTAAACTGGATATCGCCAGAAAAAAAACGCTAAACACAAGAAAACTTAGTTTACAGAGTACTGACTCGTCGCCAAAATCCAGATCTTGGTGTTCCCAACATATAGAGTACGCCCTGGAGGAAAATAAAATGGCTTATCAAATCTTTGCGCCGCGCCACATTCTATTGCTAGCTGTTGTAACGAGCGCCATCGGATTTTCGACGCCGGAGTCGGTCGCGGCTCAATGTCTTGCTTATGAACCGAAGGTAGTTAGACTTTCCGGCGTCATAGTCAGTGAGACTCACCCCGGCCGTCCCAACTACGAGAGTATCGCCAATGGCGATGAGCCTGAAACAATTTGGGTCCTCAAGCTTAAAAAAGCGATCTGCGTTATTGCTTCGGACGATATCAATGTTGAGGCGGACAATGAAAAAGAAATACAACTTGTGCTGGAAGCCGATCAATACAGGCGATATCGACGCCTTCTCGGACAGAGAGTGGACGTGTCTGGCAAGCTGTTTCACAGCCATACCGGACATCACCATAAAACACTGTTGCTCAAAACAAACGAAATACGAAAGCAGCCTGCGCCCTGAAATCATCGTTGGAATGGCCGATTTGGCCCAACTGGGCAATGCCCTTCCGCGGGAGCATTTACGCTACTTAGCTCGAAACACCGGCGAAGTCAGCCGCGCCGGCAACAAGACCAAATCCTCGATCAAACATCCGATGATCGTCACGGCCGAGAGCAGTCCGAAAGAGGCTATCGGTTTGAAATTCGAGAAGCAGAAGATCGCGAACGTGGCGGCCAGCGCGACATTCGCGTAAATGATCGGGCGCCCTGACAGCCGCATACTCTCGAGTATCGACTCACGCAAATCCGCCGTCCCAACCTGCGCCCGTCGGAAGCGCGCGATGAATTGGACGGAGTTGTCCACGGCCAATCCCAACACCACGCTGGCCACGAGGCTCGTCGTCAGATTCAATTCGACGCCGCGCCAACCCATAAAGCCGAAGAAAAAAAGGATCGGGATCAGGTTGGGCACGAGCGCGGTGAAGCCGACGCGCAGCGAGCCGAAGAGCGCCGAGAGCGTCAAGTAGATCGTCACGAGCGCGATCGACACGCTCAACAATTGTTCGCCCGCAATCTGATCCGACGTGCGATTGAGCATTACGAAAGTTCCGGTCGCGAAGACCCGGAACTCCGGCAACAGCTCGCGTCCGCGCGCCTCGATCTCTCTAATTGCTCCGGCCATCGCCTGCGAACCTGACAGGTTGGAGCGGACGAGTATCCGCGCGATTCGCCCGTCGGGGGTGAGAAACTGGCGCAATCGATCGCGGTCTGAAAGCAGTTCGTCGATGACGCCCTTATCGGATGGCAGTTCGTAATGCCGCTGGTCGTTGTCATGAAAAGCGCGGTTGACGTGTTTAACAAATTCCACAACCGACAGTGTGCGATCAACGCCCTGCCCGTTCGCGCTCTTCCGCGTCTCGGCGAACGACTGAAGCTCGGCGATCCGCCGCAGGACCTCCGGCGTCTCAATCGCCCCGGCGCCCTTCCCTTCGACGATGATGTCGAAATTGATCGCGCCCGAAAGCCGCTTGTTGACCTCGGCCAACCCGACGCTCGTCTCGGAATTCGGCTTGGAGAAATGAAAGTAGTCTATGTCGATCACGATGCGGCTCGCGCCGACCGCGCTGAACGCCACGAGGACCGCGGTCAGTATGTATAGCGGGGTCTGGTTTGACGTGGCCCATCGCCCGACGCCTTCGAGACGTCTGACCATGCCACCGGTAAGCCCGACGCGAAACCTCATCGCGCGCTCGCCCATCAGCGCCATCGCGGCCGGAATGAACGTCAGCGAAAGAATCATCGTGAAGGCCGCGCCGATCGCGGAGTAGATGGCCGTGGACCGGATCGCCGGGATCGACGTGAAAGCCAGCGACAGAAAACCCGCGATGATAGTCAAGGCCGAGACGATCACCGGCAGGCTGATGAAGTTGAGAGCCTCCTCGATTGCAGTCAGGGCGACGGGGGGACGAGGGCTTAAATCTTCACTTCTTCCGTTCTCTTCTTCTCCCACTCGCCCCGTCGCCTCGTCGCCCTGTCGCCCACTCCCCACTCCCCGCTGTGAGATTCCGATCTGATTGATGACGTGAACCATGTACGAACAGCCGATCGCCACCATCAGCGTGGGCAGCATCAAGGCCAGGATCGTGAAATGGCTTTCAAACCACGCCATCAACCCCATCAGCCACAACAACCCGAGGCCGATTGCCGACAGCAGCAACGCGACCACGACGAAAGATCGAAAACAGAGCCAGAGGAGAAGCGCGATGAAGACCAGCGTAAGCGGCAGAAAGAGCCGCAGGTCGCCCTTGACCGCTTCCGTCGAGCGCCACTGCGTAAACGGGTCGCCGGCGAAATAGACCTGATCGAATCCGGCGCCGCGCGCGAGATCATAAATCCGATGGGTAATCACGTGGCGCTCCGCCGTCGACAGATCGGATTTGAGCAGGATGTTCATTGCAGCCGCGCCGGAATCGGCCGAGACGAGGTTTCCGACGTAGAGCCTGTCGCCGGTCGCCAGCCTGCGGATTTCATCGATTGCAGGTTGCGGATCGGGCGACGGGGCGACGGGGCGACGGGGCGACAGGGCGACAGGCGCGCCATTCTCTTCATCCCCCTGTCTCTCAATCCCTCGTCTCTCAATCGCCCTGTCGCCCCGTCGCCTCGTCGCCCCGTCGGGGATGAGGCTCTCCGCCGAGACCACGCCGCCTGAGCTGCGCGCGTAAGGCGCGTTGACCAGGCTCAAAACTTCAGCCACCCCCTTGGTTTTCGCGATCCGGTCATGCAGGTCTCTCAACCGCGCTGTGTTGGCGGGGGCGAACACGTCGTCGCAAACGGCGGCGACGACCAGGTAATCATCCGGGCCGAAGTTTTTGCGAGCGGTCTCGAAATCGGCCCTCGCCTGCCCATCCCTCTCGACGAAGCCGAGCGGCGAGACGTCTAGCTGCACGCCCCGCCACAGCCCGTAGGCGAAGAACGCGCTCAACACGACGAGCATCGAGATGATCGCGCGCGGGCGCCGGAGGATGAAGGTGATGATTCGGTTCATTGTTGATCGAGTCTTTGAACCGCGTTACTGATGACACTTTTCAGGCGCTCCTCAGTGAAAAGGCTGTCGGGGAGGCCGCGGTCGTATTCGATCCTGCGCGTTTCGACCCTGACTTTGAGTTTCTGTTGAAGATCTTCGATCGCCAGCCGGGTGATCGTTTGGCGGCTCTGAACCGGTTTGACATCTTCAACTTTGACGTTCTTTTGCAGTTCGCCTCGGTGGTCGTAGAGTTCGAATTTTACCGGGGCCTGATCCTTTTCGCGGAAAAAACCGACGATCCGGGGATACGCCAGGTTGCGCCACGGCTTCTCCTTGAATTCGACCTTGATCAACGGCTCTCCGTCCGGCGCTACGCGCGCGCCCGCGTCGTGATCGTATTGGCCCAGCTCCATTCCGAGCATGTCCTGGACGGCGACTTTCGCGTTCCGATAGCCAAGATATCTGTCGGAGCTGATTTTGGTGAGCTTCTTCAAGCCGGCGAGGTAGGAGAACGCCTCCGTCGGCTGATCCGGGCGCTCGACGGCCAACAGCGCCTTGTTCGTGTCCTCAGCCGGCGCAAGCACGGAAAGGAAGGTGGCGACTCGATCCGCCGAATACTTCCGCTGCGCCTTGAATTCGATCTGCTCGCGCGAGCCGCTCTGCCCCTCGGTCGTTATACGCATTTCGGCGGTGAAGTCCTTACAGCCGTCCTGAGTGAAAATCCGCTTGACCATCGCGCCGACGTCGGGCAGCGACGCCGGAGTGGCCGTCAGAAGCGACGAGGAGTCTTTGGGCGCGTTCGAGGCCGTCTCGGAGCCGCACCCGCAGAGCGCCGAGCTTAGTAGGATCATTAATAAGGCAATTTTGTTGAGCTGCATTTATCTCTCCAACATGTTAGAGCATTCAGCGCATGCGTATAGCGGAGCGGTGGCGCGAGTTGTTTACTCGCGCTCTTTCCCCGATCAGACAACGCCACAATCAGGGCGATTAAACAATTCGCCCTACATCGTACACGCATTTGCTAATCGCCATAAGCGAATGGGTAACAGTTTTGCGGCGCGCAGGTCCGACGCGAATTGTTTACTCGCGCCTCGGCGCCGGCGCCACCGGCGCGAGTAAACAACTCGCAAGGCGCCTCATTACTCCCGCCACAACGCCTATTTGTTTTTACCGGCGCCGGAGCGGACTGGGTTATATTTTCCTTTGCTCAGGGTTGGCGCTAGAGTACCGCAACCCACGCCGAACACTCAACGCTCCGGTATCGGTAACGCCTTGCAAAAAGGCGACGTCTCGTATTTCGCATTCCAGGGTCGCGTGATATGATGCGCATCCCTTAAATCGCATTTTTCAATTAAAGGCGAATTTTCAATGTCTCGACCGATCTATCTGGTGACCGGCGCGCACGGCTTCATCGGCGCGTGGGTGATT
Organism: Blastocatellia bacterium; assembly: GCA_036565725.1. Lineage (GTDB taxonomy): Bacteria > Acidobacteriota > Blastocatellia > RBC074 > RBC074 > JAJVID01. The sequence continues at coordinate 4,577 of DATCXQ010000262.1, forward strand.
AAGCGGCTGCTCGCGTCAAATTTCAAAGTGATCATCTTCGATAAAAGTCCCGACCCCCATCGGCTGCGCCTGATTATGGACGACGACGAAATCGAGCGGGCCGCCTTCGTCGCCGGAGACATCACCGACGCCGAAGACGTTTCGCGAGTCGTCGAGGAGCGCGAGATTACCAACGTCATCCACCTGGCCGGGCTGCAGGTCCCGACCTGTCGCGCCAACCCTCGCCTGGGGGCGACGGTCAACGTCATCGGAACAATCAACGTCTTCGAGGCCGCGAAGAACTCCGGCGGACGGGTCAAAAGGATCGCCTACGCCAGCTCCGCCGCTGTCTTCGGCAAAAGCGACGGCCCTGCGCCGGAAGACCTGGCCGGCGGCCTGAACACGCATTACGGCGCGTTCAAACGGTGCAACGAGGACAACGCGCGAGTCTACTATCTCGAGAACGGCGTTAACAGCGTCGGGCTCCGCCCGCTGACAGTTTATGGCGTCGGGCGCGACACCGGCGTGACCTCCGATCCGACCAAGGCGATGAAGGCCGCCGTCGTCGGGCGCGCGTTTCATATTCGCTTCGGCGGCAAGACGGATTTCCTCTACGTGGCCGATTGCGCCGACGCGTTCATCCGAGCGGCTTCGGCCGACCTGGAAGGCTCGCATGTCTTCAATTCACACGGCGAGTCCGTCGAGATGGCGGCCGTGGTCGAAGAGATCGAGAAGCTGATTCCGGAGGCCGAAGGGCGGATCACCTTCGACCCGACGCCGCTGGCGCTGCCGCCCGAACTGGACGACTCGGCGATTGTCCGCGCGCTCGGCGACATCCCGCACACTCCACTGTCACAAGGCATGAAAGAGACGATCGAACGGTTCGCGTTTCTGCGCCGCGCCGGGAGATTGGACACAAACGATTTAGATCAATGAGCAGCAAAACAACTAATCAAGAGACAATCCGCAATCCCAGAGTCCCAATCCGCAATCAATTGATGCGCGCGTTGGCGCTTTGCGCCCCTGAAAAGATGGAATTGTGTGAGATCGCCTCGCCGGAGGTCGGCCCGCGCCAGATTCTGATCAGGTCGGGGGCTGTCGGGCTGTGCGGCACCGATTTTCACATCTACCAGGGCCATGCCAATTACAACACTGACGACTCGGGGCGGCTGATCCCGCTTGAACAGCGCCCACAAATTCTGGGGCATGAGTTCTGCGGCGTGGTCATCGAAGCCGGCGCCGAGGTAAAAGACCTGAAGCCCGGAGACCGCGTTGTCATAGACCAGGGAATCAATTGCCTGAGTCGGGACGAGGTCGAACTATGCGAGTACTGCGCGACGGGCAGCGCCCATCAGTGCGCGCAGTACAAAGAGCACGGCATCACCGGGTTGCCGGGAGCGCTCGCCGATTTCGTAGCCGTTCCGGCGATCAACGCCGTCAAGATCGAGAGCGACCTCTCGCCGGAAGAGGCCGCGCTGACCGAGCCGCTGGCCTGCGTCACACACTCCTGTGAGATGACGATGCGCGCTTCCGCCCGATACGCCTTCGGCGGCGAACGCCCGATCCGCTCGGTGTTGATCTGCGGCGCAGGCCCCGCAGGACTGCTCTTCACGCAATACCTGCGAAACGTCATCGGGTACGACGGGCTGTTGATCGTCTCCGAGCCGAGCGCCATCCGCC
>DATCXQ010000264.1:0-12138 GCA_036565725.1 Blastocatellia bacterium
GGCGCCAAAGCCTACGCCGCACTGCAGACGGTTATCGCGACGGCGCAGCTCAAAGGTGAAAAGATCTTTGACGCATTGGTCAAATTGATGGGCAAGCCAATTGATCAATATCTTCAACCATCAAGCCCGTGAGCAATTACGTATATTTTGCGTAGCTGCCTCTGATATCCAACTCCGGAACGCCCACGGCGCCCATGTGGACGGTCCAACCAGACACCGATTTACTCGCGTAAGTCGCGAATGACTCCGTAAAGTTCGCAAAGTCCACCGTGAAGGTAGTGTTGAACAAGATTTCCCAGACTTTTGAAGAGTAGTCGAGTGATATTGGCACATTAGTTCCCCTTCCGGGCTGGTCGCCAAGTTTTATACTAAAACTCATATTCAACGTCACCGGGTCGACGTTGATATTACTGCGCATTGAACTGTCTACCGTGTTTTCCGCGTGCCGAATGGTCTGAGCCGATCCGGCAATCGTAAAGGCGAATACCAAAAAAGCGGCGAAGAAGCCAATAGTTAAGAGGCGAGAATGGCGATTTGCTACGATCATATATGCTCCAATCATCAGCGCAACCGCATGTAATGCAGGCTCGGTTGCAGTCGTCTTTTCTCAGGCGAAATATCTTTGCCGCAGCCGTCTGCCGACAGCGCCGCGTCAGGGCGCTTATCGGCCCATTTAAAATTGACGACGCTCTAGCGTCGGCTTCTGGAATCGTTAATCGAACTTGGCGCTTCGGGTCAGTTTAGCGGCGGCCTCTATCTGCCCTTCGATGGCGGCAGAGAGTTCGTCGGTGGACACTTGATCTTGAGACGCGAGGGTCTGCGGCCGCGCCGGCGAACCGATCGACGAACAGACTTCAGACCGCCGGCAAAGACAGCGCCGAGAACGCCACGCCACTAAGATCACCTGATTCTTGAGTGACAACAGCCGCGACCGCCGCCGCGGCTACAGGATGGCAATCCGGCTCCCAGATCGCTCGTTTACCTTTCATGCATATATAGGCCTCTCACCGGAGACTTTCCCCCGGCCGGCGATTTTTTTTCTTCACCGTGCCTGGAGGTTTTGTACGAGCCTCGTGAGCTTGAGAACGAGCGTTTCTTTCCGTTTGTAAACGTTCTTTACGTTGATCTTAAAAGCTGAGGCTATCTTCTGAGCATCCTGCTCGGCTACGAAACAGAGGTTGTAAAGCAGCCGCTCTTGCTCACTCAGGGCGCAGAGAGCCCGAAACAGCAGTTCACGCTGTTCCGCGGCGTAAATCTCCTGATCCTGCGGCGGTGAATAGATCAAAGATCCCTGGTCTAGCTCATCTGGGATTCCAGCCGGCTTCCGCCTGCGGAGACGCTTGTAGACGTGATGGTTTACGACTGCCTGGAGCCATGTCTTGAATGCAAAGTTACGGTTGAATAATCGGAGACGGCGGCAGTCATCCTCGATCAGCTTGAGGATGATTTGTTGTGCGAAGTCATCAAGTTCATCCTGGCGGACGCGGCGCCGGTAACGAAGGCATGCCCACTGCACCGCTTCCTGAACATATGCTACAAGTTGTTTCGAGTCCACGTGCGTAGTTGGGTTGAGGTTCGGCAAAGACACGGATCCCTCCAGATCTATGTGGCGAGTGGTCAACACACTACGGCCTCCGCCGGCTGGACGCGGCGTCGTTCGGCGGCGCGCTCAACCGCAAAGGCTCAGGCAGAACGCAAGGCCGGGAAAGATGTCAGTGACGTCTGGGGGATGTTCAATATTTCTACTCAAAGCAAGCTAGCCATTTAGCCCGCCCGAGTACATGTCACTGAAAGTGACTGAAAAGATGTCGAAACGGAATGTGAGGATGTATTGACAAGCATGCCTACTGGCTCCTTTCTGATTGCCCATGGCGTAATTGATGACTAGGATACGAATTACTATAGCGCGTATCCAAAGCTGCCAAGCATGGCCAAGGCTCCTTTAGAAGGCTCTATCACCGCACTCGACCAGGAGAGCTGCGTTGCGCCCTTCTAACTATTATGTTTGCGCCACTGTGGAGCTTCAGGTCGGACTAACCGGCTTTTAAAACCCCCTGGTAGCCTTGAGGCCCAAAACCCTGGCCATGCTCAAACTCCCTCTCCGATAACTGATGCTAAAATCGGAAAAGTATTTCATGTGATTACTTCAGGTTGAACTAACCGGCTTTTAAAACAGGCTCTGAGCCAAGCTAAGGTTCGTTCCGTCGCGTGTTGAAAAGCTTTTCCATAGAGTAAGTGGCGGACCCCGGTAAAAACCTGCTGAAGGAATTTCGCGCTCAAGGAATTTTGTGGGAAAGTTTCGATGGAGGGTGTGCGCTAAACTCGGGTCGTCTTTTGCGTAGACCGAAATAGAACGGGTAGCAATGCGACGCGCGCGCTCTGACGTGGGACGGACTTTAGTCTGTCCCGCTCATGTAGAGACTAAAGTCCGTCCCACGTCTTCATTGTCTCAGAGCATCGCTCGTTGCGACTTGAACGACCCTTCGAAAAATGATCGAACTTAGGGTCAGTAGTAAAGGAATCAGCAAAACGAATAGCGCGTGCCGCCAGAAATCGGCCCCCTGACGGAACCCGCCGTTTAACAGCGGAAGCCCCAACGCTATCGCGTAATAAACAAGAAGCGGTAAGAAAAGACGCCGAAGCGAACCCGAAGTCTTTCCCGCGCCCATCTTTTCGCTGACAACAAACAACAGCAGCAGAAACCCGAAGTAGATGAAGACGCCTTCGAAGCGGTGAAGTTGATCGGGGCTCATCCAACCAGACCACGGACCAGACTCCAGGCCGATCGCCGCCGGCGACTGGCGCATCAGCAACGCGATGGTGATGCGGGCTGTATTCGCGACGAGCGTGGTCAGGTACGCGATCATGGCCGCAGTCGGGAGGAATCCCCAGGCGCCCGCCTTCGAGCGATCGCCGATCAGCCTCCTCATCGAAAGCGTCAAGAATGCGGCGATCAGGAAATTGACTCCGGCGCAGGAATTGGCGATCAGAAAACCGCGCTCCCTGCTGATGTAGCCCGCGCGGGATTCAAACTCGAACGAAGCGCCGCTGACCATTTCGACCAGCGCGGCCGTCGGGGCGAGAATCCAGCGCAACTGGTCGGCGCTCGCCGTCGAGTAGTGGAGCTTGAGCGCGAGAGCGCCGGCCAGCGCGACAACACACTGCGCAATCCGAGTCCAATTGAATCTCAGGTTCATACGAAACGCTGCCGCCGCCAGCGAAGGAACATGATCAGCGCGATCACCATAGACGCGGCCATCAGCCATAGGAACTCGGGCTCACTGCCCACCGCCAGATCGCTCACTCCCAGCGGGAGCGGCAGCGGTTGCTCTACATCCTGGGCCGGCCCCTGGTTATTACTCAGCATTTCGCGGACCGCTATGAACGAGGTGTATTGAGTCAACAGGTTATACTTCAGACCGAGAGACGTGATGTCTCTGATCCGATCCGCATCCGGATCGCCGAAGCCGTAATCAGAAAGTTCGGCGATGCGCGATCTGGCCCACAGGTAGCGCAACGCCTGATTGGCCTCATCCGGCTGAACGCCCGCGACCTCCACTCGAGTCAGATATTCTCCCTGCCCTGTTCTTCCTCGCATTTCGAGCGTTCCGTTCACCGGGCCGCGCCATTTGCCGAATAGAATCACGGGGCGCTGGGCGAATAGATCGGGGAGTCGCCCCGGATTCACGTCATAGACGTCAAAGCCGACGGAGCGGAACTGAATGTCGGTCAAGAGCGGGGTCTGAATGTATTCCTGGAATTTGGCGGCGACCGCGGGGGCCTCCGCTTCCGTGGTCACGATGAAGGGCTCGCCCATCCCCGCCTTCGCCACGCCCTCGATGAGATAACGGTTCACCGACGAGCCGATGCCGAAAGAGAAGACATTGCATTGGTTCAGATTGTCTCGTATGTAATCGAAGACGCCCTTCTCGGCTGAAATATAGCCGTCCGTCACCAGCACGACGCTTCGCGAGACGTCGGCTTCGCGCGGAAGGCTCATGGCATGTTTGACCGCCGCAAGAAGCTCGGTGCCGCCTCCGCCGCGCTCCTGTTCAATCAGATGAATCGCCTTGGAGACGTTCTGTTGGTCCGCCCGGAGAGACTTTGCGGAGAGCGCGGCGGAGTCTCCGGAGAACAAAATGACGTTGAACAGATCCGACGGCCGCAATTGCCCGATCAGCTCCCTCATAAGACGTTTGGCGGTGTTGAGAGGAAAGCCATACATTGAGCCGGAAACGTCTACCACGAAAATATACTCTCGGGCGGGTATCTCGGCGTCCGCCACTCGCTGCGGCGGCTGAGCCATGTAAAGGAAAAAGTTTTCGTCTGCCCCCTTGTAGAGAAGAAGGCCCGAAGCGATCTGATCTCCCGACAAGCGATAGCGCAGAATGAAGTCACGGTCTCCCTGGAATTGAGCCGTATTGTCCAGGGCGAGTTGGGCGACGGCCGGACTCTGCCATTGCGGAGAAATCTGATGGGATGTACAGATCAAATCCCGGATAGGAACGCCCGCAGAGATCCGCGCCGAAATGTGGAGCGCGCTGGCGCCTTTATCGCCCTGATGAAGATACGGGTTCTTAATCAAGTGATCCTCCTTCGGCGCCTGGGATTCCGGCTGTGAGGAGTAGCGAGGCCCGACGACGGTGGGAAAGACCACTTCATAGACGCCGTCCGTCGGCGCCAGCAGTTCGGTGTAGCGTAGTTCGACCTCGACTTGATCGCCGGGCATGACATTGGCGAGACTCATCGAAAACACGTTCGGCCTGTTCTGCTCCAGGAGCGACGCGCTCTTTCCCTCCTGCTTGGCCTGTTCGAATTCTTGCTTCGCCTGTTCCCGCTCTTTGATCTTAGCGACGATGACTTGATCGCCTATCCGCATGCGCATCGCGTAAACGGCGGCGCGGGTCGAGGCCGGGAATACATAACGGGCGTTGATCGGACGTGAGCCTTCGTTCCGATAGGTTTGCATCACCTTCACGTCGGCGATGACGCCTGAGACGTCTATTTGAACACGGGTGTCTTTGAGAGGCAGGTGATCCAGGTTCGGATCTCCCTGCACGAAGAAATATGGGGCAAGGGTTTTGTCATCCTGAGTCTGGGCTGAACCGGTAAGGGTAAGCGCCGAGATCGCAATCAGAACCAGACAGATAATTCGCACATTGAATCGCATAATCACCTCAGTCCGGGCGAATCGGGTCGCCACATAGTTTGTAGAGGGCAAGCCTCGTTGTTGTACGGACTGAGCTTATGACAATGCGTAGATGGGGATAATGCCAGGCGCCACAGAATTGGACAGTAATAACCACAGTCGGCCGTTGCGGTACTACGATTCTTCCGTCGCGGCAGCGGCGATTGATCCTAGCCCGGCTTTTATGGTCCCTGAAAATTTAACGCAATAACGTAGGGTCGGGTTTTCCCCGCCCAATCGCCTGGATCACAAATCCGAGAGGGGAAAACCCGACCCTACGTTGGATTGCGTGGTTGTGTTTGGGACTGATCGGCAAATATTCGCGCACTACCGCCACGACAGCGCGACGGCGGCCAAATAGATCGCGACCTCTGTCAATTGATTGGTCGCGCCGAGGCAATCGCCCGTGACGCCTCCGATTCGACGGCGGTAGTACCATCCGGTCAGGAGCGGCGCGGCTATGGCGACCGCTCCGGCGACCGACGCCTCGCGCCAGTTCAACAATGCGAGAGTCGCCAGTAAAGTCAACGTGGCGATCCCCGACCCGCCGTAGCTTAGACGCCGCGCGACGAGTTTTCCCTGCCCCTGCCCCTCCTCGCGCGCATAGGGCAACCACAGGCAGAGAGGCATGGCTGTCCAACGGGCCGCCGTATGAGCGACTATTAGCCAGCGCCAGAGAGCGGAAGGGGCGAGCGAGGAGAGAAAGTCGTATTTGGCCAGCGCGAGGAAGATCAGCGCCAACGCGCCGAACGTTCCGACACGGCTGTCGCGCATAATTTCCAGCGCCCGCTCGCGAGTCCATCCTCCGCCGAAGCCGTCGAAGGCGTCAGCCAGCCCGTCTTCATGAAACGCGTTAGTGATGAAAGAGAAATAGACCAGCGTCAGAAGCGCGCAGGTCGAGGTCGGCAGGAATTTCAATAGCGCGGCATGCAGCAGCGCGCCGCTCGCGCCCACGAGCGCGCCGACCAGGGGGAAAAACATGGCGGCCTGCCCCAGTTCCTTTTCGTCGGTCTCCAGATTGCGCGGCATTGGGCAGCGCGTGAGGAACTGCGCCGCAATCAAAAATAGTCGCGGCCATTTCAACATTATGAATCCCGATCGCTCACGCCGGCTTCGGCGAAGGTGGCCATTTCGCCGAGCAGTCTGGCGGCGGAGCCGATGAGGCGCATCGCGAGAGCCGCGCCTGTTCCCTCCCCGAGTCGCATTTGCAGGTCGAGCAGCGGCCGCCGTCCGATGAATTCGATCAGCGCGCCGTGTCCCGCTTCCTGGGAGCGGTGTGCGATAAAAATGTAGTCTCGCGCGTTCTGGCAAAGCAGACATGCGAGAGCGGAGGCCGATGTCGAAATGAAGCCGTCGGCGACGACAGGAATTCTTTCGGCCGCCGCGCCAATAACCAAACCCATCATCACGCCTATTTCCGCGCCGCCGACCTTCGCCAGCAGATCGAGCGAGTCATTGCAATCCGGCTTGTTGACATCAAGCGCGCGCTCGACTGTCGAGACTTTTCTTCGCCAGCCCGCTTCGTCAATGCCCGTGCCGTACCCGGTTACCGCCTCAGGCGCCAGCCCGGTAAGCGCCGCCGTGAGCGCGCTGGCGGACGTCGTGTTACCAATGCCCATTTCACCGACGCCAATCATCTCCACACCGTCGGCCGCCGCGTCTCGCGCCAACTCGACGCCGATGGCGACGGATCGCTCCGCCTGTTCGCGCGTCATCGCCGGACCGCGGGTGAAGTTCGCCGTGCCGCGCGCGATTTTGGCCTGAATCAACCCGGGCGCCTCGCCGAAGTCGGCGTCGACTCCGGCGTCAACTACTTTAACCTCGATGCCGCAATCCCGCGCCAGCACGTTGATCGCCGCGCCGCCGCGCAGGAAGTTACGGACCATCTGCGCCGTGACCTCGCCCGGGTATGCGCTCACTCCCTCGGCGGCGACGCCGTGATCGGCGGCGACGACGTAGACGCGCTGGCGAAACACCTCCGGCCTCAGCGACCGCCGAATCGCGGCCAGGCGGTTGGCGACCTCTTCGAGCGCTCCCAGGCTGCCTGGCGGCTTGGTCAATTGCGCTTGCCGCTCGGCCGCTCGTTCGAGCCAGGCATGGTCGACCGGCGAGATGTTTTGAATGGCCTCTTCGATCATGTGATTCTTTTGCCGAATCAGCGCTGTTATTTCGGCGCTTCAGCGTATCTCATCAGGCATTCCGAGCATAGACAATGATTGTAACGTTCGCGCAGCTCTTTTCTCGCTTCCGCGCTGAGCTTTATTTGAAGACACCAGCAGCCCTTGAGCGACGCGCCGCAGACGAACGGCTTGCCGCAAGCTTCGCACTCGCGCGGCGCGCGCGTGTCAGGCAGGATGAGTTCCTTCAATTTACGCAACATCGGCGCCTCCAGCTTGAGTTAAATCGGGGCGCCTAAGGGATGTATGGAATCATCCGCGCCAATCCGCTGTATCCGCGTCATCCGTGTTCCATTAACACATAAACCGACGTGAAAACGGCTTTAGATCGATCAGAAACGGAACGCCGCGCCACCGATGAAGAACGCGCCCGGCGTGCGAAAGCCGCTCTCGGTGTATGCCCGATCAAACACGTTTTCGACTTTGCCGTAGAGGCGCAGGCTGAGCCGGTCGTCGATCGGCAGCGTGTACGCAGCGACCAGGTCGGCCTTCACGTAGCCGTCAAAAACGTAGAGCGTGTCGAAGGACGGAAACGGGAACGAAGGCGAGTATTTGCTGACGGCCGAGAGGTCGAAGGTCACATCGACCCGCCTGCCGACTCGCTGCGTGGCGACCAGCGTGAAGAGATGATCTGACACGCCGGGCGCGGCCAGGCGCCCTGCGGCGTTCGGCGAGCGCTGGTCGGCGTTGGTGTAAGTGTAAGAGGCGAAGAGGCTGGTCGAAGGCGTGGGCGAAATCTCCGCGCTCAGTTCGACGCCGCGAGCCAGCCCGCCTCCCAGATTCAGAAACCCGCTGAACAGGCGACCGAACGGGTCGTCCGGCGGCGTCGAGCCGAATCCTATGATGTTCTGCAACCGCGTGTAGAAGTATGTCGCGCTCACGCGCGCCCTGCCGCGCAGAAATGTCTGATCTATCCCGCCGTCAACCGCGATCGAACGCTCCGGCTTCAGCCGCGGGTCGCCGATTGGCGAGAAATCGCCCCCGAAAAAGAACGCGCCGAATCGTTCGAACAGGGAAGGCCCGCGGTAGCCGTTCCCGACGTGCGCGCGCAACTTCGTGTTTGTCGCCCGGAAGAGATAGGCAGCCGAGCCGTCGCCCGTGTAAGCGTTCGGCGGCGCGTCGAACGCCACTCCGACGAAACGCGGCGCTCCTCCGGTGAACCGCGGCGCCGATAGATCGAAGCCTTGCAGCCGAAACGCGAGCGACAGTTGCAAACGGTCGGCGAGCAACCGGGTCTGATTCTGCGCGAAGAAGGCGTGGCTGCGCTGCTGGATGTCTAGCGAGCCGCTCGAAGGGGCGGGACTTTCGTCGGTCGAGAAATTGCCATAGCTTTCGCGCTCGAATTCGTAACCGGCGGTCAATAGATTCGCGCCGCCGAGCCGCAGGTCGACGCGCGATGTGAAAGTGTCGACGTCGCCGGCGAAATCGCTGATCGTAGTGAAGGCCGGCTCGCCGAATGCGCCGAGGCCGCGCGGCCCGTCGAGGAAAGAGCGATTCACGTCCACGCGGTGATAACTGAGCCGGTAGCTCGCGCGGTCGTTCAAACGCTGCGTGAAATTCAGAGCGCCGGAGAAGAAGTCGGAGCGGCGGCGGTTGTCGGTGTCGTTGAGGCCGGGGATAAAGTTGGCGCCGCTGCGGTTGTAATTGTCCGGCGTCAGCGGGACGCCCCGCGCCTCCACACGGCGCTGTTCGTCACGGTCTAAGGGAACGGCCCGCACAAGCGCGCCCGAGGGCGGCGGCGCGAAGCCGGGCGCGACCGCCGGGTCTTCATTCAGCGCGGCAAACGCATCGTTCGCGTAAACGCGACCGGAGAGCGTGACGTTCGGCGTGAAATGATAGCCGAGCAATCCCTGCAAACTCGTCTGCCGCGCGCGATCGTCGCCGTCCACGCCGCCAGTTACGTTCAACTGCGACAGCCCGGCGCTGTAAAACAACCTGTCGTCCATCGCGCCGCCCGCAACCGCTCCGCGGCCGCGAAACAGCCCCAGGCCGCCTCCTTCCAGTTGCGCATGCCCACGCAATCGCCCGCCACCCGAATCCGTCACGAGGTTGACGACGCCGCCGATCGCGTTCGAGCCGTAGAGCGACGAACCAGAACCGCGCAGGACCTCTACCCGCTCGAGGCTCACGACGTTGAGTTCGCTGAGGAAGCCGTTCGCGCTGCCCTGAACGTCGGCCGCGTCGCGAAAGCGCAGCCCGTCAACCAACACGCCGGTGTCGAACGAACGCAACCCGCGAATCTGAACGGTTGCAAACGCGCCAGGACCGCCTTGCTGAACGACCCGCACGCCTGGCGCAGCCCTCAACGTTTCCAAAACCGAGTATTCGTCGCGCAGTTCGATCTGCTGCGCGTCAATTACGGTCACGGCCTTCGAGACCTCGTCTACGGATTGCGCCGTGCCGGAAGACGTCACGACCACGCCGTCGTTGAGCGCGGCCACGTCGAGCGTGATTTCGAGCCTTTCGTTGGTCGATTTGATCGAAACGGCCTTGACCGTTTTGGCGAAGCCCGGGGCGCGAACTTCGATCAGATAATCGCCCGTCGCGACGCGGTCGAAGCGGAAGATCCCGTCGCCCGCCGTCGTCACAGTCGCGCGCGACCCATTGTCGCGCGCAATCAGCGTCACTGCCGCGCCGGTGACGCCGGCCTTGTCCGGGTCGGTGACCCGACCATCAAGTTGTAATGAAGATTGCGCCTGGACTAATGGCGCGGTAAAAGCGAGCACCAGAGAGAGGTAAAGCGCCGATGTCAAACGGCGCGCAGAGGCGAGTGTCATGAAACGGTCCTTTCTCCCGCCCTTCGCGGGATTGAAACGGACACGCTGGCAGGCCGGTCTCCTGGCTTACGGCATTATTCGTCCTACTCGCCACGCCTTCCCGTTCGATGTGAACAGTGGCCTTCGTGTGGCTTTCGTTGCCGATTACAGTTGCGAGGGCAGCGGCGGATTCGCACCGCGCTTCCCGAACACCTGCGGCGTATCAGGTTGTCAATGTGGGCTGAATTAGGCCCTAGTCTGCTTCAACGTTGATTGCCACTACAGGCATAACTCAGAACCGCGCGCGCATGATCCACAATCCGCCGGGTTCTGTAAAGACTCGAACAAACGTCGCTTCGAGGAAATGGCGAGGTTCCAGTCCATCTATAGCGGTTTGGAATCGCGTGTACAGTGTGGGGCGATTTGTTTAATCGCCCTGTTTATGGCTTCGTACGATCAGGAATCCAATTAGGAAAGAGGCGCGAGTAAACAACTCGCGGCGCCGCTCCCGTACACGCGATTGCAAACCGATCTAGCAGTGGACGGCGAAACACGAGCGCGAAGCGGCGAGGTCGTAAATCGCTCATGACCTTCGCGCCCGGGTTCTGAAATAACTATCAATGACCACTTACGGCTTACGCGGCGGCGGCCTGCGGACAGGTGGCGTGGAGGGATTTTGGGGTAACGACTCCGGCGCTATTTCCTGCAACTTTAGAAACGCAAGCTCTCCCTCTTTTGTCTTCGAATAATCTTTGAAGATCGCCAGTAGTTGAATGACGCCCTCCTCCCTCTGCCCTATCTCGAGCAGGATCATTCCGCGCTTATACAAAGCAGGCGCCGTCTTGTCTCCGCTAGGATTGACTGTTTTGACTTTCTCGAATGCGACCGCGGCATCGGGCTTTTTATTCTGCGCGTACAGGATCTCGCCGATCCAGTATTGCGCGTTGTCGGCCATCTCTGAACTGGGATAGGTCTCCACATACTGTCTGAACTCGGACAGCGCCAGGTCGTAATTGCCACGAAAGTAATCGCCGGTGGCGGCGGCGAAGAGTTGATCGGGGTTGCCCGGATTTATTGGCGAGAGCACGGGCGATTTCGGAATGTCTTCGATGAGTTTCTTCAACTGTGCGAACTGTTCGGAGAGGCGCTCCATCCGCTCGTTGGTGGCGGTGAGGCGCTCGCCCATCGAGCTGACCTGCGAAACGACGTCGCCGCCTCTGGTTGAGACCGACTCCGTCGCGCGCCGGATGGTGGAGATGTTGTCGCTCATCTGGACGATCAGCGTGTTCAGCTCGCCCATGGTCTTGTTGAACGTGTCCTGCATCGACTGGGTCTGGCGTTGCAGCAGCACTAACTCGGTCTTCAAATCCTCGACCTGCGTCGCCATTCGGTCGATCTTCTCGCGCTGCTCCTTGCTCTGCGCGGCCGCAGCCAAAGGTAGAATGATGACGGCGAGCAATATCGGCAATGTGTAAACACGAATGCATTTCATAATTCTTTCCGCTCCCTCAATTTGCCGAGCAGTCGAAAACGTTCCGCGGCGTATTCAACAGCCCGTATGCCATATTTCATATGAAATATGGCATACGGCGTATGAATCATTCAACCCGGGGCGCCTCATGGCTTGATGTCGCCGCGCAGGTAGACGAAATCGCCGCGGCGATCGTAAGCCCACCCAGTCTGGGACGAGGACGAGCCTTCTTCGGTTCCCTGGGCCTTTTCTGATCCGTAGCTCATCGTCTCGATGCGGCTCGGATCGACGCCGAGGCTGACCAGGAAATCCCGAATCGAGCGCGACCGGCGATCGCCGAGACCGAGATTGTACTCCGCCGTGCCGCGCGGGTCACAGTTGCCCTCGATTTTGAAGCCGATCAAGCGATTGCGCTCGAGATTGAGCCACTCGGCCAGGGTGCGCAACTTGTCCTGCTCCGGCTGGAGCAATTCGGATTTGTCATAATCGAAAAAGATCGACTTGGCCCTTTCGCGGAACTGATCGGCGGCCGCAGGCTCCGCCGGC
>DATCXQ010000281.1:0-30083 GCA_036565725.1 Blastocatellia bacterium
TCAGCGGCATTTTGACCTCGGCCTCGCCGTCCGGCGTCTCCAAAACGAAGCGCGAGCCGCCGGACGGCGTCACGGCGATCTCGCGCGCCCTCACGCTGGCGCTCGCCGAGACGCCGAAGCTGATGACCGCGACGTCGTCGCGGCGTTCCCGCATTCCGATCACCAAGGGGTCGTCGGCGTTCAAAACCGCCACGCCCCCCGGCTTCACGCCGTCGACCATCTCGGCCTTGGCGCGCGCGATGCGCTCCCGCGAGCCGAAGAATTCTATGTGCGCGGTCCCGACGTTGCCGACGACGCCGACCTCGGGGGGCGCGATCGAGACCAGGCGCGCGATCTCGCCGAATGAACTCATCCCCATTTCCAGAACGGCGAAGTCGTAATCGGACGGCTTCGCCCCGCCGCTGATCATCCGCGCGAGGACGAGCGGCAGCCCGTAGCCGGTGTTCAAATTGCCCGACGACTTCAAGACGTTTCCCGCCCCGCCCAAACAATGCGCGATCAGATCCTTCGTGGTCGTCTTGCCCGCGCTGCCGGTGACGCCGACGACGGGGCGATGCCATCCGTCGATCACGCGCCGGGCTAGCCGCTGGAACGCGCAGACCGTGTTTTCGACGAAGAGCAACCTGCCGGCGTAATCGCCGAGTTCGGACGCGAACGGCAGTTTATGATGAACCACCATCGCGGCGCAGGCCCCTTTTTCAAGGACCTCTCGAACGAACTGATGCCCGTCGACGCGTTCGCCGGGAATCGCGACGAACACCTCGCCCGCCTTGACGGCGCGCGAATCGAGCGAGAAACCGGTCGGCTCGGTTTCCGCCAGTCTCTCTTCCAACATGTGGCTCGCGCCCAACAAGCGCGCGATCTCGATTAACTTCACTCATTGCTCCTGGGAAGAGGACCTATAAGTCCTATAGGTCCTCTAGGTCCTATAGGCGCCATTAGATCCCGGAACTAACTACCGTTCTTCTTGCCTCCGCCGTTTCTTAACCTTTTCCTTTCGTCCAACGCCTCGCGCGCGACCTCGCGGTCGTCGAAATGAATCTTGCCCGTCGGCAGAATCTGATAAGTCTCATGCCCCTTGCCGGCGATGAGGATCACATCACCCGGCCTCGCTTGCAAGATCGCGCGGAAAATCGCTTCACGGCGGTCGACCATCAGATCGTAATTCTTGCCGACTCGGGCGAGCCCGACCCTGATGTCGTTCAAGATCAGCAACGGGTCTTCGCTGCGCGGATTGTCGGAGGTGGCGATCACGAAATCGCTCAACCTCGCGGCCTCCTCGCCCATCAGCGGGCGTTTGGCGCGGTCGCGATCGCCGCCGCAGCCGAAGACGGAGATCACGCGGCCCTTGGGCCGGCAGGCGCCCTGGTTGGCCTGCGCGTCGCGCACCGTCCGCAGCGTATTGGCCAGGGCGTCCGGCGTGTGCGCGTAATCGACGATGACGGTGACGTCCTCCCCGTTATGGCCGTTATGGCCGTTCGCGGTCACGCGCTCGAAGCGGCCCGGCACGCCGCGACACTCCTTGACGCCGCGCGCGATCGTCTCGCAATCGAAACCCAGCGCCAGTCCGACGCCGATCGCGCAGAGTATGTTATAGGCGTGCGGGCGCCCGACCAACGAAGAATTGACACGGACCGGGCCGGCGGGCGTGCGCGCGACGAACTGGAGTCCGTCGAGTCCGAAGTTGCGGGCCTCGGTAGTGATGTCGGCCTTGGCGTCGAGCGCGTAGGTCACGACCGTTTCTCCGCACAAGGCTTTCAGCTCGGCGCCGAGCGGGTCGTCGAGATTGATGATCGAGCGGGCCGGGCGCTTGCCGATGGAGCCGTCAAAAAGCTTCCGCTTCGCGGCGAAATAAGCCTCCATCGAATTGTGAAAATCCAGGTGGTCCTGCGTCAGGTTGGTGAAGGCCGCCGCCGAGAACTCAAGCTCGTCGGCGCGGCGCATGTCAAGAGCGATTGACGAGACCTCCATCACCGCATGAGTCACGCCCGCTTCGACCGCGCGCCGCAGGAAGTCCTGAAGCTCGGAGGACTCCGGCGTGGTGAAATCGGCAGGCGCTTGGGCGCCCCCGATGCGGTAACAGATTGTACCCATCATCGCCGATTTCTTCCCGGCGGCGGTGAAAATCGATTCGACCAGGTGCGCCGTGGTCGTCTTCCCGTTCGTGCCCGTGATCCCCGCGAGCGCGAGCTTGCGCGACGGATGGTCGTGAACCATCGCGGCGGCTTTCGCCAGCGCCCGCCGCGCGTCGTCCACGCGCATCCAGACGATCGAATCTGCAACCGGCATATCCGCCGGCCGCGGCCGTTCGGAGACTACCGCGATCGCCCCCCGCATCGCCGCCTCAGCGACAAACTGGTTCCCATCGACGCGCGCGCCGGGCGTCGCGACGAATATGCCCCCCGGCGTCACCCGGCGCGAATCGTGCGTGACGACTGAACTCGCAGCGTCAAGCACGGCGTCCTGATTAGCGCCTTCGGGCAGCGCGTCAATGTAGCACGCTATGTCACGAAGTGTAGGCATAATGAATCCCCGTCCAGGGAGTCGTTAATTTCCTCATCCATAAGACCTGTTCATTGTTCATTGTTCATTGTTCGTTTGTCATTTGTCATTGTTGAATGGCGCAGCTCCGGCAATGACAAATGAACAATGAACAATGAACAGGTCTTATGGATCTTACCAATCATACTCACTGAAACTGCACCTTGCACGTTTCGCCCGCCCGGACCTTTGCCCCCGCAGCGGGAGACTGGCGAAAGGCCAGTCCTGACCCATTCAGACTGATCACCAGATTCATCTGCGCGCAGGCTTGCGTCACCGCGCGCACCCCGCGTCCGCGGAAATCCGGCATCACGAAGACCCTTTCTGATTGCGGATCGCGGATTGCGGATTGCGGATTTGGATTCTGGGATTGCAAATTCTCGGAGCCGATAAATCCGCAATTCGCAATCCGCGATCCGCAATCAGAATCCTCGCCGCCTTCCGACTCGTACTCTTTCGACAACGCGGCCAGGGAGTCGCGGAACGCTTTGTCGTCGGGCGGAATGACGTAATCGCCCAGAGCGGCTTCGGCGATCAGGTTGAAGACCGGCGCGGCGACGCTCCCGCCCTGGTGGTTTCCTTCCGGCTCGTCGACCATCACGACTATGGCCAGGCGCGGGTCGGCGGCCGGGACGAATCCCGCGAACGACGGCATGTATTTCGTATGCGACATCCTTCCATTCTCGACCTTCTGTGGGGTGCCGGTCTTGCCCGCCACAGAGTAACCCGCCAGGTTGATCGCGCGGCGGGCGGTGCCGTGCGTCACCACACGCTCCATAAGCCTGACCATCATTTCCGCGGTCCGCTCGCTGACGACTTGTCGCGTTTCGATCTTCGGCTCGTACAGCGAGCGCCCGTCCTGCGCCACGATCTTCTTGACGACATGGGGTTTGACCCACACGCCGCGATTGGCGATCGCGCCAACCGCCGCGACGATCTGCAGCAGCGTGACCGACACCTCCTGGCCGATGGCCACCGAACCGATCGAATCGATGCGCCAGTCTTCGAGCGGGTTGACAATGCCCCGAGATTCGCCCGGCAGTTCGATCCCGGTCTTCCGCCCGAAGCCGAACTGCGAGATGTATTCGAAGAATTTCTCCCTGCCGAGCCTCTGGGCGATGTGAATCGCGCCACCGTTCGACGATTTGGCGAACGCGTCTTCAACCGTCAGAGCGCCGTAGGCGTGCGTGTCGCGTATGACGCGCTTGCCGATGGTGATCTGTCCGCCGCCGCAGTTGATCATGTCATCCGGCTCGAACAGCCCCTCTTCAAAAGCTGCCGCGTAGGTCACGACCTTGAAGATCGAGCCGGGTTCGTAAGGCCAGCCGATGGCGCGGTTTGCGCGCGACGAGTCGTTCGCGCCTTCGGGACGCTCGTTAGGGTTGAAGGTCGGGACGTTGGCGAGCGCCAGGATCTCGCCTGTTTTCGGGTCCATGACTATCGCGCCGGCGCCTTTAGCGCGGGTCATCCGCACTGCCTCGTCGAGCAGGACCTCGACCCTGTGCTGTAAGACCGCGTCAATCGTCAGGACGACCTGCGCGCCGTTGACCGCCGGGGTCTCGCTCCGGTTGTAGGGCCGCCCCGCGGCGTCCCTGTCGAACGCGATCTCGCCGGCTTTCCCGCTCAGCAGGTCGTCGTATTTCTGCTCGACGCCGGCCAGTCCGTTGTCGTACGAGTCGACGTAACCGATCACGCTCGCGGCCAATGAGTCGTTGGGATAGAAACGCTGACTCTCTTTTTGAATCGCGACTCCTCGCAGATTATTTTTGGTGACCGCCTCGCTGACGGCCCGAGAGGTCTCGGGGTCGAGTTTGCGTTTAAGCCAGAGGAAACTCGAATCCCCGGCCAGCCTCTTCAGTAGTTCGGATTGATCGAAGCCGAGCAGCGGAGAGAGCGCGCCGGCGGCTCTCTCGCGGGCGGCCTCCTCCTTGAGCTGCTTCAGATCGACGTAAACCGAATCGGCGATGGCGCTGACTGCGAGTTCGCGTTCTTCGCGGTCGACTATCGGACCGCGCGCGGCGACGACCTTGACTTCCCTACGCTGGTTGAGCGCGGCGCGCTCCGAGTAGTGGTCATGCCGCGCCACCTGTAACCACATCAGACGCCCCATGATCATGAACATCCAGACGCACAGAGCCGAGGCTATCCAGAGCGCGCGGCGACCCGCGTCGGCGGGCTGCCTGGTCGGACGCCGCGTCGGCTGTCGGATCTTGCGCTGTCTAGTTCGTTGCATCTTCATGGGAGCCGCCTGAATTAGGCCACAAAACTTTTATTTAATTCCGTAAATAGAATTTCAGCCACGAATGAACGCGAATCCCTTTTTCGATGACCGCGTAGATTCCCGCCTCTTGCCCCCGTTTGTGAAATTTCGTGTTCATTCGCGGCTGAAATTCCTTTATCCGTCGCATCCGAGACATTCGCGTTCTACCGCCGCGCCGATGGCGTCTGGCGCTGATTCTGCTTCTTCGTCTTTACCACATTCGCCCTTGCCTTGTTTGCCGCGCTCTCGCGTTTCACCGCGTTCACTTTCACGATCTTTACAATCTTCGCCGCTTTTCCAGTCTTCACGCCCCCCACAACCTTCGCTTGTAAAGCTGGTCTGCCCGGCCTGATCGAAAGAGTGGCATTGTTAACCTGACGGTCGCCCTGACCGGCCCGAGGCGACGGAACCGGGGAAACGACCCGCCGGGCCGAAGCCTTACTCAGGTCCTCTTCCCTCTCCAGTTTGAGATGGTCGAGTCCGTTCCGCATGCCCGTGCGCTCGACCTCGCTGGCGCTGAGAGCGCGCTGTTGATCGCGCGCCAGAAATTTCTGCTGACTGGTGTATTCATCAAGCTTCACCTTGAGCTGTTCTTCAGCCTGCGCGATTCTGTACGTGTTGATCTGCGAGCGCAGCGCGAACACGAAACCCGCGGCGAGCGCCACACCGATCAGGATCATCATCCACATAACTCTAGCCCCGCGGCCTTCGCTTCGACGCCGAACTACAGCGCGGCTTGATATCCACCTTGAATTCTGACGCGAACGGGGAACACCCGCCTCCACGCTGAACGCCCCCAACGCCTTTGACGACTTCGCCGGATTTTTCGACCGGGCCTGGCGTTTGGCTACGGCGCCGTTGCGGA
This sequence comes from Blastocatellia bacterium, assembly GCA_036565725.1. Lineage (GTDB taxonomy): Bacteria > Acidobacteriota > Blastocatellia > RBC074 > RBC074 > JAJVID01. The sequence continues at coordinate 5,667 of DATCXQ010000281.1, forward strand.
CTCTTGGCAGGTATCGCGGTGTTCTCATTTCCCACACTCCTCTGGATAAACGGCGAATAGCGCCGCTATTTTTTTCCTTCTGTCGAAAAGTGACTCTTTAGATAGAGCCTGACTTACACTTATTGACCGTGGGGATTATGCTGTTGCTGCGCCGCGCCGATGGCCGTCCCGGGCGTCATCAAATCTTCTTACAGGCGCGCAACTTCGCGCTGCGAGAGCGCGGATTATCAGCGATTTCAGCAGCGCCTGGCTGAATGGCCTTGCGCGTGAGTATCTCCACACGCCTTACCGCTCCGCATCGGCACTCAGGCTGGTTGGGGGGGCACAAGCAACGACCAGACTGAAACCTCAGGGCCTGTTTGATAATCCTGTCTTCGAGCGAGTGAAACGTAATGACCACCAACCGCCCACCCTGTTCGAGCGCGTCAACCGCATCGGCGACGAATTGATCCAGCCCCTCCAGTTCGCGGTTTACCGCTATGCGAAGCGCCTGGAAAGTTTTTGTCGCAGGATGAATGCGCCAGTGACCTTTCGGATGAATCGCTCTGACAACCAAATCGGCAAGCTGCCCAGTAGTCGTAATGGGCGCCACGTCCCGCTCTCTGACAATGCGACGAGCTATGCGCCGCGCGGCACGCTCTTCACCGTATTTAAAGATGACGTCGGCCAATTCACGCTCGCTGAGATCATTAACTAAATCGGCCGCTGTCAATTTCTGTGAACGATCTATCCGCATATCCAATGGGGATGTGGCCACCGGGTATGCGGATCGATCGGTTGGTGAAGTTACTGACGACGATGGGGATTCGGTAAAACCTTGACCGGAACGAAAGCTGAAGCCGCGCTCCGGCGCGCTCAATTGATATGATGAAATACCGAGATCGGCCAATATGCCCGCAACCGTCTCGATTTCTTTTTCTGCAAGAACCTCTTTGATCAGGCGGTAATCCTTATGCACCGCCATAAACCTTTCGCCGAACTCCGCCAGACGCCCGCTCGCCAACTCTATTGACTCCGCGTCACGGTCAAACCCGATAACGCGGCTGTTCGGCGACGCCCTCAATATCAACTCACTATGCCCTCCCAGCCCAAGCGTCGCGTCAATGAACAACCCTCCGCGAGCGGCGTCGAGACCCTCAAGAGCCTCCTGGGTCATCACAGGGCGATGGAGTTCCATAAATTCAACAGGAACGGGGGGAGGAGACACCTAAGCGGCACAATCTCTTTTCGGCGTCTCCTGAACCGGGCGCCTCAAATACCTAGCCGCGCCAGCGCCTCCGCGTCCTCATCCGTATACGGCTGCGCTTCCAAGCGCGAGCGGCGGAAATTTTCGGCGTTCCATACTTCCAAATATTTCAAATATCCGAAGACCATCACCTCGCCCGCCAGGTTCGCTTCGTTGCGCAACATCGGGTAGATTAAGATCCTCCCTTGCCCGTCCATCTGCTGCATCTGCCCATAATAGTTAGCGCGATCCAGAAACTTCCTCGCTGCCGGAATCATCGAGGGCTGATCGGATAACTTATTTTCAATTTCCTCCCACTCCCGTAGTGGGTAAATCCGCGCGCAATCCCCAAGTAAACTCGTCACATAAAAATCGTCCTGACTATACTTCTCATCGAGATAGCGTTTGAATGAGGCCGGGATTTTAATCCGCCCTTTGTCATCCATATGCGCGCTGTAGCTACCTCGCAGCATCTCATTCCAATCTCTCTTCTAATCTATCTTTTAATCTCTCTTTTTAACCGCTTACCTAACCACTATATTCTATCTTTTACCACTTTAGACCACTTGAATGCGGCGTATAGTATGCCAGCGATTAAAAGGTGTCAAGGCATTTATCTCCATAAAATCGTTGATTCACGACTTGAAGTCATAAATGCTAAAGGGTTGAATCTTATAGCTAGTACAGATTTGCTCAAAATGGTGTCAGATTGGCGCACATCGTCCTGGTTCGTGGCGCGTAACGCGCTTTGTGAGCAAAGGCCAGTTGGTGATATAGTTGCGCGCACTTTACGCCTGCGGCAGGTAGAAGGGCAGTTTTTCGGGAAATGAACCCACTAATACAATTGATCGGCTTCGGATTGCTGGCGGCAACTGGAAATATAATCGGCGGTTTTTTAATCACCGGGTCACGCGCAACCAGTCAGCGTATGCTCAGATATTTGATTGCGCTCGGAGCCGGTTTCATGCTCGCCGCAGTCTTTCTGGAGGTGATCCCTGAGATCGCCCTGCAATGGCAGGGGAGCCTAATAAAACCGATGGGCCTGACGCTGGCAGGCTATTTACTGATCCAATTCGTCGAACACACCATCGCGCCCCACTTCCATTTCGGCGAAGAGACGCATTCCGACGAAATGATGCGCCGTGGAGTGGCGACCACCGCGGTTATAGCGCTTTCGGTTCACACTTTCTTTGACGGCGTTGCGATCGCTTCGGGGCTGCTCACGAGTTTCCGGCTGGGATTACTTCTCTTCATAGCAATACTCTTGCACAAAATTCCCGAAGGCTTCACGGTGGCTTCAATCGCGCTTGCTTCGGGGCGCGGTAATCAGGCGGCGATGCGCGCGACCTCGCTGATCGCCGCCGCGACCTTCGCCGGAATAGTTCTGACATTCGCAGTGCAACCCGCTGTCAAATTCACGCTTCCCTTCTCGGCCGGCGTCACGCTCTACGTCGCCGCGTCCGACTTGATTCCAGAAGTTAATCGCAAAGGTCATAAAGGCGCCGACCTGGGCGCGTCTCTCCTGGTCTTCGCCGGCGCCGCAATCTTTTACCTGGCCCATCTGATGCTGCACGGCGTGCTTGACTGAGAGCCGAGATAGGACTTATAGGACTCATGGGACTTATAGGGCTATAAGTCCCATGAGTCCTATAAGTCCTATTTCAGGATGTTCCCGAGGATTTTGGAGAATTCTATGAACGATCCCACGATCATTACCGACCGTTTGGACGAGTTGCAGCAGGAATGGGAAGAGAAAAGTCTCGAACCGTCGCTGCGGAAGATGCCGGAAAGTCAGGCCGAATTTACGACCGTTTCTCTGAAGCCTATCGGCCGGCTCTACACGCCGCGCGACGTTGAAGACATTGACTTCGAGCGCGACATCAATTTTCCAGGGGCGCCGCCTTACACGCGCGGCATCCATCCGACCGGCTATCGGGCGAAGCCCTGGACGATGCGGCAATTCGCCGGCTACGGCTCGGCGTTCGATACCAACCGGCGTTTCAAATACCTGCTCGAACACGGGCAGACAGGGCTTTCGACGGCCTTCGACCTGCCGACGCTGATGGGTTACGACTCCGACCATCCGTTCTCCGAAGGCGAGGTCGGCAAATGTGGCGTCGCGATTTCGTCGCGCGAAGATATGGAAGTCCTCTTCGACGGAATCCCGCTCGACCGGGTGACGACCTCGATGACGATCAACGCGCCCGCCTCGATGATATTCGCCTTCTTCCTGGCGGTGGCCGAAATCAAGGGGGCCGAATGGCGCGACGTCGGCGGCACGCTGCAGAACGACATCTTGAAAGAGTACATCGCGCAGAAGGAGTGGATCTATCCGCCGCGTCCATCGATGCGGCTGATCACCGACACGTTCAGGTTCTGCGCCGAGCGGATGCCCAAATGGAACTCGATCTCGATCTCCGGCTACCACATCCGCGAAGCTGGGGCGACCGCAGCGCAGGAACTGGCCTTCACGCTGCGCGACGGAATCGAGTACGTCGAATACGGCGTCCGCGCGGGCCTCGACGTCGACGAATTCGCGCCGCGGCTGTCGTTCTTTTTCAACGCGCACAACGACTTCTTCGAAGAGGTCGCCAAATACCGCGCCGCGCGCCGCATCTGGTATCGGGTGATGACCGAGCGGTTCAAGGCTAAGAACCCGCGCTCGCATCAACTGCGCTTCCACGCGCAGACAGCCGGCGTCAGCCTCACGGTGCAGCAGCCGATCAACAACATCTCGCGCGTGGCGATTCAGGCCCTGGCCGCCGTGCTCGGCGGCGCGCAATCGCTGCACTGCGACGGCTACGATGAAGCGCTGGCGCTCCCGACCGAGCGCGCGGCGCTGATCGCCCTCCGGACTCAACAGATCATCGCTCACGAAACCGGCGCGACCAACACCGTCGACCCGCTCGGCGGCTCGTACTTCGTCGAGAAGCTGACCAGCGAACTCGAAGAAGAGGCCTGGGACTATTTCCGCAAGATCGACGCGATGGGCGGAATGGTCGAAGCCGTCGAAGCCGGGTTCCCGCAGAAAGAGATTCACGAATCGGCCTACCGGCACCAGCGCGCGGTCGAGCGCGGCGAGAAGTTGATCGTCGGCGTCAACGCATACCAGATGAACACCGACGAACTCGGCGAGCCGAACATCCTGCAGATCGACGAATCGGTGGCGAGGCTGCAGGAAGAGCGCCTGGCGAAACTCCGGGCCGAACGCGACAACGCCGCCGCGCGGCGCGCCCTCGATGAATTGAGGCGCGGCGCCGAAGACCCGGACGCCAACACGATGCCTCTGCTGATCGATTGCGCGCGCGCCGACTGCACGCTCGGCGAAATGTGCGACGCGTTGCGACCGGTGTTCGGCGAATACCAGGAGCCGGACTTTTGATCGCGGATCTTGGGTTGTGGATTGCGGGTCAGAGAAAAGGGAAGACCTCGGACGTCCCGCCAATCCACAAACGCCTGAAACCAGGACGGCCACGAAAACCTACGGTCAGATGTTCAAATTCAACGCTGTTTTGTGATGCCCGGAGGGCTGCGCTACAATCACTTTGATCTGCTGGAAATGAAATGCTGTTGCAGTTATTTTCGCGTCATTATTCAACGCATCCAAAATTTTCCCGAGCTCATAATCGAAAGGAAATCTTTATGAACAAAGCTCACTGCTTCCTGCGTGTGGCGCTGACGTTTGCGCTCGCGCTGTCAGGCGCTGTGGCTTACGGGCAGGGCGGACAGGAGCCGTCCTCACCGAAAAACGGGCCGAAAGAAGGCCCTCCGGCGGCGAAGCCCTCGCCCGGCAAGACGGTCAACGTCAATTTTAAAGACGTGAAATTGAAGAACGGCCTGCGCGTGTTGCTCGTCGAAGACCACAGCGCGCCGGTCGTCTCCGTGGCCATCACCTTCGACGTCGGCTCGCGCAACGAGCGCAAGGGCCGCACGGGTTTCGCCCACCTCTTCGAGCACATGATGTTCACGGGCTCCGAGAACGTCGGCAGGAACGAATACTCGCTGTGGATCGACACCAACGGCGGCTCGAACAACGCGACGACCAGCGAAGACCGCACGCTCTATTACGCCACCGTGCCGTCGAACCAGCTCGACATGATTCTCTTCCTCGAATCCGACCGCATCCGCGCGCTCGACGTGACGCAGGAGAGCCTCGACATCCAGCGCAAGGCCGTTCAAGAAGAGCGCCGGCTGCGCGTGGACAACGAGCCTTATGGCAAGACCGAGGAGAGGTTCCAGGAAGTGATGTTCGACAACTTCGCCTACAAACATTCTGTCATCGGCTCGATGGAAGACCTGAACGCGGCCAGCCTGCAGGACGTGAAAGAGTTCTTCCGAATTTATTATGCGCCGAACAACGCCGCGCTCGCCCTGGTCGGCGATTTCAAAGCCGACGAGGCGCTCGCCAAGATCAAAAAATATTTCGAGGGCATTCCGTCGCAGCCCGCGCCGCCGAAAGTCTCGACGACCGAGCCTGAACAGACCGCCGAGCGCCGCTTCGCGGAAGAAGACCCTTTTGCGCGTCTGACCCAGTTGCTGATCGGTTACAAGGGCGTCGTCTCCAACACGCCGGACGCCCACGCCCTTCAGGTTTTGAATTCGGCTCTGTCCGGTGGGCAAAGCTCCAGGCTCTACCAGAAACTGGTTAAGGAGAAGGAGCTGGTCACGAATGTTTTTGCGTTCCCGAGCCCGTTCCGCGGCGGCGGCTATTACCAGATCACCGCGATGGTCGCGCCCGGCAAGAAGGTCGAGGACGTCGAAGCCGCGATAAACGAGGAGATCGAGCGGTTGCAGCGCGAACCCATCGCCGATTGGGAATTGGACAAGGCCAAGAACTCGGCGCGGCGCGGTTCGATTCAATCGCTCCAAAGCTCGCTCGGCACGGCGGTCCGGTTGAGCGAATACGCGGTCTTTTACAACGACCCGGGCCTGATCAACACGCAATTCCAGAAATTCGCCGCCATTACCAAAGCCGACGTGCAGCGCGTGGCGCAGAAGTATCTGAAGCCCGCCAACCGCACGGCCGCCGTTACAACCCCGGCGAAACAGCAGCCCTGATAGGGCGTACAGGACCAATAGGGCCTCTAAGTCTTACAGGTCCTATTAATCAGAGGAAAGCAATGAAACAAATATCCGGAATGACGACGGCGCTGGCGCTCGCCCTGGCCGCGAGCGTCGCGCTGGCTCAACAGCCGCAGACGCTGAAAGGCGTGGTGATTAAGGGCAAGACGCCCATTAACAAGGAAGTTCTGAAAGTCGCGATGCCGAAGGCCTATGAAACGGAGCTCGGCAATGGGCTGCGAGTGATCGTTCTCGAAAACCACAAGCTGCCGACCTTCGCGATGCAGATGGTCGTCATGAGCGGCGGGCTGAGCGACCCGGCCGGTCAGCCTGGCGCGGCCCAATACGCCGCAGCCATGCTGCGCGAAGGGACGAAGACGCGATCGAGCAGGCAGATCGCCGAGGCGGTCGAATCGCTGGGCGCGACTCTCAACGCCGGCTCCGGCCTCTCGTCGCCGATCAGCCAGATCACGGCCGGCGGGCTGATCGAGAACTTCGATCAGATCATGGGATTGTTCGCCGACGTGATCCTGAATCCGAGCTTCCCTGCGGACGACCTGAACAAACTGAAGACCCGGGCCGCCGCGCAACTACGCGCCCAACGCTCACAGCCGGGATTCCTGGCCAACGAGATGTTTTTGAAAACGATGTACGGCGCTCACCCGGCCAGCCGCGCCGCCCTGACGCCAGCGCAACTCCAGGGCATCACGCCGGATACGCTCAAGCAGTTTCACGCGGCGCACTACAGGCCGAACAACGCCATTTTCGCCATAGTCGGCGACGTCAACCCGTCCGAGATCGTGGCGAAACTGGAAAAGACTTTCGGGGGTCAGCAAGGCGGCGCCCAACCTGGCGCCCAACATGGTTCATGGACGCGCGGGGACGTCCCGCGGCCGGACCTGCCCAAGATCAGTGAACCCGGCCAATCGAAGATCTACCTGATCGACCGCCCCGGGTCGGAACAGACCAACCTGATCCTCGGCAATCTTTCGATCGAACGCAACGACCCAGACTATTACGCCCTGGACGTGATGAACCAGGTTCTGGGCGGCGGGGCCAGCGCGCGGCTCTTCCTGAACCTACGTGAAGACAAGGGATATACCTATGGCGCGTACAGCGGATTCAATGCGGCTAAATACCGTGGCGTCTTCCGCGCGAGCACCGAAGTGCAGACCAAAGTCACCAAAGATTCGATGGACGAGCTGATCTACGAGTTCAAACGCATCCGCGACGAGAAGACGCCTGACGACGAATTCGACCGCGCCAAACGCACGATCGTCGGCGGCTTCGCGATGCAGATCGAATCGCCGCAATCGCTGCTCGCCAACATCATCACGCAAAAAATCTACAATCTCCCCGCCGATTATTGGGACGCCTACCCGCAAAAGATCGCCGCCGTGACGGCGGACGACGTTCAGCGCGTCGCGCGAAAATACCTCGACCTCGCGAAGCTGCAGATAGTCGCAGTCGGAGACGCCAAACAGATCGCCGACATGATGAAGCAGTTCGGCGGCGTCGAACTTTATGACACGGAAGGCAAGCCCCTACAATCGCCTTCCTCAGAAGCGAAGACGAATTGAAATGGTGGTTAGTGGTTGGTGGTTGGTAGTTGGTAGAAAGTCAACTACTCCATCTAAACGCTAGCGCGTTGTAGATGGAGCTTGCAGTTCCAAGTTTCGTGTTCACGCCCGAAAGAACAGTCTTTCGAGAACGGACTGCTTAGGGCCGGTTGACCATCGGATTCGAGCGAATCCAGCGCGGCCCATCAACTTCCGGCATATAGCCGAAAGCGATAGCGTCGGGTACTTGGCATGCAGACTACCAAGCAACTTCAGAGATTTTATGTGGTCGAAGTTTTTCGGCCACAACCTCCTATCCCTGGTTCTCAAGGATCAGAAACTGTTTCTCTCCCTTGCGGGACGAGTGCCTTTGACCGGCGGCAATATACCACAAGAGTCAACCGTGCGCGCGTCGAAGGGAAGAGCCCTTCAACTTGCGCACGGTCTCGATTTCCTCTCCATCCAAGCCTACCGGCTTTGGATGGAGTATCCATCGAGGGGAAAGATGAATTCTCACCACCAACCAACAACCAACAACCAACAACCACTACTAATCATGGCCGAAACCAAAATCAGAGTTCTGTTAGCCAAGCCCGGTCTCGACGGGCATGACCGCGGCGTCAAAGTCATCGCGCGCGCGCTACGCGACGCCGGGATGGAAGTGATCTACACCGGATTGCGCCAAACCCCGGAACAGATCGTCAACGCCGCCATGCAGGAGGACGTCGACATCGTCGGGCTTTCGATCCTGTCGGGCGCGCACATGACGATCTTCCCTCGCGTGGTCGAATTGATGCGCGAAAAAGGGATTGACGACATGTTGCTGTTCGGCGGCGGCATCATCCCCGAAGACGACGTCCCTAAACTCAAGGAGGCCGGCGTCGGCGCGGTCTTCCTGCCCGGGGCTTCGACAGAAGACATAATCAAATACATCCGCGAGAGCGTGAAACCGCGCGACTGAGATGATGCTTTCCGCTCAAGACATAATCGAAGCCGAATCTCGCATCCGCCCGCTGGCGCGCGAGACGCCCGTAGATCATTCTATTCATCTGAGCCGGCTTGGAGACGCCGGCGTCTACCTCAAACTCGAACACCTGCAACACACCGGCTCGTTCAAACTCCGTGGCGCGACGAACAAGATTCTCTCGCTCGACGACGGGCAATTGCGCCGAGGCGTGATCGCGGCCTCGACCGGCAATCACGGCATGGGCGTCTGTTACGCGGCCCGCCACGCGGGGACGGCTGCGACGATCTATCTCCCCCGCAACGTCTCGGAACAGAAACTGGCGGCGATCAAACAACTCGGCGGAGTCCCCGTCCTGTCCGCCGGCGATTGCCTCGAAGCGGAATACGCGGCGCGCGAGGCCGCCCGTAAATCGGGTCAGGTCTTCATCTCGCCATATAACGACCTTCAGGTCATCGCCGGTCAGGGCACAATCGGCCTTGAGATGTCGCGACAGATAGACCGGATTGACGCGGTCTTCGTCGCGGTCGGAGGGGGTGGATTGATCGCCGGAATCGCGGCTTATTTGAAATCGGTCAGCCCACACACGCGCGTCATCGGCTGCTGGCCCGAGAATGCGCGCGCTCTCTATGAATGCTTGCGCGCGGGCAGGATCATCGAAGTCCCGGAAGAGCCGACGATCTCGGAAAGCACCGCCGGCGGCCCTGAGGAAGGCTCCATCACTTTACCGCTCTGCCAACAATTGATTGACGATTACGCGCTGACCTCCGAAGCGGAAATCCGCGAGGCGATGAGACTGATCTTCGATAAAGAGCATTGGGTCATCGAAGGCTCGGCGGGCGTCGCCGTCGCGGCTTACCTGAAAGAGCGCAAGAGATTCGCCGGTCAAAATGTCGCGATTATCCTTTGCGGACGCAACTTTTCTAACAAAACTTTTCTCGACTTTATTACGCCGCATTAAGTCTTAATCGGCGGTACCCCTAGAGCATATTGACCTTTAAGTCTCCCGCCCGACGCGGCGGGCCAAGGAGGTAGGATAATGAAGAGGTTCATGAATTGGTTTGTGATGGCGGCGCTGATTGCCGTCATAATCCCGGCGGCTGGCTTGGCGCAGGGACGACGGAATGGCGTTAACGAGCGTCAGCGTAATCAGCAACAGCGGATTCGACAGGGCGTTCGCAGCGGCGAGTTGACCGGAGTTGAAGCGGCGAGGATTCAAAGACGGGAGTCGCAAATCAGGCTGAATGAGGCCCGGGCGCGTCGTTCCGGCGGCGAGTTCACTCCAGAGGAGCGGGCGCGAATCCAGGGCCAGTTGGATCGGTCGAGCCAGAAAATCTATCAGCAAAAGCACGACGCACAGGACCGCAATCCCAACAACAGCGTCAACGAACGCCAGCAGAATCAGCGAGAGCGGATTCGAGATGGCGTTCAAAGCGGCGAGTTGACCGGAGTTGAAGCGGCGAGGCTAAGAAGGCAGGACGCGCAGATCAGGCTGAACGAGGCCCGCGCGCGCCAGTCCGGCGGCGAGTTCACTCCGCAGGAGCGGGCGCGAATCCAGCGCCAGTTGAATCGGGAGAGTCGCCGCATCTATCGGCAGAAGCACGACGCCCAGGATCGTAATCCCTGATCGGTAATCAACAAGCTTTCCGAAAAATCGGCCCGCGGATCAGGTGATCCGCGGGCTTGATTTTTATTTCGGCATTTCAGGCGAGATGCTGGTGCGCAATTCGGAGCGCAACTTTTCGATCTCGGTCAATTTGTCCTGAATGCGCTGGAACAACGCCGATTGCGCCTTGATTCCCTCTTCGACCAGGAACGCCGCGGCCTCGGCGCGGCTCCTGAAAACTCCAGCCGACACCAGCGTGTCCACCTTGTCAGATGATTCGTCGCTCAAACGGAGCAACACCGTCGTGTCGCGAACGTTGATGGCGCGCTCGACCGCTTTGCTGAAGGTGTCGGGCACGCGGCTGAACAGGTCGCGCAGCGTCGAAGTGATTTCGTCAATAGTCTCTCCGGCGCGGCTGCCGGAGCCCTGCTGTCGATTCTGCGACGTCAGCGGACCGCCGGCGTCGTTCGGTTGATTCGGATCATTGTGATGTTCGCTCATAAAGCCCCTTTCATGAATGGGATTCATGAGACCCATAAGTCCCATTAGTCGTACATATCCCATTCATTGATCTTCTGAAATATTCGCTTCGATCTTGTGGAACTCAAGCCCATAAGCCACCAGCGAAAACGGCAGGCGCAGAATCGTCTCGTTGTAAGCTGCGACCGCCTGCAGGTAATTATTGCGCGCCGCTTTCGTCGCTTCAATCGACTTTGTAAACTCATCGATCAGGCGCAGGTACGCGTCATTCGCCTTCAAATCCGTGTACGTATCGCCGAGCGTCGCGACCAATGCGGTCTGCTGATTCAACTCGCGGTAGGCGATGAGGATTCCCTCAGCCCTGTTCTCTTTCGCCGCCTCTGCCAGCGCGCCACGGGTTGTTTTAACCCCGGCCAGCGGCGGCGGCTCGACTTTCAAAACGGCCTTCGCGGTCTCCATCGCTTTGACGGCGGCTTCGACCTGCTTGCTGATTGCGGCGACGAACGCGCCCCAGCCCGCTACGGTCGCTTGTTTGCGTTTCCCCAGCTCGTCTTTCGCGTATGGGAAGAGTTTGTCGACCGGGTAGAGCCTGCGATTGTTTTCGAACTGCTCCCACGTCCATTTCTCTTCCTTGTCGCCGGCGACGGGCGGTGCGAAGACCAGACGGATCACCTTGCCGGCCTGGGCGGCGTCCGAAGGCGCGCGCTCTTTAATCGTGGCCTCGGCTTTGCCGTCGGGGCGCATAGTAAGGCTGGTGATTTCGATCACCGTGTCCAGTTCGTTGGCGATCGCTGAGCTTGGCGATTCATTCAGCGCGTTCAATCGCCGCGCGACGCTGAGATAGAGTTCGTCTTTCTTCATCTCTTTGCCGCCCGGGCCGGTTTGCGCCAGCGCGCCGATCTGGCCAATCCAGGTGGATAAGGCCGCCGCGACCGCGAAGAAAAAGATCGAAGGCAGGTTCCGTTTACGCATTGTCGCTCCTTGGGGGTCCGTCCACGAAGTCACACGAAGCTCCACGAGAGTCGAATCGGACTTCGCGCCTCATTGTGTTTCTTCGTGGACGATCTTTAATTTTACAAGTCCGATCCCTTACGGCATCATTGATCTAGCGCCGTAATTCGGGCGCGGATATTTTTCTAAAAAGGAGTCTAGGCTATTCCTCAAATCGAAGGCAAGACATTGGGGTTGAAAGCGAATCAATTGCGGCGGCTGGAGAAGATGTATCAACGACGCATCCCGCCGCCCCAGATCGTCACGCCGGAATTCGCGCGCCAACTGACCGAAATTTCGCATGAAATCGGCCGGCAGGTGGGCGTGCTGGTTGACCGCAAGGGTCACGTCACCGACGTCGTCGTGGGCGACGCGACCAAGATCGTGTTGCCGGCGCAGGACCGCTCGCGCCTGGGCCATTCTCGCTTCAACGGTCTGCGGTGCCTGCACACGCACATTCGCGGCGAAAAGGGCTTGACGCATGACGACCTGACCGATCTCGCTCTGCTGCGGCTTGATTTGATGGCCGCGATCGACGTCGATCCGGGCACCGGATTGCCGGGGATGGTTCGCGCCGCGCACCTGCTGCCGGCTAAAGCGAACGGGCCCAACGGCGATGAGAACGGGGATGCGGAAGCCTTCCGATTCCTCGACCCGCAGCTCCCCGGCCACCTCGACATTGATTTCATCGAGCTGATCACATCGCTCGAAGAAGAAATGGCGCGCAACCGGGGCGCGCGCCGGGCTTCGGACAACCGCGACCGCGCGATCCTGGTCGGCGTAACCACGGGGACGACGGCCGAAGCGCGCGATTCGATGGACGAATTGCGCGAACTGGCGATCTCAGGCGGGCTGGTCACGCTCGACGAAATCATTCAACGCCGATCGTCGCTCGACCCGAAGACGCTCGTCGGCAAGGGCAAGCTCGACGACATCATCATCCGCAGCCTGCAACTCGGCGCGGACATGATCGTCTTCGACCGCGAACTCTCGCCCGCCCAGGTGCGCGCCATCAACGAGGCCACCGACCTGAAGATTCTCGACCGTTCGCAACTGATCCTCGACATCTTCGCCCAGCGCGCGCAGACCGCCGAGGGGCGTATTCAGGTCGAGCTGGCGCAGTTGAAATACCTGCTGCCGCGATTGTCCGGCAGCGGCGCCGAGATGTCCCGGCTGATGGGCGGCATCGGCGGACGCGGCCCCGGCGAAACCAAGCTCGAAGTCGACCGCCGCCGCGTGCGCGACCGCATCGCGCTGCTCGAAGACAAACTGAAACACGTCCGCGAAAGCCGGCGCCAGCGCCGCGTCCAACGCGTCCGGCGCGACATGCCCGTGGTCTCGATCGTCGGTTACACCAACGCCGGCAAAAGCACCCTGCTCAACGCGCTGACCAACAGCCAGGTCGTCGCCGAGCAGCGGATGTTCGCCACGCTCGATCCGACCAGCCGCCGCCTGCGGTTGCCGCATGACCAGGAGATCATCATCAACGATACCGTGGGTTTCATCCGCGACCTGCCGAAAGACCTTCTCTCCGCGTTCAAAGCGACACTGGAAGAGATGGAGGAATCCGACCTGCTGATTCATCTGGTCGACGCCTCCAGCCCTCAGCTAGAAAACCAGATCGCCTCGGTCAATCGCATCCTGGGAGAATTACAGCTCGACGCCCTCCCACGATTGCTGGTCTTAAACAAGATGGATCTGGTCGATCCGGAAGAATTGGAGAACCGGAAGCGTTTGTATACCGCTATTCCGATCTCGGCGATTGATCGTTCGACGTTGGGAACGCTGGTGAATGAAATCAGCCAGCGGCTTGTCGCTGACACAGCGACAGACGCCGCGTGATAACTTCGGAAGCTATGCGTGCGAGCTCATGCGATACTTCACAAACCCAAATGCGTGGCTTGGCGGCTTTTACGAACTCGCGATTGAATTAGGGCCTCGATCAGACGAGCGATTGCTCGCCGCTTTAACCGCGGTATGGTCCAATCCCAACCTCGACGGAGTGTACCTGGATGACGACACGGAGCCGTGGCAGCAAACACGTCAGGCAATCACGGCTGAGTCGCTTCAAGTCGATCACTTATATGGGCTTGCTCGCTTGCCGAATGGAGTGACCATCGCAAGCGGCGCATGCCTGATCCGCGAGGACGATGGCCCCGATTGGCTCGTCTTGTACTTGCCGATGGGCGCGCTCGGGACGGCGTATAGCGTCGGCGGACATCCCTTCGAGCCCAATTCCGAAACCAGTCGGCCCTGGCGAGAAATCCTCGACGCCTGGTTGGCCAGGATCGGGGTTGCCGTTTATGATCGCGTGCAATATCGGCTCGCGCTGGTCGGTTTCGAGGTCTCAGGAATGGCGTACGCTGACGAACTCATGCAGGCCGGCATCCCGACGGAACGCGACATGGGGTACTTGTGGCCTGAAGGCGACAGGGTCACCTTCTATCCCTGTACCAAATAAGTGACGAACTGCGCGCGAACTTATCTGATCCCAACTGGTCGAGTAAGAACAATGACAACATGCAAATTAATCCTCGGCGCGGCGATAGCAACTCAAAAAAGAGGCTTTAGATTGGATATCCCGATCCTTCATGCTGATCTCTACTGATGAAACACCCTATTTCAATCCGCATCGCCACGATCGATGACGCCGAAACGCTGACCGAACTCGCCTGGCGCACATTCCACGACGCTTTTTCGTCGATGAACTCGCCGGAGAACATGGAAGCTTACACGCGTGGGAAATTCACCCTGCAAGAATTCTCGGCGCAGATCGACGACCCGCGCGCGACTTTCCTGGTCGCCGAGATCGAGGCCACTCCGGTAGCATACGCCAAACTATACGACGGCGAGGTCCCGGCTTGTGTCAGTGGCCTGGCGCCCGTCGAGATCGAGCGGTTCTATGTAGACCGGCAATATCACGGCAAGGGCCACGCGCAAACGCTGATGCAAGTCTGTCTCGACCGCGCGAGACAATCGAGCCACGAAACGGTCTACCTGAGCGTGTGGGAGAAAAATCACCGCGCCATCGCCTTTTACCAAAAATATGGCTTCGAGATCGTCGGCTCGCACGAGTTCCAACTGGGCGACGAAACGCAGAACGACTTCTGGATGGAGAGAAGATTGCAGGAGCCGGCGCAATGAACGTCCCCCTAACTGTCTGGCTCGCGCTCTGCCTAATCTGGGGTTCGACCTGGCTCTTCATCAAGCTCGGATTGCGCGACCTGCCCCCGTTCACATTCGCCGGGCTACGTTTTCTACTCGCGTCGGCGATCCTCTGGGCGATCGTTGTCGCGTGGCGGCGGCCTTTGCCGAAAAACTGGCGCGACTGGTTGAGGCTCGCGTGGGTGGGAAGTATTTCCATTGCGTTGAATTTCGGCTTGATATTCTGGGGCGAGCAACACATCAATTCGGGACTGGCGGCGGTCCTGCAAGCGACGATCCCCGCCTTCGGCCTCTTCTTCGCTCACTACTATCTTCCGAACGAACGCCTCACGGCGCGAAAGCTGATGGGCGCGGGCGTCGGGGTCGCGGGCGTGAGTTTGATCTTTTACGATCAGATGAAAATCGAAGGCGCGGCGGCGCTGCAGGGGTGCGCCGCGCTGCTGCTGAGTTCGGTCTGTGTGGCCTACTCGAACGTCTTTATCAAAGCCCGCCTCCAACACGTCGATTCATCGGTGATATCCGCGGGACAGATGGTCTGTGGAATCTTCCCGCTGCTCGCGTTGGGCGCCGTATTTGAAGGCGACCCGTTAGCGCATCGATGGTCCGCGCAATCCGCGCTGGCGCTGGTTTATCTGGCGCTCATCGGCTCTGTGCTCGGCTTCCTGCTCTATTTCTGGCTCGTCACGAAGATCGAGGTGACGAAGACAATGCTGATTTCGCTCGTCACGCCGGTCACGGCGCTATTGATCGGATGGCTGACGCTCGACGAAAAATTATCGTGGCGCGTAGCCGCCGGGAGCGTCGCGATTCTGGCCGGAATCCGATTGATCGTCTACCAGCGAAGATCGAGGATCGAAGATTGAAGGTCGAGGGTCGCCATATGCGCAAGGCCCGCGCGCTTTACGAATCGCTCGGCTTCAGGGAAATTTCACCTTACCGCCACAACCCGACCTTCGGAACCGCCTTCCTCGAACTGACTTTGTGATGACTCATCTTTTGCAAACCATAAAATGCAGGACGGAAAAATACGAACGGACCGTCTCTAAAGACTCTCGCTGAGGGTTGAAACGATGAACAGAGCCTAAGACGACGAACGAGAAGATCGGCGCCCGAATTGCTTCACCACCTAACGCGCCGCCAAACAACGGCGCGCTATACTTCAATGAGAAACGGTTACAGTCGTACGGCCGAAGTGATGGCCGCGGTGCGCGCGCTCGAACAATTCCAGCCCGCGTCGCGCCGCATCATTTGCGATCCGTACGCGAGCAAATTTCTGATCAGACCGTCTTTTAAACTGCTCGCCCAATCCGGTTGGCTGGCCAATCCGGCTACGCGCGCGGTTGACGTCTGGGCGCCAGGCGCGCTGGAGTTTCTGACCATACGCGCGAGGCTCAGCGACGAGATCGCCGCGGACATGGCCACCAACGGACTTGAGCAGGTCGCGCTGTTGGGCGCGGGCTTCGACACTATGTCCCTACGGACCGGAGGCGCGCTGCGCGACGTGACCATCTTCGAGGTCGACCATCCGGCGACGCAGGCGGTCAAGCGCGAAGTGATGGACCGCATCGGCGCGCCCGAGAATCTGCGCTTTGTCGCGGTCGATTTCGAGCGGGATGATTTCGTCGAGAAGTTGCGCGAGGCCGGTTTCGCGCCCGACCGTCACTCACTGGTCGTGTGGATGGGCGTCACATATTACTTGACGGCCCAGGCGATGACGCGCGCCCTGTGCCAGATTCACACGCTTGGCGGCGCGGGCATGCGGTTCCTCTTCGATTACATGCTCAAAGAAGTCGTCAAGGGCGTGTCGCGAAATCGCAACGCCATCAGCAAAGCCCGCATCGCAGCCAGGCTCGGCGAGCCCTGGCTGTTCGGCCTCGACCCGGCGACGGTCGGCGATTATCTTGCGGCGTTCAATTTCAAACTGCTGAAAGATTACGACGCCGAAGAGCTGCGCGCGAAATACTGCCCCGAGCGCGCGACGCCGATGGATTATGTGCGTATCGTCGCCTGCGATCGGGCGTAGTAGAACCCTGCCGGCGATTTCAATCCAGACAATTTTTCACGCGCACAAAACTTCGTTGACAAAAGCTTTGTCACAGCTCCACCGCATACACAGAGAGAAAATAATATCGATAGAGGCGCTCTTTTCCCTCATCTTCTCTGTGTCTCTGTGTCTCTGTCGCGACCCATTTGTAGCCATGTCGATTGGTTTGATTTAGTGGGGATTCTTTCCAACACTCCTTCTCCAAAAACCTCGTATAACTTCAGCTCATCCATATGAACGTAGCCGATGTGACAGCCGCACGTGGCGTTGCTGCAAGGCGTTTCGCGCAGGGCGTTTTCAAATCCCGGCTCGTAGATATTGCCGATGACTTCACGAATGAAATGGCAGCGGCGCATCGAGCCGTCGCCGTCAACCGAGATGACCGACTGGCCGCATCGGCAGGCCCGCCCCAGGCTCGGGTGGTATTGATTGTTGATAGGAAAGAGCGGATCGATCTCGGTGAAGCGGCGCAATTCTTCGGAGCCGTAATAATTCGGAGTCCTTTTGTAGGCGTTTATCCACAGATAAACGCGCTGCGGTAATTCGCGCCGCAGGGCTTCGATCTCCTCCGCATGCTGTTTCAGGCCGACGACGCCGACGCTGAATTGCGCGCCGCGGCGGTCGAGTTCAAGGCATTTCGCCACGAAGCGCTCGCGCGAAACTTCGGAGGGGTGATAGGTCGTCCACAACGCCAGCTTGCTCTTGTCACACCGCTCGACCCAATCCAGCCGGCAGGAGAGGTTGGTCTGTATCGCGGCCTTCTCGACGTTCGGCAGCCCTGTCAATTCGATGAGCGCGCGTTGATAGCGTGGGCGGACGAGCGCCTCGCCCCACGGCGTGAAGAGAACGGAGACGCGGTCGGAGGTTCGCGTCACAACCCAGTTGACGAAGCGTTCCAGCGCCCGCCGGTCGGCTTCGCGCTCGGCTGCGGTTTCGACGCGTTTGGCGAACGGGCAGTAATCGCACCCGTAGTTGCAGCTTGAGAGCGGCCCGCGATAGAGGATCGAAAGTTTCATCGCAGTTGGTAACTCTTCATCAGTCCGCGAACCCGCGTCGAATAGAGCGCCGGCCCGATAACATCCGACATCTCCAATCCCATTTCGGTCAATCGCAGCCGGGCGCCGTCGCGCGTCGCCATGCCTCGATCTTCAAGCCGCGCCAGTTCCGGCAGATCGTCCATCGCTTCAGAGCCGAAGCGCGCGCGATAGGCGACGAATTCCAGCCCCTCGACTTGCAGCAGGGATTGAATGACGAAGCGGCGGCGTTGCTCCGCGCCGTCCAGACTAAAGCCGTAATCAACGAAATCGAAGGCGTCGTCCGTATTAACCAGGTTGGAGGCTTTGGCGAAATAGGCGGCGAGTATTTCCCGTACGCCGGTCGCGCCGACTGCATATTCGCCGCTGTAATGCAGCGCCCGCGTGTACGAACGCGCGCCGCAACCCAGGCCCACCATCCCGTCGTTCTGACAACAATAAGCCGGGCCGGGCGCCGTGGGCGCTTGCGCGCGCTGAAACATCCGCATCGAAACCTGCCTGTAGCCCGATTCGAGTAACAGTCCTCGGCCCGCGCGATAACAGGCTGGCCGCAAGTCGTCTTCAGCTTTCTGACCGCGTCGTCCCAGGCCCGTCAGCGGGCGAGCGTAGAGCGGGTATAAGTAAAGCTCTTCGGGCTCGAACCGCAGCGCGGCGCGTAGCGATTCGAGCCAACTCCCGGTCGTCTGCCCCGGCAAACCGTAGATCAAATCAATGTTCAGCGTCGCGAACCCTACGCCGCGAATACGGTCCAGCGCCTGTTCGACCACGACGGTCTTCTGCGAGCGTCCGACTGCTTTGACTTCGGCTTCGACGAAGCTCTGCACGCCGATGCTGATGCGGTCAACGCCACGATCTCGCAACAGCCGCAGTTTGCCGGCCTCCGCCGTGAGCGGCGATGTCTCGACCGAAACCGGAATGTTCTGCGGATCGACGCCGAAAGTTTGCTCGGCCACTTCGAATAGCGATTCAAGGCTGGCTTCGTCGAGATAAGTCGGCGTGCCTCCGCCGACGGCCAGGCGCGCGAACGTCGCCGGCCCGAGAGCTTCGCGCGTTCGCGCGGCCTGTCGCCGCAACGCGGCCAGATAATCCTGCGCGAAGCCCGGCTGCGGATTGGCGGTCGTAAAGAGATTGCAGAATCCGCAGCGCATTTCACAGAACGGCGTATGCAGATACAGGAACAGAGCCTCGCGCCGCTCCGTCGCCCACACGTCGCGCAAAGAGATTCGCGGATTGAGCGCGCGATAAGCGGTCTTGTGCGGATAGGTGTAAGCGTATCCGGCGTAAAGCGGCGTTCCCTCAAGTGTGTTCATCGTCAATCTCCGGCAAAACGAATTCGGCGTAGGGCACAGTCCAGACCACCGGATGGCTGACGCGGTGGCCGAAGTATCCGTCCTCGCCGTAGGCCGTGCCGTGATCCGAGCAGATGACCGCGAGCGCCGGGGCGCGCCGCCGCATCGCGTCGAAGACCGCAGGCAGATGGCCGTCGACGTAAGCCAGCGCCGCCGCCTGAGTCTCGACCGAATCGCGCTCCGCGCCAGGCAGAAAAATGTGATTCGGCTGGTGCAACGCGGAAACGTTCATGAACAGGAAGACGCGCTTCGTCTTCGGCAAACTCGCCAGAATTTCGACCGCGAGTCGCGCCTGGTTCTCGGTCGAGCATGGGTCGGTCACGCCGAGTCGCGGACTCCAATGGCTTTCGGCGAAGAGGCCAGGTAAGACGCAGCCGAGCGGATTCTGTTTGTTGAAAAATCCCACGCCCCCGATGCAGACCGTGTGATAGCCTTGATGGGCAAGGCCAGTCACAATGTCAGGCGCGTCGAACACGCAGGTCTGCGGCGTAATTGTCTCGCTTCCCTCGAACCGAGCGGCGAACAATCGCGGATGCGGTCCGGGCGCAATCGGCGTAGGTAGAAACCCGGCGAAGAAGGCATGGTGCGCGGCGTAAGTGAAATTGCCCGGCGAGTGGCGCTCCTCCCAAGCCCCGCCCGGCAAAACGGCGGCCAGATTCGGCGTCCTCCCTTCGGCCAGAGCGTCGCGCGCCACGTCGTAACGCAGCGTATCCAGCGTGATGAAAAGCGCGTCGTGCGTCCCGATCAGGTTTCGCGCGTCAAGCATCTGTTCAATCCCTTTTCGCACAGGAGTTATGGTTTCGGCTTTATCCACTATATCAGACTTTTTGCGGGACGAAGGAAGATCCGATTTTCAATTCGCCGCCAAATAGTTATATACGGATTCTACAGACTCCAAAGACAAGAGACGCGGCGGGATTCCTTTCCGTCATTGACGGAGTATCGAAGTGGATTACCAAAACGGTCCCGAGCGATACTGCTGGCAAACCCTCTGATAACCTAGCGCAAGAGGCGCGGAATGTTTATAGAACGCGTTGCGCAATAGTTTCCCAAGCTCCGTTGGAGCTTGTTATATTTGCCTGCCGGGGTTATAAACATCGCGCTCCTACGGAGCCGCCAAGAGGCTCGTTTCCTGAGTTTGCCGGCAGTCTCCCGAGCTCCCGCACCCCAAAGGCTCCGCCGATCTGATTTATGCACAAGCTTCAAATATTTAACACAGGCCTTACCGGCATGTATCGGTTATTTAAACCCATTCTGTTACAAAGCTTGGGTACTTGTTGTAGTCAATAATCAATCGGACGAGCAATATTCACATCAGATAGTTGGCGCGATTGTCTTGCAATTCTGCAAACGGACCAGGATGCCACCCGGTCTAACGCTCTCCCGACTTCAACCATGGAAGGGATATATATGGGAAGAACACTCTCTGTCACTACGCTCTCTCTACTTTTGCTCTCTTTGTGCCTGAGCGCGCCTGCCTTCGCACAAGTCGTGCCCGCCAAAGGCTCTAGCTCGACGCTCGACATCGCGAGCTGGAACATCGAGTGGTTTGGCGATACCGCCAACGGCCCGACCAACGAATCGCTCCAACTCCAGAACGCGCGCGCCGTGATCGCCGGCGCCGACATGGACATCTGGGGCGTAGTCGAGATTGTCAGCCTCGCGCAGTGGAACAGCCTCAAGGCGCAGTTGCCGGGCTACGCCGGCTTCATCGCCAAGGAGCCCAACGTCATCAACGGCGCGGCCTTCTACAGCGGATTCAACAACGCTGAGCAGAACGTCGGCATTCTCTACAAGACTTCAGTCGCGACGGTGACGGACGCGCGCGTGATCCTGACGGCTAACGATTTCGACTTCGGCGGCCGTCCACCCTTGCAGGTCACACTGCGCGTCATGATCAACGGGAATATCGAGAACGTCGTCGTCATCGTCCTCCACGCGAAGTGTTGCAGCGACTCGGCCAGTTGGACGCGCAGACGCAATGCCGCCAACGCCCTGAAATCGTACATCGACGCGACCTTCCCGACGCAGAAGGTGTGGGTCATCGGCGACTTCAACGACGACGTGGACACCTCGATCACGCCCGGGAGCCCGTCCCCTTACGCCAACTTCGTCAATGACGCCGCTCGTTACCGCTTCCCGACAAAGGCGCTCTCGGACTCCGGCACGCCCTCTACCACCAGCTTCCCAGACACCATTGACCACCACCTCAACTCGAATGAAGCCAACGCCACTTACATCGCTGGCTCAGTGGAGGTCTTCCGGGTCGACCAATTCATCCCGAACTACGACGCCACGACGAGCGATCATTACCCCGTGCTCACCCGCTACACTTTCGGCAGCGTCGCCGGCTCGGCCCAGGTGATCATCAACGAGATTCGCGCCAACGAACCGGGCAGCGACACGGCGGCTGAGTTCGTCGAACTCGTCAACGTCGGGGGGACGGCGGCGAACATCGGCGGCTGGACCATCTCTGATGGTACATCAGTGCGCCACACCTTCGCCGCGGGCACAATGCTTAACCCAGGCAAGGCGATAGTCGTGTTCGGGGGCGCTTCGGCCATACCCGCGGGCTTGAGTAACGCGGTAGCGGCCTCGAGCGGAGTACTCAGCCTGAACAACACCAGCGACACAGTTACCGTCAGGGACGGCGCCGGGGCGGTCAAGAACAGCTTCGCATACACGTCGGCGCTGGCGGGAACGGACGGGGTCTCGATGAACCGCAACCCGGACGGGACGGCCTCGGGCACATTCGTGTTACACACGAGCATCTCATCGGCGCAATCCTCGGCGGGCGTGCGCGCGTCCGGCGCGCCCTGGTAACCGTTACCATCGGCCTAGGCCGGATTTCCATTGTGTGTAGGGAAAGAATAACCACGGTGGGCACGGGGATCACGGGGATAAGTCAGGTAGAGCAATGACTTTTCACTTTCTGTTCCCCGTGTTCCCCGCGCTCCCCGTGGTTGTTATCGTACATGCATTTGCTAATCGTTCCAGGCAATGCGTCCACGAGGTTGCTACCGATCTAAAGAGGAATCAGACGGGATTTACAGGGTTTTTCGAGATGAGAAACGATCTTGAGTAATCCATTGACATCCTCCCCCACTAAACGCGAGGAAGCGTTCTAGTGGGGGATTCCGGTTCTGAATTAAGACTGCGGAGCGACATCGCTCACAATCGACCGGTGGGTTCTCGGTTCTTTGACGACAGCAACCCGTCGCCTCCCCGAAGGGACTATCCGCCCCTTTCTTTCTTCAATATTGAGACTACTGTTATGGTCTCGATCAATAATCAATCCGCAATTGCCGCAGCGATAGACTCGTACAGACAGCGGCATCCTGCACTTATGACCACATCGAGAGCAAGTCGTCGATGTCCCGTTGGCATTCACCACCTCGACCTGTCCGCCAGCCTCTTCCGCTTTGTGAACGACGATGGAAATGAATTGCGACCAACCGGCGTCATGAATACTTTTCGCCAAATGATGGTTCTTGACCATCCCTTTGACATTCAAATCTTCGAATTTGATGATGCGATATTTTCGGGCAAGTTTGTTTGCCTCTTTGAAATGATGATCTCGACGCTGCCGAGCCACGTGTTGATGCCTCCTGGCCAGCAGGCGAAGGGCTTTCTTTCGTCTCCGGCTCCCTCTTTTGCGGCGCGAAACTCTCCTCTGCGCCGTCTTCAATTCGCTCTCTGCTTGACGATGATATTGAGGATTCGGAATTTGATCGTCATTCGACAGATGGGCGAAAGTCTTGAGGCCCACATCAATCCCAACCGTGACATCAGGGGCAAGAACATCAACTTTCTTTTCAATCTCCTCGACCGCGAATATTACCTGCCAACCATCAGCTTCGCGTTTGATCGTACAAGTTTTGATAACCCCGTCGATCGGCCTCGACAAAAAGACTTTGACGCTACCGATCTTCGACAAATGCAATTTTTTCGTCTTCTGATCGAACTTAAATCCGCTCTGTTTGTAGGTGAACGAGTCGTATCGAGAAGGAGAACGAAAGCGAGGAAAACCAGGGACTTGACCTTCTCTGACGCGGCGGAAGAAATGCTGAAAGGCCAGATCAACGCGCCTCAAGGATTCCTGGATGACCTGAGAATGAATTCGTGCGAGGCGAGGGTTTTGCTGTTTGATCTCAGGCAGTTGCTTTTCCTGATCGCTTTTCGAAATGGAGAGGCGAGCCATCCGATAAGCATCTCGACGCTCTTGAAGCGCGGCGTTATAAAGTTCGCAAAGCGCAAGGAGCCACGATTCGAAGATTGCGATAATCTTTCTGGATGGCTTCAATTTGTACTTGTAGGCTTTCACGGCGCTAATAATACTTAGTTACTATGAAAAAACAAGAGCTCTCAACTCTTCATCATTGTGTTTTCTCTCTGACGTATCATTTAGTTCTTACCACTAAATATCGGCGCAAGGTGATCACGAAACAGATGCTGATTCGATTACATGAAATCTTTGATGAGACATTGAAAAAGTGGGACTGCAAATTGATTGAGTTCAACGGCGAAGTCGATCACGTGCATCTTCTCTTAAACGCAACGCCAAATATTCAATTGAGCATTTTAGTTAACAACCTGAAAACTGTTTCTTCGCGACTCATTCGACGCGACTTTAAAGCGATAATCAGCAAGGTCTATTGGAAGCCGGTCTTTTGGCATCGGTCTTACTGCATTGTCACAGCAGGGGGAGCGCCACTTGAGTTGATTCGGCGATACATTGAAGAGCAAGATTCGCCAGAGCATTAATCGGGCAGGAAGCCTGCCCGATGCGAAATTCATCTCCATCCAAGTCGCTCAAGATAGCGACTATGGATGGAGCATTCTTTCGCGGAAGAGGTAAAAATCTTTCTTCTCATGGTTTCTCCTTTAATAGCGTCTGACGCCTTAGTCTCCACCGCAACCAAAACAGGTCTCGGTGGCTA
>DATCXQ010000317.1:0-18493 GCA_036565725.1 Blastocatellia bacterium
CATACGGCCCGACCTCTGTAGACGAGGCGAAGGATTTGTTTAAGGAGCAGGTTCAGGCCCTGCTCGAGGGAGGGGTGGACGCGTTCGTGCTAGAAACATTTCAGGACCTGGCTGAGATGCGGCAGGCGATCCGGGCCGTGCGCGAAATGTGCGACCACGTCATCTTCGCGCAGATGACCATCAACGAGCAGGGCGCGACCGCGTTCGGGGCCACGCCCGAAATCTTCACCGAGCGGCTCGATCAATGGCTCAACGCCAACGGCGGCGACGTGATCGGGTTGAACTGCTCGGTCGGCCCGCAAATCATCCTCGAAGCGATCGAAAGGATGCGGTCCCACACGACGCGGCGGCTCTCGGCGCAGCCCAACGCCGGATTCCCGCGCGACGTCGGCGGGCGTCAAATCTATCTGGCCTCGCCGGAGTACATGGCCAAATACGCCAAGCGGTTGATCAACGCGGGGGTGAAGTTCATCGGCGGCTGCTGCGGAACCACGTCGGAGCACATCAAGCAGATCGTGAACGCCGCTCGCGCGTCGAGCCCCGGCCGCGGCGCCGGCAGCGTGATCAGGGTCGCCGAACAGAGCGCGAAAGTGGAACCCACGCCTTTCGCCGAACGCTCGCGCTTCGCGGCTAAGATAGCCGACAACCGATTCGTAACCAGCGTCGAGATCGTTCCGCCCAAAGGCTGCGACCCCTCGAAGATGATCGAAGGCGTTCGCAGCTTGAAAGAGGCCGGCATCGACGCGGTCAACGTGCCCGACGGCCCGCGCGCGCAATCGCGCATGGGCGCGTTGGCCGTCTCGCTGATCATTGAACAGCAAGTCGGCATCGAGGCTGTCACGCATTATTGCTGCCGTGATAGAAACCTGTTGGGAATGCTCTCCGACCTGCTCGGCGCGGCGGCGCTGGGTTTGCGCAACTTCCTCATCATCACCGGAGATCCGCCGAAGATGGGGCCTTATCCCGACGCCACGGCCGTCTTCGATATTGATTCGATCGGTTTGACGAACCTGGTCAATCAGCTCAACCACGGCCTCGACCCCGGCGGCAACCCGATCGGCGAACCGACGAAATTCGTCATCGGCGTGGGCGTCAACCCCGGCGCGATCGATCTCGATTACGAAATCCGGCGCTTCGAGTGGAAAGTGGAGGCCGGCGCCGAATTCGCCATCACGCAGCCGGTCTTCGACGTCGGGCAACTCAAGAACTTCCTCAAGCGTATAGAACATTGCCGCATCCCGATCATTCCGGGCGTCTGGCCGTTGACCAGTTACCGCAACGCCGAGTTTCTGAACAACGAAGTTCCGGGCGTCTCGGTGCCCGATTCGGTGCTCGAAAGGATGCGGAAGTCGCCCGACGGCGCCGCGGGTTTGAAAGAGGGCGTCAAGATCGCGCAGGAGATGTTGATGGAGATCAGACCCTACGCGCAGGGCGTGCAGGTCTCCGCGCCGTTCGGCAAGATTCCGCACGCGCTGGAAGTGTTTGAAGTCCTTTAAACTGGATGGGACAGACTTATGGTCTTTGAAAAAATACTGCAACCACCTTTTTCCCGGTCGCGGCAGCGACCGTGTGAGCCTAGCCCGGCTTTTCAAAGCCGGGACCATCAGCGCTATGCGACGACTCCCCCGGCTTTTATGGGCTTTGAAAATTAACCGCAACCACGCAATTCAACGTAGGGGCAGACCTATGTGTCTGCCCCGGCCGGGAAGTGTGCGCACCAGCCGGGGCAGACACATAGGTCTGCCCCTACGTTGCTGCAATTAATTCTCAAAGACCATTAACGCACGGAAAGCCCGTAAAGCGGTGTGACTGAAGTTGAACAAAGAAGAAACGATTGGCAAACGCGGCGCCTTCGAGTAACTCCGCCTTGTAGCGCGGAAACAGACTCTCGGCTCGCGGATTGTCGTAGGTCTCCTCGGCGCGGCTCATGCTTTGCTCGAATCCTGATCTTTTTTCGCAACGCGCGAAATTCAGTCGCCACATATTGCCCACCGCGATCTGAATGCGCGATCAATCCCGGAGCCCGCCGCTCGCGCCGGATGACTTGCGCCATCGCTTCAATGATCAGATTCGCTCATCTGGAGCAGGGATGGGAGACCTCAGAATAGGCTTTCTTTCTCTACCCGTTTAAGTTGAGTGACTTTTACAGCGGTAGAAAAAAATCTTGCTCGGCCTTCAAGCTATAACCCACTTTTCCCGCATATCTGTAGTGAAAGCAGCTTTCAAGCACTGGCGCCTTCGCGACGGGAGACCCATGCGGAGGGCTATCAACTTTTCTACTTTTCTACTGAGAGGGTTACTTATGAAGAAAAAAGAACTTAATGACAAATCGCCCGAGTCAGCGGTCGCGAACACCGCTCAAGAGTCTGAGATGGCCAATCGCCGCTCCTTCATGAAAAACCTGGCTGCCGGGACGGTGGCTGCCGGGGCTTTGGCGGGTACGGTCGTGAGCGCGGGCTCGACGAAGGCCGCGACCGTCAGCGCGCAGACGTTGGGGCCGACGGCTCGTCGCCCGACGGCGCTGTTGCGGGTCTGTTTCCCAAAGCAACGGCCCCCGAAACTGGACGATGTCTTCCGCGCCATCGAACAGGCGCTGAGGCCGACCGGTTGCACAGGTTGCGGCTTTGATGGTCTCGATTTCCTGCTGCGTCTGGATACCATCATCGGCCCCGACCCTGAACAATTCGTCGCCACCCTGGAAGGCGAACTGGCACAGTAATAATGAAATCGCTGGGCGGAATTTAGTCTGTCCATTCGGAGCGGACAGACTAAAGATTCTGCATGCGAATTCAGAGAGGAGCCGTTCGGCTCTCGGCTCCGTAGGGGCGCGGTGTTTATAGAAACTGGCAGGCAATTGTCACGAGTTCCGTGGGAGCGGAATATGTGGGATACCGCTCCTGCGGAGTCGGGAGACTGTTGCGCGACGTTTGCTATAAACATTGCGCGCTTACGGCGCTCCGGAATCGGTTAATTCGCGCGCAAAATCACTTACAGCGTTTTGCTCATGGGTGTTCAGGTTAGATGGCGATTTGCAGTCTTCCTTTAGCCGCGTAGCGGCGGACGTACCTTGGCCAGTTCTACAAGAGGTTGACGGGTATCTGACCTTGAACACTCATCTGCAAACTGCTGTAAACCGTCCATCGCTTTACGCCCACAGTTACTTAAGGATTGAGCCATGACAACTTTTTCGTCACTTCCCAAACTCGGCGTGGGGCTGAATTATCAACCAGGGCTGCGGGCGGCGCTCGGGTCGCTCAGAGACTTGATAGACTTTTTCGAGATCAGTCCCGATTTATTGTGTCGTGAGCGAGTACGGGACGGAGAGCGCGCGCTTGATTACCATCCCGCCTTGTTGGACGAGGCGCTGCAATCAACCGCGGGGCTCCCACTCGTCGCGCATGGGCTCGGCCTGTCAATCGGCTCGGTCGCCGGATGGAATGAAGGCTATCTGCGCATCCTGGATGAGTTGAACGCGCGCCGGCCCTTTCTCTGGCACAGTGAACATCTGGCCTTTCTGCTGACCACCGACGCCGCCGGGCGGCCACTCCACACAGGAGTGCCGCTGCCGTTGCCGTTTACGGAAGAGGCGCTGGCCTTGCTCGCTCCTCGCGCGGCGGCGCTCGGCTCGCGTTACGCCGCGCCTTTTCTGCTGGAGAATTTCACCTATTACCTGCCGGACTTGCCCAGCGATGGCGGGCGCGATGAAGTGGCGTTTCTCAACGACCTGACGGAGCGTTCCGGCTGCGGCCTGCTGTTGGACCTGTACAACTTTTACTGTAACGCCGTTAATTTCCGCTTCGATCCGTACGCGGCGCTCTCGCGCTTGCGGTTCGACCGCGTCATCGAAATACACATCGCCGGCGGCGCCACACACGACGGCTTTCAACTGGACGTGCATAGCAAGACGACGCCAGAACCGGTGTGGGATTTGTTGGAGTGGGTCGCGCCCCGCGCGCCGCATCTGGCCGGGATCGTTTACGAAGTCATGGAACAGGCGCTCACGCTTGTGGGGGTGGAGGGTATTCGTGGCCAATTGGCGCGGGCGCGCGATGTTTGGGATAAGTATTGTGCGGCTGATGGCCGCCGGAGAGCACATGCCACTAGCTGATTTACAAATTGCGCTGGGATTGATGGTCACGACGCAGTCCGCTGCGCGTGGTTCCGCCGACGCGCCGAACTTCAATAATTTGCGATTGACGGCGGCGGAACGCGGCTGGCTTTCTCAGTTGCCGGGCGATCCCGGCTTCAACGTGACCTGTCACATCCAGCGCTGGTGGCGCGAGACGAAACTGGGCTGGACGACGAGTCTGACATTGGCCGCATTGGGGCCGGAGCGGGCGGATGCGACGCTTAAAGCTTATCTGAAGGCTACGCCCTGCGCCTCACTCTTCTTCACGCCAGAAGCGCTGGGGTTCCTGGACTTCGTGGCGGGCATGTCGGAGTGGAGGGAATGGACGGATTGGCCACACGTGGCGGAGATCGCCCGCTTCGAGCGGGCGCTGCTCATCGCCAAAGAAGCGGCGCAGCAGGCCGTTGACCGGCCGTTCGGCGACGATGAAATTCCTTCGGGCGCGCGGCTTTCGCCACATCCTGCCGCAGCGCTGTTGGAATTCGCGGCGCCGCCGGCTGAGTTGCTCGGCGCGCTCGTCGAGAGACGCTCCCTGCCGCCCGTGATGGCGACGCGCTTTCCCGTGCTCGTTGCGCCCGGCTTAGCCTACTTATGGAGACCCGCCTCAGCGGATGAATCGCGACTCTTTACTCGCTGCCGGTCTGCGCCCTCGGTCGAAGACTTGCTCGCGTCGGTTCCCGACCCCGCGCCGACCTTAAGGCGCATGGTCGGCGCCTGCGCATTGCAATCTGATCTTTGAAGTGGTTGCTGAAGCCCCAATCCACAGTTATACCGATTTTTAGATGTATGAAGACAAATAGCCACAGAGAACACAGAGGGCACAGAGCGGATTTAATGATTTCTCTGTGTTCTCTGTGACCTCTGTGGCTATTCATCCATGTGAAATCGGCTGTAAGGGCGCGCGATTTAATTGGACTCAACCTCAATATAGTTGAAGGTGGATAATGCTGTCCGTCAAAACGGGACCATCTCATCTGTTCGAGTATTTTTTATAGACACCTTGCGGGAGCATTTCTTTCACATATAGTTCAGTGTATATTAGGCGCCGTCTCAACAAAACAGTTTTGGCTTCAGGTGCCTGTCGCCGTTTCTCAGGCAACAGGAGAATAGGGAAGCGGGTGAAACTCCCGCACGGTCCCGCCACTGTGAAAGCCTTTTGATTCTTTTCCTCTTCGATCTTGCGCCACTGCGTGAAAGCGTGGGAAGGCATTGAAGGGAAGGACACGTCGTTTGTATCCGACGTAAAGGCTCAAGTCAGGAGACCTGCCTGAAGTTCGGTCGTGTATGTGAACTCTTCGTGGATCGAGAGAGGGCGACATCTTGCTGAACCTACTTTATACCTCTAACTTCAGACATCACTCCACATCAGAAGCGCGAAGTTCATCTGCGTTTGACCTCTAAAACTGATCGGTGGGCTTACCGCCGATAGTCATCAATAAGCATCCGGACTCGATCCGGGTTTTTCCTGAGCTTTTGGGGTCAGGCAATGATTGTCTTCATTTCCGCAGCCGCGACCGAGCGACAGATGGTCGCCGCCGCGTCAAAGAGCTTGCCAGATGGGTTTCCTGCGGTAAGGGCGCTGGACAGCGCTAAACTGCAATCGGACGACGAGATCGGCATCCTATTGGCTGACGTGGGCGAGGCGCCGTGTGTCTTCGTGGTTCGAGTGCTTGGCGGAAAAAGTTATTTTGAACGTGGGTTTACGCGGCTGCGAGACTTTTGTCGCGGGCGCAACCGTTATTTAATCGCGTTGCCGGGAGATCAGAACCCCGACGCCGAATTGGACGCCATCTCCAACATCCCGCTGGCAGTGGCGGCCAAGGCATTTCAATACGCCCTGGCGAGTGGAGTAGAGAATTACAGGAATCTGCTTCGCTATCTGTCCGACATCTTCCTTTCCACGACATTCGGCTTCGATGGTCCCGCGTCGATGCCCGACGCGGGGCTGTATCATCCGTACGCAGGCGATCGCGCGGCTTGCGCGAACCTGGGCCTCGCGGAATTCCAGCATTGTTACTGGCGCGAACATCGGCCCGCCATCGGAATTCTGTTTTATCGCGCATATTGGCAGAGCGGAGACCTGGCGGTCGTGGACGAACTGGCGTGCGAGATCGAAGCGCGCGGCTACAACATCCTGCCCGTGTTCTGCTACAGCCTGCGCGAAGAGTCGGTCAAAGCGTCTTCTGCCAACATCTTTTCCAAATACTTCGTGAATGACGCGGGACCGACAGTCGATTGCGTGATCAGCCTGTTCAGCTACGCCGTCGCGGAACTCTTGCATGAAGAGAGAACCACCACGGCCGGCGGTCGGATGGCGGACTACCTGGGGACGCTTGCCATCCCTTTCATTCAAGCTATCACTACTTCGCTGACCGTTTCAGGCTGGAAAGAAAGCGCGGCGGGTTTACCGCCCTGGGACGCCGCCACGAAGGTCGTCATGCCGGAATTCGACGGGCGCATCATCGGCCCGGTTGTAGGGTTCCGTAGGCAGTGTGAGAACGGTAAAGCGGCCTCCGACACGGAGTCCTACACAATCGGCCTCGCCGACCGCATTCGGGCATGCGTCGATCTGGCGACGCGCTATTCCGTTCTGCGTCGGAAGCCGAATGCCGAAAAAAGACTCGCCCTCGTCCTGACCAATTTCGCGAACCGGCATGGGCGCATCGGAAGCGCCGTTGGCCTGGATACGCCCGCTTCAGTGGTTCGCCTGATGCGAGGATTAAGCGAACGCGGATACCACGTGACAAACATTCCCGAAAGCGGCGACGCATTGATGGAGGAACTGATCGCCCTTGGCGGGTATGACCGAGAATACCTGACAGAAGAGCAGATGCGCCTTTCAACCGCTCGTTACGGTTCCGCGGAGTACGAGCGGTGGTTTTCGGAATTCCCGGATGTTACTCAAGTCGCGCTAGAGCAGGAATGGGGAGCGCGACCCGGCAGCGTGTTCCGGCGTGGCGAAGAGATTTATGTCGCGGGCAAGTTGTACGGCAACATCTTCGTGATGATTCAACCGCCGCGGGGCTTTGGCGAGAACCCGCTGGCGGTATACCACAGCGGCGATCTCATCCCGACTCACCATTATCTCGGCGCATACCACTGGTTGCGTAATATGTTCCGGGCGGACGCCCTTGTGCAATGCGGTAAACACGGGACGCTGGAATGGTTGCCGGGCAAGGGCATAGGTCTATCTGAAAATTGCTACCCCGAACTCGCCATTGGCGACCTGCCGGTCTTCTATCCCTTCATCATCAATGACCCCGGCGAAGGCGCGCAGGCCAAGCGACGAATGCATGCCTGCATTATCGACCACCTGATCCCGCCCATGACGCAGTCCGAGACCTATGACGAGCTCGCGCAGCTGCAACAGTTGCTGGGGACTTACGCAAACGCCGAGCGCATCGATCCGGAAAAATTACCCCTGATCCAGCAGGACATATGGAACGCTGTTGTCGCCGCCAATCTTCATCAGGACCTTGGCGTCGATGCGCAGCCTGATGATGAAGCTTACGGCGAATTTATCCAGCATATTGACGGTTACCTGTGCGAAATCGGCGATCTGCAGATTCGCGACGGTCTGCACGTCCTGGGGCAAATGCCGGAAGGCGAACAGCTCATCAATCTGGCGTTGGCCTTAGTCCGGCTCGATTCGCCCGGGTTTACCGGAATCCGGCGCGCAATCGCCGAGGACTATGGTCTGGATTATGGCTCGCTGAGCGAATCGGCCGGCCTTGGCTCTCTGTATCGAGGCGCATCGCCTCCGTTTCCGGCGCCGGTAGCGGACGGCGATCCGGCGCGCACGAATGGCGATTTGTTACTCCGTCTGGAGAAAGTGGCGCGATTACTCGTCACGCGTCTGTCGGAAAGAGAATTCTCGGGGGACGACATTGGCGCGGCGTTGGCTCACTGCAATCTACATTCGAATGGAAAAGTGGGCGAAACGCTGCGTTGGCTGACGGACAGAATCATTCCCGACTTACGCCGCACGCATGAGGAGTTGGTCAACCTGCTCGACGGTTTGAATGGACTCGCCGTGCCTGCCGGTCCGAGCGGAGCGCCGACCCGCGGCATGACCAACATTCTTCCGACCGGGCGGAACTTTTATTCAGTCGATGTCCGCGCAATTCCGTCTCCCTTCGCCTGGCAAGTCGGACAAAGACTCGGCGCCGACCTGCTGAAACAGTACCTGGAGCGCGAGGGGCGGTATCCCGAGTCCATCGGACTGACAGTGTGGGGAACGTCGAATATGCGGACGCAGGGCGACGACATCGCGGAGGTACTGTGGCTCTTGGGCGTCCGTCCGATCTGGCAACAGGAAAACCGGCGCGTTACGGAATTGGAGGTTATCCCGCTTTCAGAGCTCAACCGCCCTCGCGTGGACGTCACGGTCAGGATGTCGGGTTTCTTCCGCGACACGTTTCCGGGGGTTGTGAGTCTGCTCGACCGCGCGATCAACCTGGTCGCCGATCTGGATGAGCCGGAAGACGAAAATTTCGTGCGCAAGCATGTCCGTCAGGACGAAGCGAAATTTACGAGCAGCGGCGTCGAGCAGGCGCGGGCGAAGGCTCGTTACAGATTGTTTTCCAACAAGCCAGGTTCGTATGGCACGGGTATTTTAACTGCCATCACCGAATCGAACTGGGAGACGAGCGACGACCTGGCGCGCATTTATCTCGAATGGGGCGGGTTCGCCTATACCCGCGACATTTACGGGGCCCCCGCGCATGACGAATTTCAATACAGGCTCGCGGGGACGGAGATCGCGGCGCAGAACAAGGACAATTACGAGCACGACATTTTTGACAGCGACGATTACATGCAGTTTCACGGCGGCATGATCGCAGCGATCAGGTCGCTCACCCGGAGCGATCCGATGGCCGTATTGGGAGATTCGGCGAATCCCGAAACGGCGAGGAATCGCGACGTCCGGGAAGAAGCGCGCCGCGTCTTTCGCGCCCGCGTGGCCAATCCGAAGTGGCTGCGCGCGATCAGGAGGCATGGCTATAAGGGCGCGCTCGAGATGGCGGCGACGGTCGACTACCTGTTCGGCTATGACGCGACGGCGAAGGTCATTGACGACTGGATGTATCAACAGGTGGCGGAAAAGTACGTGCTGGACGAAACAAGCCGCGAATTCTGCGAGCGCTGCAACCCCTGGGCATTGCGCGAAATGACGGGGCGTTTGCTCGAAGCGGCGGAACGAGGGATGTGGGCCGAACCGGATGCGGAGACGCTGTCGCGCTTGAAAACAGCTTATCTTGCGAACGAAGGGCTTCTCGAAGCGAAAGGCGAACGGCAATGAGCTTGGATACGACGCTGGATGCTTTGAAAACGTCAGGCGCGGCGCATTTTCCGTTCTCCGCCATCGTGGGGCAGGACGAAATGAAGCGGGCCCTGATCTTCAACGCGATCGATCCTTCCATCGGAGGCTTGCTGATTACTGGCACGCGCGGCACGGCGAAATCCACGGCTGCGCGCGCGATGGCGGCGTTGCTGCCGAGGATCGAGATCGTTGACGGCGACGCTTTCAATACCGCGCCCGGGCCGGGACAGGCTGAGAAGTCAGCGCGAGTCCCGACACCATTCGTCAATTTACCGGTCGGAGCGACTGAAGACCGTGTGCTGGGCACGCTCGATGTCGAGCGGGTGTTGCACGCGGGTGAAAAGCATTTTGAACCGGGGCTGCTGGCCCGCGCCAATCGCGGTGTGCTTTACGTGGATGAGGTCAATCTGCTGCCGGATCATCTGGTAGATGTGCTGCTCGACGCCGTGGCGATGGGCGTCAATCGCGTCGAGCGCGAAGGCGTTTCGTTCACGCACGAAGCGCGCGTCATTCTGATCGGCACGATGAACCCGGAAGAGGGAGAACTACGACCGCAACTGCTCGACCGGTTCGGCCTGTCAGTCGCCATCAGCGGCTATTTCGAGCCCACCTTGCGTAAAGAGGTCGTCCGGCGGCGCATCGCTTTCGAGGCCGATCCGCAAGGTTATGGCAAACAATGGGTCGAAGCTGAAAAAGAACTCTCCAGTCGCATCGAGCAGGCGCGTCTGATTCTTTCGTCGGTAACAGTGCCGGACGAACAAATTGACCGACTGGTTGAAGCATGCGCCGAAGCGCGCGCCGATGGATTGCGCGCCGACATCGTCGCCTACAAAACCGCGCGCGCCATCGCCGCATTTGATGGACGCAGCGAGGTCAACGATTCCGATGTGCAGGAGGCGTTGATGCTCGCGCTTGCGCATCGTCGCCGCGTGGCGCCGCCCACGCCGAAATCAAGCGACAATACGCCGCCGCCTCCTGACCCGCCGACCGGCGAATCGAAGCAGAACCGCGCCGCGGCGCCATCACAGTCGAGAAGCCGGCAGGCGCCGCCGGCTTCAAATCAGATGCGGAAGGAACACGACTCAGCGTCGCCGGATGAAGCGCCCGAAGACAGCGCCCCGACGGCGGGAGAAAAAGTCTTCGCCATCGGCGCGGGATTCGATCTGGCGCGGATGATGACGCATCGCCAAAGGCGCGACACAACGGCGGTTGTCTGTGGCAAAGGCTCATTCGCCGCCGCGCGCCATGCGGGGCAGATGGTGCGAGCGGTGGCGCCGCGCGCCTCGGAAAAACTTGACCTGGCGGTTGAAGCGACGATCCGCGCCGCCGCGATCGACGCGCTGAAAGATGGCGCGAGCGGCGCAAAACGCTTGAGCATTCGCGCGCCACACTGGCGCCATAAACAACGGCGCATTCGCGCCCGCAATTTGATCCTGTTGTTGGTGGACGCTTCCGGCTCGATGGCGGCGATGGAACGAATGCAGGCCGCGAAAGGCGCGATCTGTTCGCTGTTGGAGGATTCATATCAGCGGCGCGACGTGGTGGCGCTGATCGCCTTTCGCGGTGTGGCGGCGGAAGAACTCCTGCCACCGACGCGCAGCGCAGTATTTGCCTATCGCAGGCTGGCGCAGCTTCCAACCGGCGGCAGAACGCCGCTGGCCGAAGGGCTGAAGCGGGCGCGTCTAGTCATTGAACGGCAGGCGCGCAAAGGCGAACGCGCGCGGCCATTTTTGGTAGTCGTGACGGACGGTCGCGCCACCGTGCCGGAAACGGGAGCGTTTGAAGCCGCGTCGGCCGAGGCGACTTTGCTGCGCCGGATGCGGGTCAAAGGATTGTGCGTTGATATGGAAGCTGGACGGTTGCGCTTCGGGCAGGCGCGCACGTTGGCTCAAATTCTGAATGCTGGCTACGCGCATTTTCAGGAGTTGCCCTCGAAAGACTGGGGGCGTGTGATTCGTGAATGGGTTGCGGCTGAACATCAAACCGGAGTCACTCCTACTTATTAAACAATGCTGCTTTTGCTGAACAAATCGCAGGACGATCTGCCCGTGAGCAGACAAGGAAGGCAATTGCGCTTCGCCTGGGCCTGTCTCTTTGTTGGACTATTGTTCGGCGCCGCCTGCGGAACCTCGTCAGGATCAAATCAATCCGCTGCGAATCAAGGAGGCTTTCCGCGCACGGTCAAATCCGGCGAAGCGGAAGTCAGCATTCAGCGCAAACCTGAACGCATCGTTTCGTTATCGCCGAGCAATGACGAAATTCTGTGCGCGCTGGTGGACGAAAAACGAATCGTCGGAGTCTCGAAATTTTCGCAAGATGCGGCGACAAGTTATGTGGCTGATGCGGCGCGCAGAATCAATGTCTTCGTTGACCGCAATGCCGAACAGGTCGTTGCGCTGCGGCCAGATCTGGTACTCGCGGCGCGTTACACAAAAATTGACTTGAAAGCTTTGCTGGCCGAGACCAAAACGCCACTCATCGTCACTACCGACTTTCGCAATTTCAGCGATGTTGAAGCCAACCTGCGGCTGATCGGTCAGGCCGTCGGAGAAGAAAGCCGCGCTGACGCCGTGATTAGCGAGATGAGACAAAAAATGACTACCTCCCGTTCCCGCCTGCGACCAGAAGGCGCGGGGTTGCGAACGCTCTATTTCGCTTCGGGAAATTTCAGCGCCGGCGCTGGCACTTCGATTCATGAGATCTTGCTTGCCGCCGGTTTGAAAAACGCCGCTGCCGAAGGCGGGATCAAAGGGCACGTCAAACTCACGCCAGAACAGGTCATTCAGATCAACCCGGATGTGATTCTTATCGGCGCCGGTTATGAACGCGACCGAGGGTTTCGGCAGTCGCTGGAAAGCGACGCTCAGCTTTCCACGCTCAAAGCTATCAAGGAGAACCGCATCATCGAAGTACCGGCGCGCAGCGTGTTGACCGTCTCGCATCACGTCGCTGACGCAGTTGAAACATTGGTCGAGGCCGTCAACCGCCTGATGACTACCAAAGGAGGAGCGTAGAAACGTCGGGTGGAGAAACTGGCCTTTTTTGAAACCAAAAGCAATCGCTGCATCGGCGGCGGCAGCTACGGCCTGCGGATGTGGAACGGTTTCGGCGAGCAAATGACTACTGTCTTTTTACCAAACCCGCGCCTGTCTGACGAAATGAAGGTCTTGAAAGAACCAGAGTGAGAACGGTTGCGGCTGTGGTATGAGCTACGCCAACGTTTTTTTGGCGAACCGATGCCAGATTCATTTGCGCCGGAAGTTTGAGTCAATATCAATGCTGAAGATGAAGAAATATCTGATCTACACGCATCGCTATCTCGGCGTGGCGTTTTGCGTAATGTTCGCGCTCTGGTTCGTGTCGGGCGTTGTGATGATGTACAAGCGGATGCCACGCCTGTCGGCGGAAGAAAGGTTGATGCGATTGCCCATTCTGGATTTTTCCAGCGCGGCGATCCTGCCGGAACAGGCGTTTCAACTTGTTGGCGCGAGTGGAGCGCCGGAGAAAACCCGGCTGGCGATGTTCGATGGCCGCCCGGTTTATCGTTTTCTATCCAATAAAGGCTGGACGACGATTTTTGCCGATAACGGTGAGCAGCTTGCGCCAGTGACCCCCGCGCAAGGTCTGGAGATTGTCAAAGCGTTTACGCCGGAACATCGCGGCGAAGCGCGATACGTCGAAACCATCGAAATCGCCGATCAGTGGACGCTCAGCGGCGGGCTGCGGCGATTCAAACCCTTGCACAAGATCGCGCTCAATGATGCTGCGGACACTCATTACTATGTGTCGCATGTGACGGGCGAAGTCGTGATGAAAACGACACGCGAGGGAAGGTTCTGGGGCTGGCTGGGCGCGGTGATTCACTGGATTTACTTCACGCCCCTGCGGCGCCGCGCCGATCTTTGGAACGATGTGATCGTGTACGGCTCGATCGCCGGCTGCCTGATGTGTCTGAGCGGAATCGTCACAGGGTTGTGGCGCTATCGTTTCAGAAAACTTTATCACATCAAAGGCGAACTGAGCGGCACGCCCTATGCGGGAGTGATGCGCTGGCATCATTACTTCGGATTGTTTTTTGGATTGATTACCTTCACCTGGATTTTGAGCGGACTGCTTTCGATGAATCCGGGCGATTGGTCGCCCGGCAGCAGCCCGACACAGGCGCAGATCAAGGCCGTGACCGGTGGGGCATTCAACCTGGGGTTGTTCAAGCGGAATCCAGCGGACGCGGCGCGCGAGTTTCAAAGCGAGTTTCAGCCGAAAGAAATAGAACTCGCGCAATTTCACGGACGCCCTTTTTATCTCGCATATCAATCGCCGGATCAAATGCCCCAGGGGCAATGGTCAAACACTGACCTGGCTGCGTTCCTTTCGGCCGAATCGCCGCTGCCGCACTTGTTTGTCGCGGCGGACGAAACGAAATCGAAGCTGCGTGAGTTTCCCCGCAACGAACTCCTGAGCGCCGCGCGTGAAGCTATGCCGAACGCTGGAATCGCAGAAGCGACGTGGCTCAATCAATACGACGCTTATTACTACCACCGCGCGCGAGGCCGCCGCCTGCCGGCGCTGCGAGTCAAGTACGACGACCCGCAACAGACCTGGCTGTACTTCGATCCGCAAATGGGCGCAGTGGCGCAAAAGGAAGAAACACGCAGCCGCATCGAACGGTGGCTTTACAACGGGCTGCACAGTCTGGATTTCCCCTATCTATATCAGAGCCGCCCGGCATGGGACATCACGGTGATTGGCTTGAGTCTGGGCGGATGCTTGTTGAGCGTCACGGCAGTGTTGCTGGCTGGGCGCAGAGTAGCGCGCAGCCCGAAGTGGCGGCGCTTGCCCGCGCCGCGCCCGCAACCCGTCAAGGTGGTTTCCGAATGAAGAACGAAAACATACTTCGCCGCGCCGGTTTGAAGGCTGCCACTTTGATCCTGATTAGCCTGGTAATCTGCGCCGTGTACCTCTTGTTGCGGGGTCACGGGATTGGCGCCCGCGACCTGCTGGTGACAGACGGCAATCCGCATTCAATCACGGTGGTTTCAATTCTGGCTTATAGCATGGTCTTTGGCTTGAAGCATGCGCTGGAACCGGATCATCTGGCAGCGATTTCGACCATCGCCGTCGAACATAAATCACTACTCGGATCTTCATTGGTCGGCGCGGTTTGGGGGCTGGGACATACGCTGTCGCTGCTGCTCGCCGGCTTGGTTGTGATCCTGCTTGGCTTCGAACTGCGCGAAGAATATCTGTCGCCGGTTGAAATCGTCGTGGCGCTGATGTTGATCGGGCTTGGCGCGAGAGCCTTGTGGCTGCTTTGGCGCGAACGAAAACCGGCAACCAGCGCTGAGTCATCTGAAACGCTCCTTCATTTTCACCCGCACAACCATGCCTCGCGTAGCGTCTGGGGGCGCATCGGCGTTCGCCCGCTGGTGATCGGAATGATTCACGGACTTGCCGGGAGCGCGGCGTTATTGCTGCTGCTGATTCCCATCATCCCTTCGACGACGCTAAAAATCGTTTACATACTGGTTTTTGGCGCTGGCTCGATTGTGGGAATGGTCATTATGAGCTGCATGGTGGGATTGCCTACGCGCCTGATGGCGGCGCGTTTTCTGAAACTTAACCTGACCATCCGCGCGCTGGCCGGCTTGTTCAGCATAGGCTTTGGCATCTGGCTGCTGCGCGAATGGGCGGCTGCATAAGTTTTGCCGGAAGCGTTTCGGTAACGGCGACAGACTCCGCCAGAAGCCACTCTTCGTCACGAATGGGAAGGCGCGGAGAAGGGCGGTCAGCGATAAGGTTACGGCCTGCCGCTGACGAAAACCGTAATTCAGGAGACCGGCTTTCAATCGCAACTCCAAGGACTTTCGATGGGAAAGAAAGGGTAGATCTTCATGAAAAGCAGCATTTTCAGAGGCGCCGCTTTTGTGGTTTCCAGCTTGCTGTGTTTGGAGGCGGGATTGACAAAAGTCTGGGCGCAATCGTCCGGAGGCCTGAGCGGTAAAGTCACTGATGCGCAAGGCGCGGCGGTGGCGGGGACAACTGTAACGATATATGCGCGCACGGCGAATGTCAGCGCGACAACCGTGACCGATGAGCGCGGCGCATATCGGTTTGAACGGTTGCCGGAAGGGGATTATGTGGTTGAGGCGACCTCCAGCGGTTTCGGAAGGTTTTCGCGGATATATCGAGTCGAGAAAGGGGCGGCCGGAACTCTGGATTTCGCCCTGGAGGTCGCGGGAGTCAGCGAAACGGTACTGGTCACCGCAGCCGGGACGCCGCAAACGGTTGACGAGGTCTCGAAAGCGGTGTCAGTCGTCACGGCGCAGGAGATCGAACAGCGAAACGAGTATTCAATCGGCGAGACGCTGCGTACCGTGCCCGGTTTGCGAGTCCAACAACTCGGCGGCCCTGGAACATTCGCGCGGATTCAGACTAGGGGCTTGCGTGATTCGGACACCGCGATCCTGGTCGACGGATTGCGCCTGCGCGACGCAGCCTCAACACAGGGCGACGCGACAGCGTTCATCCAGGAGATGTTCACCGTCAATTCCGACCGGCTCGAAGTGTTGCGCGGCTCCGGTTCCTCGCTCTACGGCACTAACGCCATCGGCGGCGTTGTGAACGTCATCTCGGACCAGGGCGGAGGACCGATGCGCGGGCAATTTCAACTCGAAGGCGGGCAATTGGGGCTTTATCGCGGGCGAGCCCAACTCGCCGGAGGCTTCGACTCAAACCGTTTCATTTACAGCGGCGGCCTAGCGTCGCTCAATGTCACAGACGGAGTCAATCACACGCCGACGCGAAATTTCAGCGGACAAGGATTCGCGAAATACAATTTCACGCCTAACGTCTCTCTCAGCGCGCGGTCGTTTGGGAACACCGCTTACCTGGCTTTGACGGATAGTCCGTTCACCGCCACAAGCGCGACGGATATCGCAAGATTCCTGCCAGGGTTCGTTCCACCGCCGGCGGGCGGCGTGATCGACGCGGTTGCCATCCCTCTGGATCAACAGCAAAGAATCGAGAATCGATTGGCCGTAACCGATCGAGGCGGCGCAAACTATATTCCAAATCTGCGCGACCCCGATGCCCGCCGCGACTCGAATTACATGACCATCGCCGCGATCTTCAACCAGCGGATCAATGACGCGTTCGGGTATCGCGCCAGCTATCAAAGAGTCCACACCCACCGGCGATTCGGCGACGGACCGGGCGGAGTTCGCTTCGAGCCATTATTCAATAGCTTCAGTACTTCTGACGGGCGCATCGACACCATTAATCTTCAAGCTGACGCGAGGTTTGGCTCACACAACCTGATGGCTGTCGGGTACGAATTCGAGCGGGAGCGCTTTATAGGAGGGACCTTCGACGAAAACCCTGGCGCCGCGTTGCGCGCCAATTCAGGCACGAACGTCAGACAGCGGAGCAACACATTTTTCATTCAGGATCAGTTCCGCGCGCTGGAAAATCGCTTCCAGATTTCGGTGGCTTTTCGCGCCCAATCATTCTATTTGACGCAGCCCGAATTCTTCGGAGGGACATCGCTTTATTCCGGACTGCGATACGAATTACCCAAGACGGCCTATACCGGAGATGGCTCAGTCTCGTATTTCTTCAGCGCGACCCGCACGAAATTGCGCGCGCACGTCGGCAGCGGCTATCGCGCGCCTGCGATCTTCGAGCGGTTCGGTTCAACTTTTTTCAACGGCGTCTTCTCGCCCTTGGGCGACCCTCGCCTCACCCCCGAACGTTCGATCGCGGTCGATGGTGGAATCGATCAAAAACTCGCCGGTGATCGCGTACAACTGAGCGCTACTTACTTTTATACGCGATTGCAGGATGTGATCGTCTTCGATTCGACCGGGCTAATCACTCCGGCGACCGATCCGTTCGGCCGCTTCGGAGGGTACCGCAACACGGGCGGCGGGCTGGCGCGCGGGGTGGAACTGGCTGCGAATACGAAGCCGTATCGCACGCTCGACCTGAGCGCGTCGTACACCTTCACCAACGCCGTCAACCGCATCCCGTCTTCTGTTCCAAGATTTCTACGAACCTTCGCGCAGCCACGCCGTACCTTCACGTTGTTTGCCGCACAGCAGATCACGCGGAGGTTGGATGTGGTCTTCGACATGTTCGCCTACGGCAGCTACTTCTTTCCTTTTTCGAGCCGCGCCTACAAGTTCGACGGCCCGGTCAAAGCCGATCTGGGAGCGAGCTACACCGTGCCGATGAGCGACCGTGTCAGTATGAGGTTTTACGGGAAGGTGGAGAATATTTTCGACCGGGAATACTTCGAAAGCGGTTTCCGCGCGCCGGGCGCGGTTTTCACCGGTGGCATGGGGCTTCGTTTCTGATCTGTGAGGCAATAGTTGATGGGCGCTTTGTTGACAGCGCAAAACATCTCGTTCGCTTACGACGGCCGGCCGGTACTGAAAAAAGTCTCGCTGGCCGTCGAGGCGGGTGAATTCGTCGGTCTGATCGGCGCGAACGGGAGCGGCAAAACGACCTTGTTACGCGCGCTGCTCGGATTGCTCAAGGCTTCGGGGGAGGCTCGACTGTGCGGCGACTCGCTCTGGACTCTCGACCGGCAAGAGATCGCCAGGCGAGCCACAATGGTCCATCAGGATACGCGCGTGGATTTCGCCTTCACTTCGCGCGACATCGTGGCGATGGGGCGCACGCCTTATCTGGGGCGCTTCAAACCTGAAGGCGCCTCCGATAAGGAGGCCATCGCCAGAGCGATGCGTGAAACGGGGACAACAGAATTGGCCGAACGGCCGGTAACGGAGCTTTCGGGTGGCGAGAGGCAGCGCGTCCATCTCGCCCGCGCGCTGGCGCAAGAGACACTAGTTATTTTGCTGGACGAGCCGACCGCAAATCTCGACCTGGCGCATCAGTTTGAAGCGCTCGAACTCGTTCGCGGATTCACTCGCGCCGGTGGCGCGGCGCTGGCGGCGATTCACGACCTGACCCTGGCTTCACGATTCTGTGACCGGTTGTTGCTATTGTCGGGAGGCGAGATTGTGGCCGCCGGCGCGCCC
>DATCXQ010000320.1:0-4126 GCA_036565725.1 Blastocatellia bacterium
TAGCCACAGAGGTCACAGAGAACACAGAGGACATAATGATTTCTCTGTGTTCTCTGTGACCTCTGTGACTAATGGTCTTCCTACATTTGAAAACCGGTATGACAATTCAATTTAAAAGCTGACGGGAACAACGGAACAGACGAGAAGCCTGCCGAAAGGGTTCGCCGGCAAAATCAGGACATTCGAGCGTGAATCCGTCTGCTTCCCCGACTTGCCCTGAAAAATCCAGATCATCCAATCTGACCTTTCATCTGTTCCATTGTTCCCGTTTGACAGGCATTCTCTCTCTCTCTTGCCAAAATTTCAATTTTTTACCGCGTCGTGGCAAAAAAACGAATCAATGGTTTTCTCCTTTTGAGGTTTCAGTGCGCGGCGACGCGACGGCGAAAACGCCACGCCAGCCTGGTCGCCAGATATGCGAGTGACCCCACGCTCAGGATTACCAATAATGTCCGCAAATATGTCGCAGTTGACGCCGAAAGTCCGATCCCGGTCACAATCACGACATAGGCCGCCAAACACGCGGGGCATTTGGGCAAGAGCGCCAGGACGGCGCCTGGAACTACCCACCCCGCGATGTCGAGACATCGCCGTACAAAGGTAAAAGCCTTCTGGCGACCGCTCGCTGTCCGCCCTGCGATCGTCTTTCGGCCTGATCCATTCGCGGCGACTTCGCAGCAACGATGAGCGCTCACGAACGGCCCTCCTCCGACTTGAGGTGGGCCGCGCAAGCGCAGCTCGACTGATGGTAGCGACCGTTGGCTTCTACAATACCGCCCTCATCGTACCTGTTCCTAGGTCGAACCCAGTCGGCGAGGCTGCGGTACGGGCCTTGCTCATCGCGCCCTTTCGGCGTCACGTCGAGATACCTGTATATCCCCAGGAACTCCTCGCCGCCGCGGCCAAATGTCGAATAGGTGTGGAAGATCTGACCGGCGTCGTCCTTGAAGAAGATGCTGTCGCCGGAGAGGTCCTCCAGCGCGCGATTCGTGTATTCGTAGTTGTAGAATGCGCGGCCCGCCGCGATCTGTTCTGGCGTGAAGGAGACGTTGAAGTCGTAGTTGAAATCCGAGTTGTAGGACGAGACCCAGTGGAAGCGCCAGCCCATCCGCTTGCGGACGGCCTCGATCTCATCGATTCGCGCCCGCGCCACGACGGCGTAGGAAACGTCATGGTTATGCAGGTGCGCGAGCACGCCATCGAGATGGTCGACTTCCAAGGAGCAGCCCACGCATTGCGTGACCTGGCCTGGCCCCATCATGAAGTGCTTGATGAAGAGTTGACTGCGTCCGTCGAACAGTTCGACTAGCGTGACCTTGCCTTCCGGCGCGTCGAAGACATACTCCTTCTCAACCTTCACCCACGGCAGCTCGCGCCGTTGGCGGCTGAGTTCATCGCGCCGCCGCGTGAACTCCTTTTCTTTCGCCAGGAATGCTCGACGCGCCTCGATCCATTCCTCCCTCGATACAACCTGCTTGTTCTCAAGTGACATATCTATTCCCCTTTTTTCAATGGCATTTCAAAAAGAGATTCAGCCACGAATGGACACGAATGGACACGAATCGCTTTTTGATCACAATGATCCATTTGTTTTCCCTCCCCTGCCGCTATTCGTGTCCATTCGTGTTCATTCGTGGCTGAAATCTCTTTTTGGAATCTAGAGTTCTACGATTGTGTCGGCAGTCCCGCGATCTCCATCACGGGGCGGATTTCGACCGTGCCCAGGCGCGCGCCCGGGATCTTGGCCGCGATGCCTATCGCCTCGTCGAGGTCCTTGG
This sequence comes from Blastocatellia bacterium, assembly GCA_036565725.1. Lineage (GTDB taxonomy): Bacteria > Acidobacteriota > Blastocatellia > RBC074 > RBC074 > JAJVID01. Next base: position 1,779 of record DATCXQ010000320.1, read on the forward strand.
CGTTGACCAGAAAGTAGCCGCCGAGGTGTTCGCGCGTCTCGGCGAACGGGCCGTCGGTCACGAGCCGTTTGCCCTCGCGCACCCGGACGCTGGTCGCCGTCGAGATCGGATGCAGCGGGGCGGCGGCCAGATAATGCCCGCTCGAATTGAGTTGATTCGCGAATTGCGCGGACTCCACATAACAATGCTCCCGCTCTGTCTCGCTCACGGATTGCTCGTCAAGGTAAATCAGCAACATATATCTCATTTGTCGTCCTCCATCGGTTAATCGAACGGCGAAGACCTGAATCGACACTCCGCCAGATTTTTTTTGTGAATGTATAATTAGGGCATGCTTCCGGACACAACTACCGCCATTGACTCGGTTTACCGCTCCGATTGGGGCCGGATCGTCGCCACTCTGATCCGATTCTTCGGCGACTTCGACATGGCCGAAGAATCGGCGCAAGAGGCTTTTGCGGCCGCCGTTGAGCAGTGGCCCCTCGCAGGCGTCCCCGAGTTTCCACGCGCCTGGATCATCCAAACGGCCCGCCATAAAGCCATTGACCGCATCCGGCGCCGGACGCGGTTCGAGGAAAAACTCGAATCGCAGGTCGCCGCCGGACTTATCCAAACCGTCGAGGAGCCGAATTATGACACGAGCGAAATCCCTGACGACCGCCTTCGGCTGATCTTCACTTGTTGCCACCCGGCGCTTGCGCCGGATGCCCAGGTTGCGCTGACTCTCCGGATGCTGGGCGGCCTCGAAACGGACGAGATCGCGCGCGCGTTTCTCGTCCCCGTCACGACAATGGCGCAACGGCTCGTGCGCGCGAAACGCAAGATTCGCGACGCCGGCATTCCTTATACAGTGCCTGACACAAACGATATGCCCGCGCGGCTGGACGCGGTGTTGACGGTGATCTACCTCATATTCAACGAGGGCTATGCGGCGACCCGTGGCGAGTCGCTCGTGAGGGCCGATCTCTGCGCGGAGGCCATCCGGCTCGGGCGTCTGGTGAGGATTCTGACGGCGCCTCAACCGCCGGCGGAAGCGACGGCCCTACTCGCCCTGATGCTGCTACACGATTCACGGCGCGACGCGCGACTCGACGAGGCCGGTGACCTGGTCCTCCTCGAAGAACAGGATCGCAGCCGATGGAATCGGGAGCAGATCGCCGAGGCGCTCCCTTTGGTCGAGGAGGCGCTTCGAGGCGGCGCCGGCCCTTTCGCGCTGCAAGCGGCGATTGCGGCCCTGCATTGCCAGGCGGCGCGGGCCGAGGATACGGACTGGCCTCAGATCGTCCGGCTCTACGATATTCTCGAACGCCTCGACCCCTCACCCATCGTGTCGTTGAACCGGGCCGTGGCTGTTGCGATGGTTGACGGACCTCAAGCGGGTCTCGCGCTGATTGACGCGCTCGCTGGCGACCTCGACGGCTATCACCTGTTCCATGCCGCGCGCGCCGACCTGCTGCGCCGCATCGGGTCCTCGGCGGAGGCGGCTAAGAGTTACGGGCGGGCGCTGGCGCTGGTTACGAACGAGAGCGAGCGCCGATTCCTAGAGCGGCGGTTGCATGAAGTTCGGCAGACCTAGAGCGGTTTGCGATTGCGTGACCCCGCAGATGCCCCCCGGAAAGTGTAATCAGAATCAAAATTGTGATGAACTGCTAAAGAACAGACGTGGAAAATTCCTATCATTTTCGGTGTAATTGTTGAGAGTATGAAGCGCCAAAGGGCAACTGTACAAACGCTCCTAAACTAAACAGACTCAATGGAGGAAAAGTCATGAACAAGCTCACAAAAACTATCGTCGGCGCGGCTATCGCTATGCTCGCCGTCATCCCGGCGCCGTTGACAACGGGGCAGGCGCAGGACGCACAGTCGAGCAATCTGGCCGCGTCTATCCAGGCCAGGCGCGAAAGGAGAGACGCCACGTTAGGATCTCTGATAGACGCGCAACAAAAATGCTACGATCAGACAATGGCAGTCGTTCAAGCAGGACAACAGAAGAAGGTCCTCGAATGCCCGGTGCTCGACGAAATAATCGCACAGACTCCGCTTGAAACTCTCGTCGGACAACATATGCGCGGCATAGAGGCGAGGGTGCCGTCGGAAGAGGTCTTGAAACTCAAACGCGCCCTGGTTGATGCGGCTTACTTCGGGTACCAGCGCGGCAAGTGGAAAAATGCGAAATATTGAGACCGCCACGTTGCGAGGAATAGCCGGTCAACTACTCCATCTAAACGCTAGCGCGTTGTAGATGGAGCTTGCAGTTCCAAGTTTCGTGTTCACGCCCGAAAGAACAGTCTTTCGAGAACGGACTGCTTAGGGCCGGTTGACCATCGGATTCGAGCGAACCCAGCGCG
>DATCXQ010000328.1:0-14864 GCA_036565725.1 Blastocatellia bacterium
CGTCCGGCGGCGGTGGTGGTTTCGACGGTCGTCAGCCGCCCTGCGCCGAACCGCATCACCTGCGACGCCGGGCACAAATCAGTATCCGCCGACGCGGGCGTCCCTACCTGTGTGGTTTTGGGGCGCCCGGACTTGCAGCCGCAGAGGCCCAGCGAAGAACACCTGCCGATTGACGCGGCGCCCGACGCCGAGCTGCCGGCCGTGGGTGATTATCTTTATCTCGTTCCGCGCCACGTCTGCCCCACGGTTAACAATTTCGATCACGCGCTGCTGGTCGTTGACGGAAAGATCGCCGGAGTCGAGCGCGTGACCGCGCGGGGCCGCGAAGCCCCGGTTGCGCAATAACGCTAAAACCTGATTCGCAGGCGATTTATGCGACAAATTGTGATGAAGATTGCGCTTGCGGGGTTATGCGGCCGTAAGCAAATGCGTGTAGGGGACTGTGGCGCGAGTTGTTTACTCGCGCTCTTTTCCTGATCAGACGAAGCCACCAAACAGGGCGATTAAACAAATCGCCCCACACACTACACGCATTTGCTTACCGATCTAAGCATTAAGGCGCGAAAGTAACCGGGTTCGCCCGGCCGACTTTCGCGCCTTAATTTCTGAGTGGGAAAGACTAAAGTCTGTCTCACTATGGGTTGTCCTGATTTAAGCCAACGCCTTAATTGCGGCTGCTTTGAGCCGGAGCCGACGCCGTCAGCCCTTTGTTGACCAGAATCGCCACTTCGACGCGACGGTTCTGTTTGCGGCCTTCGCGCGTTTCGTTGTCGGCCACTGGCTTAAGCTCGCCGAACCCGAACGGGTTGATCATCCGGTGCAGCGGGATGTCGTGATTCTCGGCAAGGTACCGTCTCACGGCATCGGCGCGGCGCTCGCTGAGCGCGCGATTCCTCGCCTCGGTTCCGTCGGCCGACGCAAATCCGGTCACCTGAATGAGGTAACCCTTTTCGTTCTTGGCCTGCGTGGCGATTTCGTCGAGAGCAGCTTTGGCTTCAGTCGAAAGCACGGCGCTGTTGACCTTGAAGTTCACGGCGATGTTCTGGCGAGCTTCGTAGTTGTCAATCTGGTTGATGCGATCGTTGGTGGCCTGGATATCGGCGCTGTTGGTCTTGGCAGCGGCGAGCGCTTGATCGGCGGTCTCCTGAGCGGCCTTGGCCCCACCACGCGCCGTGTTGGCGACGGCGGCCAATTCTTCGAGCTGGCCCGACAGGCGCTGAGCGTTCTGCTCGGCGGCGGTCAACCGGTTCTCAGCCCCATCCATGCGCCCTTCGGTGCTGGTCACACGCGTTTCGACAGGGGCGACGCGCGAATCGAGCGAACGCGCCACGCCGAAATCGTCGTTGGTGAACTTGACCTTCTCGGCGACCAACACTCCTGAGCTGTCGCCACGTCCCTCGACCTCGACCTCCAACCCGCGCAGCAACGCCGTGACCGGGTAGTTCTTGGCGCTGCGGAACGGATTAGACTTTTTCTCGGCGATCTTGGTCGCGCCGGACACGGTAACGGCCACATCAGAACCGTTGATGTCGCGGACGATCATTTTGTCGGCCTCGCGGCTAATGACGACGCCGCTGATCTTCTGCTTTCTACCGGCCGCAACGCGCGACGGTTGGGCCTGCGAGTCCTGCGCAATCGTCGGGACAGTCACAGTCAGCGCCACGATCGCGACGAACATCAGATTCAATATTACTCTACTGCTTTTCATAACTTAAGTCCTCCCAGATTCCTGGCATTGTTTCAATGATGGTTTCACTGGTTTCGGTCCAATTGATGACTCAATTTTCTACAATTCAGACGCGAGCGGTGACGGCTTAGCGCAACAACTGTGCCTTATCCAACCTGACCTGTGTCTAACCGATAGGTAAATCGCCATCGCCTTTGTTGAGAAATCTCAACGATCCTCCCTTGGGTGTCTTCGCTCGTATGATTCAAAGTCAAACTGTATCAGGCAGGTTCATTCCTTGCCGGCTTTTCATCATGCAACTTGCAATCCGCAAATCTGCGAGGGCCCCGGACGCCTTTCATTGCGCGCCGCAAGCCTTTCCAATCACGGCTATTTAATTATTTGCAGCGAAAGAAATAATCTCCATTCGCAAAAATAAATCGCCATTTTGTTTACTATTCAATCAATGGCGGGTCAATTTTGTTTTAAATTGATACTGTTATTCGACGGGCTTCGGAATTAATTACCCGATGTCGTCACTTTACCTTCCACTCATGCAAGCCCGCCGACCAATTCGGCTGCATGACGATTTCAAGGCGCAACCCCGTTGTTGTCACTGGCCTGAAGGCGTTTTTGTTGTACCGGTCTTTTTCAGCTCCATACGGGCCGGTGTTTTCCACAGGCTTCCACTCATCGCCGTCTTTGTAGAGCACGCGCCAGGATTGAGGCACGCGCACCTCGCCGCGCCCCGTGTCGTCGAACCAGTAGACTTCCACCTGCGAGACGGTGGCCGGCTTATCGAAGACGTACTCGACCCATTCGGTCGAGCCTTTCGCCGGCCACCAATCAAAATAGGAGCTGGAGTCGCTCGACGAGCCAGGCTCCTCGCCGTCGTTAATCCGGCGCGGGTCGAGGCGTGGATTCTGCCGGCCCGAGACGGTGACTTTGCTCGTTGTGGCGATGGTCGGGAACGGCAGCGGGCGGGCGTTCGTTTCATTATCGGGAATCCAGACAATCATCTCGCCGCGACCGCGGTTGGCCCAGGCGTAATAAGGGATCGCAGTGAAGTCCTGTTCATTCTTTAGCACGTTGCCCTGGGCGTCGAAGCTAAGGGCCAGGCTTCGGGACTTTATGACAGTCACGCCGTTGAGCAGGCCGGGCCTGAATTCGGCGACGAGTTTCGCGCTGTCTGGAAGCAGCAGGTTGCGCACGCGACCGCCCGGATTGTCCGGCCATTCGGCGCAATAAACAATCGGTCCGCGCTGCAGCGCCACGCGCCCGCGATCCGCCGCGACCTGCTCGTTCGCCGCCACGCGCCGCACGGGCATCGGCAGCGTCAAGGCGATCACGTCGCCCCTCTTCCACTTCCGCCTGATACTCACGTATCCCTTCTCGACATTGAGCGAAACGGGTTTGCCATTGACCTTGAGCATGACCGGCTCTTCTACCTGATCGAGAAATCGATAAAGATCGCCCGGCGCGGCCTCGTTGCGCGCCCAGCCGGGGATGCGCACGTTGATCGCGAAGGCGTCCGCCTTGTCGGGGGTCACTGTCATTTTGACAGCGCCGTCCCAGGGGTAGCGCGTCTCTTGCGTCAGTTTCACTTTGCGGCCGTTGTCCAACTCGATCTCGGACGCGCTGCCGACGAAAAGGTTGACGTAGAGCCTGTCGCCCTGCTGCGCGTAGACGTAGCCAGGCACGGAGGCCATAAAGCGAGTGATGTTGCCCGGGCAGCAGGCCACGCCGAACCATGGACTGCGTTGATGCCGGCCGTTCGATTCCAGCGGGTTGGGATAGAAGAACGATTTGCCGTCGAGCGAGACGCCAGAGATCAGCCCGTTGTAAAGCGTCCGCTCCATCACGTCTATGTATTTCGCGTCTGCATGCAGCAGGAACAGGCGATGGTTCCAGTAGTCATTGCCGATGGCGGCGCAGGTCTCGTTATAGGCGCTCAGGTTGGGCAGTTCGTAATCGCGCCCGAAGGCCTCGCCAGAAGCGCTTGCGCCGATGCCGCCCGTGATGTAGAGCTTCCGCCCCACCATGCTCTCCCAGATTCTGTCGATAGCGTTGATGTAAGCCGCGTCGCCGGTGAGCGCCGCGACGTCGGCGATGCCGGAATACATGTAGGTGGCGCGCACGGCGTGGCCGACAGGCTCGGTCTGCTCCACCACTTTCTTATGAGACTGGTTGTACTGACGGCCCGCGCCTCTGTCGCCGTCCGGCCCGCGCGCGTCGAGCATAAACTTGGCGAGGTCTAGATACCGCTGCTCGCCGGTTGCGCGGTAAAGCTTGACCAGTCCCATCTCCGTAATCTGGTGGCCTGGCCAGATCGCCTTCTTGCCGGGGCCGAAGGTCTGAGTGAGAAGGTCAGCAGTCTTCAGCGCGATGTCCAGAAGCGAGCGCTTCCCCGTGGCCTGATGGTGAGCCACGGCGGCCTCGTAGAGATGGCCCAGATTATAAAGCTCGTGGCTGTCTACCTTCTCCAACACCCAGCGCTCAGGCCCGGCCCACGCATGTGGACTGGCGGGATTGATCGTGCGCGTGGTGTAAAGATAGCCGTCCGGCTCCTGGGCCGCGCCGATCTTCGCAATCAATCTGTCGAGGTAAGTCTCCAGTTTGGCGTCGGGATGGACGCTTAGCGTATACGAGGCGCCTTCGAGCACCTTGTACGGATCGGTGTCGTCGAAGGGGTAGCCGGGCGGCCTCTTGTCCTCGAGCGGGTCGCCTCGGAGCGCCGCGGCGGCGCGCTCGAAATGATAGACGCGCTTCGTCTCCTCGCACTTCTCGAAGGCGAAGGGAATGGTCACCGTCCGATTGATCTCTATGCGCGGCGTCCAGAAGACGTCGTTAAAATGGACGGCGGTGAAAGGCACGGGTTTGACGGGATAATCCCTCTTGATTGCGGATTGGGACTCTGGGATTGCGGATTGCTTTTGCTGACCTATAGACGTGGTAGCTCCAAAGCACACTGCCGCAATACCGATGATGAACCATTTTCTACCGAGTTTCATATTCACTCCTGCGGAAATTCCTGGGGTTACCCAGGGACGTAGTCACCGCGCGCCGCGGCGCCGCGGCGGTGGAATGTTCTTGCCGTAATAGACATCCATAGGGATGTGATGATCCGCGTAGACGCGGCTCAGCAGTTCGTACAATTTCGGATCGTAGCGTTGCAAATCTTCGGGCGTTTGGACGCGCGTCTCGACGTCCATGTATTCATAGTTCGACCAGAACCAGGTCTGCGCGCCTTCAGCCCAATATTCGTTGGCGTTGGTCGAGGCGTAATGATTCTTCCAAAGGCCCTTCGCCATCGCATCCTTGTACGCTGCGTGAATCTCCGCGTAGAGCGCGGGGTCGGCCGTGCGGATGGCGACGCCCATAATCGCGTGTGAAAACTCGTGAACGAAGATGTTCTCGCCGAAATAGCGCGTGCCCGGATATCCGAGCAGGTTCTCTTCAGCGCAGGTCGTCGGATTGCCGCCGAGGCCGCGGGCTCGGCGGTCCCAATACTCCTTATCGGTCATGCCGGCGATGCCGCCGGGCTTGTCGTAATTGGCTTTTTCCTGCGGGGTCAGGCGAGGATCGTCGCGCCCCGGTCGCTTTCTGTCTCTGTGTTCTGGGATGTCGGTCGTTGATTCCGATTGCGCCATGACTCCGACGCGCATCTTCTTTTTGACCATCTCCGCGCGGAGGTCCGGACGTTTGATCAGCATGTGGATCGCGATGTCGCGCGCCACCAGCAGCGCCGCGTCGGGAACTTTCTCCGAACTGAGGATCGCGATGCCCAGCGCGTCGGCGTATTTCCTGTAGAAGGGATCGACGCCGAGCGACGCGGGCGGCGCGCCGACGACGGCTTTGATGTAATCCTGAATGAAAGGCTTCTCCTGTTCCTTCGTCGGCGTCTGCGCGGCGACCGCCGCCGCCGCCAGCATTGCCGTAACAGTCATAAAACGTCTCATCGTCGTCTCCTCATACCCGTTTTCAAATGTATGAAGACTGTTAGCCACAGAGATCACAGAGAACACAGAGAAATCATTAGGTCCTGCGGTGTGCTGCGGTGTGCTCTGTGGCTATTCATCCACATGAAATACGCTGCGGTTCGCGTCTAAAAACGAACCTCGACGGGCCGCCCCTCAAACGCGACGGCGCGGGACGCCTTCTCGCCCACGACCCGGACTTCGATATTGCGCTTGAGCGGGGGCAGCGTCCGTGAGCCTTTTGCCAATCGCAATGTCAGCGAGCGGCGGCTGTCATTCCAGATCATTTCTATCCGCATGAACTCTCCGCGGCGATAATTGAATGTGGCGCCGTCGTCTTCGTAGAGCGTGGAGGCCGCGTCCGCGCCGGGGTAGATCAGCAGCGTCAGCGGCCCGTCAACCTTTTCGGCGGTGTATTGTTTCACCGGCCCCATCGGAATGATTGAGCCGGCGCGAACGTATAAAGGCATTGTCGACAGATCGACGGCCTTGCTCACTTCGCGCCCGCCTTCGATCTTCTCCTCGGTCCAGAAATCGTACCAATGGGCGCGCGGCAAATAGAGCCGTCGCTCGGCCGCGCCCTTTTCGACCACCGGCGCGACCAGAATGTCGCGCCCCCATAAATACTGATCGCCGCGCGCAACGGCCGCCGCGTCGTCGGGATAATGCAGCCACAAGGCGCGCATAATCGGCAGCCCGGTCTCGTGAGTTTCGCGGACGGCGCTGTAAAGATAGGGCATCAACCTGTAGCGCAGTTCCAGATACTTGTGGCAGATAGGCTCCACGTCGGGGTTGCGCAGTTCGCTCGGATCGGGGTTGGCCGCGCCGCCTGTGTAGTTGGCGATTTCATTGTGCCCCAATTCGCCTGTATTCCATCCCCAGGGCAGTCGCAAATGCCACGTCCGCCCGTGCGCGCGAAAGAGCGGACAGAATGCGCCGAATTGAAACCAGCGGACGTGCAATTCGCCCGTGTACTCTTTGGTCGGCACGAAACCTCCGATGTCGGTGCCCCAGTATGGAATTCCCGTCAACCCCGTGTTGATCGCCACCGGCACATGCGTCTTCAACGTCTCCCAGGTCGTATAGACGTCGCCCGACCAGAGGAACGCGGCGTAACGCTGCATCCCGGCCTGGCCGTTGCGGTGAAGCGCGAAGACACGCTCGTTCGGACGGAACTGCTGCGAGCCTTCGAAGTACATGCGAATGCGAGCCAGCCGCGACTGCGCGTCCAGGCCGTCGCCCTGATCCGGCCACCAGCCATCGATGCCGACGTCATAAAGAGACTTGTGAACAGGCCAATAACAGCTGACTTGTCGATTGTCCGGCCATTTGCCGTCTGGCGTTCGCCCGCTCGGCAGGGCCGCCGCCGTACATGGTTCGTTGACCGCGCCCGCGAGCCGCCGCCCTTCAATCACAGTGTGTAGCACCACTTTAAAATGTTGATCGTGCAATTCGCCGATGATCTTCTTCGGGTCGGGGAAATTCTTCGGATGCCAGGTGAACTCTCCGTTGTGAGTGTTCCAGCCCGAAGGCGTGAAGTCAGTGCCGAGATAGATCAGCGCGTCGCAAGGCAGCTTCTTTTCCCGGAAGGTCCGCGCGACCCTTTCGACCTCTTCGTGGCCGTCCAATGTTCGGTGCGATTGCAAATAACCTAGTGACCACAGCGGCGGCATCTCCGGATTGCCGGTGAGTCGCGCGTATTCGGCCATTATCCGCGCCGGCTCGCGCGCGCCCACGACGAAAACGTCCAACGGCAGCGCCGGACTCCCTTCCAGCGCGCCCGCCACGCTGCTGGCCGGCGTGTCTGCGCCTCTCGGCGTCAGTCGGCCTTCCTTGCCCGTGAGATCGAAAGCGCCTAGCGGGTGATGAATGAACATCGCCCAGCCGCTCGTCCCGATCAGCCATTGAATGGGAACCCGCCCGCCGTGAGTGCGCAAACGGTAGCCGCCCTGTCCGTTTCGATTGTTGTATGTCGAGCCGCGCCGGTCGAATTGCGGCCCGCCTTCGCCGAAGCCGAGCGCCGGTTTGTCATCGAGCATGAAGTTGAGCGCGCCTGTTTGCTGATCCGGACGAAGCTGTTGAACCAGCCGCCCGTCTTCGGTCTCGACGCTAATGGTCAGAGGGTCGAGCGTGAGCTTCACAACCAGATCGCCGCAGCGCACTTGCCGCGCTCGCGTCAGGCTTGTGATCTTAGCGGCCGGAGGCGACCACGTCCGCCGCGTCAACGAGCCGTCGTGCGGGAGCGGCTGCGGACGGCCGTCGACGATTGGCGTGACGCTCAATCGCACGGTCACCGCGCTCACTTGTGAGACGGCGATCTCCACAGGCTGTCCCGCAATGCGAATCGCGGCCTCCTGCGCATTCAACGATCGCGCATCGATCAACGCGACGACGCCCGCGGAACCGATGCCCTTTAACGCCTTTCGACGAGATAGCTTTTCGTTCATAGAAGAATGAGTATTGGATAGTCACTTGACGCATTCGTAGCCCGCGGATGCGGGCGGCGGCATAAAGCCTGGGGCGGAGCGCTTTAGCGGAGCCCCAGGGATTGGAGTAATGAATCACATCTAGCCCGCGAAGCGGGCGGCAGTTCTCGGCTCTGTTGTTCGCTAATTCACTGTTATCGGCGTAACCTCATTCGCTGTCGCCCGCGTTCGCGGGCTCATGTGATCTACTTGCATAATACCTGGGGTTTCGCGCTACCGCGCTCCACCCCAGGCTAGACTCTGACGCCTGCTCCGCAGGCTGAAAAAGGCGCAAGGTCATGGCGCCTGACATATTACAAATATCACTATCAACGTCCGCCTCGGCATCCAGGCAGCCGAAAGGCGCCGATGCGGGATGAATAGTTTGTCTCGCCTTTCTTGATGTAATCGCCGACGTACCAGATCGTGCAATCGTCGCTCGGATCAATGGCGGTTTGCGTATAGTCTTCCCAGCGCATGGCGTTCTGCGCGGCCTCGCCTTCAACCAATACGGTCTCGCGCAGCGTCAACTTGCCGAGTGGGTCGCCCGAGCGGCGCGCGGCGAAGCGCTGGCCTGCGAAATTCGGCGTCCCGCCGAAGGAGTAGCCGATGCCGATATTTCCGAACCTGTCTATAGCAGGGCTGGCCATCCAGCGGTAAAAACCGTCTGGCGCGTACGTGCCCTGTTGTCGCAGGCGGACGCTGCGGTTTTTGTCGATCTGAAACTCGTACCAGCGCACTCCGCCGCCGCCGGCCGAAGTGTTGACCGAGTGGACTGCGACCAGCGATTCGCGCGCTCCGATTTTGCGATAAATCAGCCGCGCCATGATCTTGTCGCCCTGCGCGTCGAGACGCCGATCCGCGCCCGGCTGCGGCACGCAGTTCGTGAGTTGTCCGCCGCACAGGTAATGATACGGGGCCACGGCGATCTTCTCCGGCCCGATGATTTTTGTGTTGGCCGGATTCTCCCAATCAACGTGGAACTTCCAAGCGAAGATTCCGTCGTCCTCGAGGACGTTCTTCAACTGCGTCCCGCCCGCGGCCATCATAACGTTCGGCGCGCCCGGCGGCGGAAGACCTTTTCCGTCAATGTCCGCGTTGTTCAGGAAAGGCGCCCCGTCAATGATGACGCATTGCTCGCGCGCCGGCTCGCCCTTGAGCATCTTAGCCCGCTCCACGACGCATGCATGTTTCTGGATCACGTCATCGCCCGTGCTGGTCGGGACGTAGTAGCCGTCGGGCCAGATCGCCGGGCGCGGATAATCGGGGAAAAGCGGCCTCAAAAATTCGTAGCGATAGTAAGGGCCGAACGGGTCGGGGCCTGCGCTGATCGCATAGCACATCGAGTACGGGCCTTGAGGGCCTGGTTGTTGTCCGCGCTGACCGCGCGGCGGTTGTTGGCCTTGAGCTGAGGGACTCGGCGGCGGGACAAATAGCGGAACCGCCGCGCCGGGCTGACCTGCCTGACCTGGCGCGCTCAATTGAGCGGGATCGCCCGAACGCCCTGGTTGCGGTTGATCCGGGCGCGCGGCCCCGCGCCGGAAGATCGGCATCACGATCAGCCAGCGATCGGCGAGCTGGTCATAACGCACGACGGCGTCGCCGTTGTTCGTGGCCTCGCACGCGCCGCCGAAGCCTTTGAAAACCGTGTTGGTCGGCGCGGGGCCGTAGAGAACCTTGCCCGTCGATTCGAAGCGTTTGCCCTTCTTAGTGAAGATCGCCATCCGCGTATTGACGGTTTGCATAACGTGGTCCGGCCCGACCGCGAGACTGTTGTCGGACGGGTTGCGCAACGCGGCTGCGCCCTGTGGACCTTCGAACCCGACGCCGAGTCCGTCGAAGCTCGCTACGAGCGCGGCGCCCGGCAGAGAGCCTTGCGACCTCTGTTCGACCGCCGCCGCGCCAGGCGGGCTTTTCATCACAGGCGGCGTGACGGACGCTGCGGGATTCTGCCGCGTTGTAGAGAACTCGGGCGATTGATTGGCGCCCCGCTGGGGGAGAAGTGGCGGGGAAGCAAATAAAGCAAAAAGGGCAAGAAGGAGCAAAAAATTCCTTTTTCCCTTTTTTGCCCTTCTTGCTTCCACCTTCCTCTTACTCATTTCAATGTCTCTCGTTAGATTTCTACCTTTGCATAGCTTGCTTAATTTGTTTATCGCTCAATCCCGGTTCAGCCATCAACTTTTCAATCTCCACGATCTCGATTGGGACAAACGCCGACAGATTCTCGTAACCGGTTTCAGTAATCAGGATCACGTCCTCTAGCCTGATGCCTATATGCTCATCCGGAATTGTCATCGCCGGTTCGATCGTGAAGATCTGCCCCGGTTCGAGCGTATCGGTCGGCGCTCGCACGTCGTGAACTTCCAGGCCGATCGTGTGGCCGAGGCTGTTGGCTTTGCTCGCGCGATAACGTTCGACAAAGCGGGTCGCGGCCTCTTTGATCTTCGGGTCGGCGAATTTGAAATTGGCCATGACCGCGTCCATTTTCGCAACAGCCTCCTTGATGATGTCTCCTGGCCTGGCGTGGACTTTGATCGAAGTCATCAGTGATTGATAGAGCCGCAGGTAGACCGTGTAAAACTCGCGCTGCCGCGGCGTGAACCTGCCGTTGGCCGGAAAAACGCGAGTCACGTCGGAGACGTAGTACTTGTAATCGGGCGCGTAGTCGAATTGCACGAGATCGCCGTCCTGCAATTTTGCCGTGTTTTTGTGGTAGTGAGAATAGAGTGTGTTCCGGCCCGTCGCGATCAGCGCGAAATAGGCCGCGCCCTGCGAGCCGTTTTTTTTGAAGACGAACTCGGCGGGCGCCTGTAGCTCGTATTCGTAAAGTCCCGGTCGCGCCTCGCGCATAGCCTCCATAATGGCGAGCCCGGTTATGCGCGTGGCTTCGCGGATGACGGCGATTTCGCGCGGACTTTTGAAAGCGCGCATGGCGTCGAGTATCGGATCGAGATTTTGCACTTTGACCTGAGACGCGAGCGCCCTGAGCTTTTGAATGAAAGCCTCTTCGCGCGATGGGCGACCGTCCCAGGGATCGTCTTTGGTCGCTCTCGCCGAGGCCGCCGCATCGCTCGCCGACGCGCTGCCCAGAACTTCAGGGCGAAATGGCGTGTAGAATGCGCGCCCTTCGCGGGCGAACGCTTCAACCGCTTTGGCGAACTCGTCGCGCGTGCGTACGGCTTCGATCCCCGTTGCGGCGCCTGCCGCGTCGCCGGGAACCATCGCCGAGCCGAACATGCGCTCGCGCCGCTCCGCCCCCCCGTAAAGATAGAGAGTCGAGCGCTTGGCCTTTCCATCGATCACCAGAATCGCCCGCGGCTCGATTACGCCGGTCAGGTAGAAGAATTGATTGTTCTGGCGCAGCGGCTGTTCACCAGGGCGTTCGGTCGCGCCTTGCAGGACGGCCACGCCGTCGCCGATCTGCGCCATCACCTTGGCCCGGCGCCCGGCGAACTCTTCGGGCGGGAAGATGTCGGTGAAGATTGGTTGAGCGAACAGGCTTGCGCTGAGCGCGACGAGCGACGCCAGCAGAAGCCCTGAATGTCTTCGCATCAAAAATCTCCTCGCTGCTAGCGGTAATGTTTTAGTCACAAGTTTTGCGCCGGAGGCGCTGCCGATATTAGCCGGTTGTAGAACCACAGGGAATCGCGGCCAATAATACTCCCGGCCCTGAGGGGCGACAGATCGTGTTTCGTCTGCCGCCCTTTCAAGGCCGTGATGAGCGATCCCGGTGGTTTCTCCACCGGCTAATATCCAGCGTCCCTCCAGGACGAAATCGAAACAATGCGCCGGGCCGCCCGTTACCACTCAATGCTGCCACGGAACTGAATCGTGCGCGTGCCGCTGGCCCCGGTGATCTGGCCGAACGCGGTCGAGGTCGGGCTGGAATTCGCTATGTCGAAGAACGGATGATTCAGGAAGTTCAGCGCTACCACTCGGAAAGTCATTCGCAACCGCTCCGTCAGTCGGACTTCCTTGTTAACGCTCATGTCCAGAATGTAAAGGTTGTTGTTACGCAGGTAGACGAAAGCGCCGAACTGGCCCGGCGTAGATGCCGGAGCGTAAAGCGCTGCATTGACCTGACTGGTCTTGGTTGTGCCGGAGGTGGTAATCGTCGAAATGTTCGCCACATTGGAGATAAGCGCAGTGGCTGTGAAGCCGCCCGCCACCTGACTCAATGCCTTTTGCAACTGCTCGGGAGTAAAATTGTTCCCAAAGACCACGCCTGATTGCGTGAGATTGCTGACCGTGTTACGTCCGCCGTTGAGGAGGAGCGGATGGCCGGAAGCGATGGTTTCGCGTCCGCCGAGCGTCCAGCCCCCGACGAGCCGATCCAGCAGTCCGCCGCTCGACAGGAATCTCCGCCCTTTACCGAACGGCAGATCATAAGTCCAATAGGCGTTGAATACGTGCCGCCGGTCGAAGGGGGACGGCCCATAGTTGAGCCGGGCATCGCGTAAGGTGTACCAGGTGTATCCGGAGGCCTGATCCGTTTCGTTCAGCAGGTTGCCGAGCGCATGACTCCAGACATAGTTGGCGCCAAGGTTCAAACCATAGCTGTATCGCTGCTTCACATCGATCTGCAAGCCGTTGTAGTTGTTGTCGCCATTCGAATCCTGATAGGTCAGGGAGCTCAGGTACGGATTGGGTTGGAAGAAGTTGATCGGATATGAGCCGGGCACGTTGAACCCGGCGGTGACGCAACGCGAGAGTTTGTTGCCCACCATCCTGCACAGATTCGCGGCGGAAGTGGCCAGCGTATTGGCCAGCGTGCCTGCCGTGCCCTGGTTCAGATTCTGAATGAAGGTTGCGTTCCCGAATCCTTGACCGGCGGAAAGCGGTGACTGATTGCCCAGCGCCCCGAAAGCCGCCTGAAAAATGGGAAGCGCCGCCTGACCGGGCAGATTGTTGTTGATGAAGGTCTGCCCCCGCCCGTTGGCGATATTGATGTCGAGGTTCTTCTTCGCCTGATTGAATTCATTCAGGAAACCGTTCTCAAAGATGTTGGTCTCCTGTATGTTTTGGCGGTGCCACAGGTGCGTGGATTTGTTCCCCACATATCGCACTTCAAGGGTGATGTCCTTCGTGAGCTGGCGCTGAATCCCTAAGCTCCAGTTTTGCACATACGGCGACACCAGATTTGGATTGATGTTGTTGCCAGCCACTGGGGCCGAGAAAGAGTTCTGCGGGATCGGAAAACCGAACGTAGCCGGAAAGACCGGTATTGTCGGCGCCGGATCGCTAAGCTCAAGCGCCCCCGCCGCGAAATTCACCCCGTTGGTCGCTGTCCCATTTTGCCGGAAGCCCTGGCCTCCTGACAGCGAGTTGGAAATCGAATTCAGCCCCTCGTTGTAGAAGGTGATCGAGTAAGCGCCGCGAATGACCGTCTTGCGATCCCCGAGCAACTTGCCTAAAAAGCCGGCGCGCTCGCTAGAAGGATTCCACGCGAAGCCAAAATTAGGCGCCGGGTTCACGTAATCCCGTTTGTAAGGATGGACCACCAGGTCGAACATCGGGTTCTGGTTGCCGCTGAGCACACCCGGCTGGAACAGCCCTGTAGACGGCCCGAAGAAGTTCGCCCCGCTCGGTTGCGAGAGCAGTTCATTACCGCTGTGGATGTCGCCGTCGAATTGCCAGCGCAGCCCGAAGTTCAGCGTCAGGTCCGGACGAATGCGGAAGCTGTCCTGCGCGTACAAGCCGAAAGTAGTGAACGCATAGCGTTGCATGCTTTCGGTAAATGGGGCGTATGTCTTCGTTTTCTCATCCGCATTCGTGGACACTGAAACGCTCGTGACCCGCCCCGTCAGCAGCGAATAGAGAGCGAGCGCATTGTTGATATCGTTGCCGGTGGTGTTGATGTTCGTCAGCGCATTCCGCAGAATGGTGTTCATCGGATCGTTCGCCACTACTCCTAAGTTGTATTGCGGCACGCCGGCGGTGGCCCAGGAGTGTGAATAGAAAGAGGTGTGCAGAAAGGTTCCTCCCATCGTCAACGTGTGCCGTCCTTTGATCCAGTTCAGGTTGTCAGTGAACTGGTAGACGGGGTTATTGCGCACGTCCGTCGCAACGTTCGGAATATAGGCCTCGATCAATGGCGTATTGATAATGCGGTTGCCCTGTTCGGCAAAGCGTTTCGGGTCGGCGTCAATAAAGAAATACTCGCCGTTGCCTTGGACGCCGAAGGTCACGTTGTTGATCATGTTTGGCTTAATCGTCCAATCCACCGAAGTGGTCGCCACGTAGGGCGTGGCCGAGGAGTGAATATTGCCGCCATCGGGCCCGACGAAATTGAACGGACTGTTGGGGTAGACCGCAGTGCCGCTGGTGAAATCGCTACTCCGCAAATTCCAGGTGCCATGCCAGGCGACCGTCGGGGTGATCTGGTAATCCAGGCGCGCAGTCGGGAATGACTGCATGGTATTGAGAGCCTGAGTCCATTGCATGTTCACCATGAATTCGGAAGGGATGCCCGAAATCGGCGCAAAGCCGGAGGCCCCCGCTTGCGAAGCGTTTATCTTGCTCAATATGCCCGCGATTGTCGGATCAATAGTACTGGTGTGCTCCGCAGCGCGCGCTACGTCCAGCAAATTCACCGTCCGCTTAACCCCGTCGGTACCGAGATAGGTAAAGTTGCCCTGCTGCGCGGCCGCAGTCAGGACGCCTTGTTGAAATGTCGAAGCGCTGGGTTGTGGTTGAGCTTCATAGTAAGCGAAGAAAAACAGCTTGTTCTTGAAGCGCTCAAAGAACGGCAGCAGC
>DATCXQ010000351.1:0-2037 GCA_036565725.1 Blastocatellia bacterium
CCCGCGTCCTCGCGGGCAGGTCTTGCGGTGAAGCCTGCCCGCGAGGACGCGGGCGCGCCATTTTCAGAGGAGCGACAATGAAACGTATGCTCATCGCTATCGCCATTTGTATGACGGCCGCCGGCGTCGTCCGGGCGCAGAACGTCAAAGTCAATCCCACCGGCGTCAACGTCAATCCGAACACCGGGACGACGGTCTTTCTCACTTTCGGCCAGGTACCTGGATCATTGCGCCCGGCTGAGGCGACCTGGTGCGGAGATTTGATTCCCGCCGCGCCCGACCTGGGGCTGAAATGCGACCCGGCGACGATCTTCGGCTCACTGCCCACGCGTTTCAACCTGTCCCGATCGAGCGGGAATCTGGGCTTTACCGACGTAATGTCGATTCCGCCGTCGGTGGCCAGGCGGGCATACCAGGCGGCGGCGGATGGCGCTGAATCGCGTTTCTTCTATGTCCGCCGTTTCGCCAACCTCGGCGGCGGGCCGGATGAGTACGTCAACGTCACTTGCCGTTTGGCCAGTGGCGGGGCTCGCACGCCGTTCGCTTTGACCGACGCGCAACTTTTTTTTGAACCAGATCTGCCGATAGTTTTCGTCCGACCACAGACGCTCACGCCGAAGATCAAGGCGAACATCCAATACAACGGCACGGGCCGGCTGAAAGGCCGTTGGGAAGTGGTCGCGCCAGGCGAAGAACTGCCGAGCGATTTCGATCTACTGCCTGAGGGATCGCTGCCGTTCGAGCAGCGCGGTAGCCAGCGCCGCTACACTCAACTGAGCCGCTTCAACATTTTCCTGCCGCCCGTCGGACGCTATACGCTCGAAGGTCCTGACCCGGCGCGCCTGCCGCGCAACATCGAAGGCGCGTACCTGATTCTGCTGCGCATCGAGGTCAGCGATGACAAAGAGGGCGATTCCGATCTGTCGGCTGTCGGCGTCGGGTCGGGGATTGTGCACAGCGGCGGGCTGTCGGGATTCGCCCTGCCCTTCTTGCGCTACTTCGTCGGCGCCTCCGAGAGCCAGGCCGCCGCTCCGCTCGCGCTGATTTCGCCCGCGGATGACGCGACGATCAATAGCCCTCAGTCGCCGCTTTTCACCTGGGTCGAGAATCAGTCCGCATCATTCGTGCGGTTGGAGGTCGCCGACCGAAACGAGAAGACTCTGCTCAATTCCCTGCTACCTGCCGGAGCCATGTCTTACCGCGCGCCTTCGTGGTTGCGGGAGAAGGCCGTTGACGGGAGTCTGCGCTGGCGGGTAACGCTGTTCGATCAAACCGGACGGCAGATCGCCGCGACGCCCTGGCGCGGGTTGCGATTGGGAATGTCAGGCGATGCGACGCGCCAGTGATTTTGATTTGAAATCCAACCGCCGCGCGGCATTATAATTATCGTTATGTATGACATAACGATTCAAAACGCTGTCATTATCGATGGTACAGGTTTGCCTGCGTACCGAGCTGACATCGCAATCAAAGGCGACCGCATCGCGGCGATCGGAAAGCTCGACGCCAAAGCAAAACAGACGATAAAAGCGCGGGGCCGTACCGTCATTCCGGGCATCATCGATCCTCATTCGCACGCCGATCTGATTCTGCCTCTGGCTCCCAAAAGACAGGCCGAATTGATGCGCTGCAAGCTGGCCCAGGGCGTCACCACCACCGTCATCGGCAACTGCGGCCTGGGCTGCGCCCCGGTCGCCAACGGCGAGGCCGAGGGCATACTGCGCGCTGTTAACGCGTGGATGACGCCGGAGCCGGTCGATTGGAAGTGGCGCACGGTGGGTGAATACCTGGACCGGATCGAATCGAACGGACTGGTTATGAACATCGCCACGCTCGCGCCGCACGGCCCTGTTCGTATTTCGGCGATGGGGCTGGAGAAAGGCGCGCCGTCGAAATCCCAGATGAAAAAGATGCGAGCGATGGTCGAGCGGGCCATGAAGGACGGCGCTCTGGGGCTTTCGACCGGTTTGATCTATCCGCCGGGGATGTATTCGGACACTGACGAATTGAAAGAGCTGGCTCGCGTCGTGGCCGATT
>DATCXQ010000356.1:0-7194 GCA_036565725.1 Blastocatellia bacterium
ATCTTCCAATTCACGCGCAAATTGATAGAGATCGAACCTGTCTCGATGAATTCAAGCGCGGGCAGGTAGGCCGTGACCTGCGGCAGCTTGAGCTGCGCCGCTTTAGCGGTTATGAAGAGTGGGTGATAAGAAGCCCCGCCCACACGGCGCCGACCGTCCGGGCGGGGCGGTTATGCGCGAGAAAGCGACTTCAGAATACGAGCCGCAATTGGAACTGAATCCATCGCGGCGTGTTCCACTGCGTCGTAACGCGTCCAAAGTTCGAACTGTTCAGGTCAGTGTTTGGGTTGTCCCACTGCACAGTGTTCAGCGCGTTGATCATATCGATTCGGAATTCCAACCCCAACCGCTCGGTGAATTTAACGGCGCGAGAGAGACTCGCGTCGAGTTGCGACATTTTGTCGCCCCGCAACCAGTTCATGCGCGGCGGGGAGACACGGCGGTGGAAGCCGGCCGGTTGGAAGTTGGTTGGGGTAACGTTCCCGTAGGTACAGGCCGCGTTGTTATTGGGTCCGCAGATGTTCCCCATCTGCGTCAGTATCTCAGCCGGGACGATCTCCCGGATTCGCGCCTCGTAGGCCTCGCGGTTGGTCGCCACAAAATCGCGCGACGCGCCGGGGAAGAGTTCCCAGTTGAACCAGCGGTCGGTCGTCTGCTCGTCGCCGCCGAGTTTGATGTCGCGTAGGTCTTTACCGTATAGAAAGAAATTACCAAAGTCGAAGGTGCGGCCCGATTGCAGATGGTACGTGCCCGACAACTTCCATCCGCTCAGCAGACCGTCGAGCAGGCCCCCGTTCGAGAGGAACCTCTTCCCTTTACCGAAAGGCAGTTCGGCCACGGCGTTAACCATAAAGTGGTGCGGACGATAGTTCGTGTTCTGGCGGTAGATAGGCTTCTCATCGAACTCGTTCTCGAAGAAATCCTTCACCTGGCTCGACGCCCACGTGTAGGAGGTGATGAACGTCACGCCCTTCGACAAGCGCTGCGTCAGCGATGTCTCCATGTGATGATACTTGAGCGCGCCGACCGGCATGCGAATGACGCTTAGCCCGTTCATCTGCGGGAATGCGCGCAGCAGCGCCTGGCGCTGAATCGTCGCCGCCGTGAAGAATCCGTTATTAGACATGTCCTGAAAGAGCGTCGGGTTGGTCGTCTGCAACGAGGCGAAGTTGGCGATGTTGAACGGGTTCGGGACTGTTTGCGTAAGGGCGGTATTTATGTCCGGGCGGCGCACCAGGCCCGAAGCCCAGAACTGCTCAGGCAAAAAGCTCAGCGGCCTGGTGATCTCGTTGTCGCCGGGGTTGTTATTGGTCAGCGAGAGGTTGTCGGTGAATGAGCCGAGATAGGCTATTTCGAACGCCATATTCCTGTTGATTTCACGCTGGACGCCGAAGCGCCAGCGGTGCTGTTTGGCGTTCTCCCAGTCATAGTTGACAAAGGACTGGCCCCTGCCGACGCGCGCCATCAGCCCGAGCGCATTGCCCAAAGGCACGTTAAAGCGCGTGCCATCGACGAGGCGTACGGGGAACGGGTCGTTCAGGAGGGTGGCGGGGTTCTTAGGGTCGGAGCCGTTGAAGGTGACGCCATTGTTATTGGTAACTATCGTGCCGGTCGCGCGGTTGTAACCGAACTGATCCACGCCGAAGTTGAGCACGTTGAGCGTATCGGCGTATATGCCGTAGCCGCCTCGCAGAACAGTCTTATCATTGAGCGTGTAGGCGAAGCCGACGCGCGGCAAATAGCTCCAGTTGCCGCCATGCGTCGTATCAGGGGCGCCGTTGTTGTCTAAGTACATCGACCCGCCACGGATCTTGAACTGGCTCGCGGGCAGCCCGACGCGGTCGGCGATGGCGACGTAGGCTGCTTCGGCGGCGGCGGTGATCGGCAGCGTCGCGTTCGGGTCGAAGCCCGGCAAGCCACGGTTGAAGCGCTCCTTGAAGCCACCCTCATACTCTAAGCGGAAGCCCAGGTTTAGTGTCAGCTTCTGTGTCAAACGCCAATTGTCCTGCGCGTAAGCGGCCCGATACGGATTGGTCAGATAGATCGAGTCGTTGGTGTCAATCGAAATAGACGACGGCACGCCGAGCGCGAATGCCGCCCACGACAACGCCCGTTGCGCCGCGTTGTCCGGGTTGTCACTGCGCCGTCGCATGTGGGTGTTGTCGAAGTTGAAGACGCCTGATGAATTGCCGGGGCCGAAGCCAGCGCGATACTGCTGGCGCAGATCGTATCCTGTGACGACGGTATGGTTCCCCAGGACCTTCGACATCTCACCTCGGTGGAAGGCGGCGCTGAAGCGGGTGAAGCCCGGATAGCCGCCGCTGATCTGCTCGTAACTGTTGATGTTTACAATTGGCAGCCTAATGAATGGAGCGGCCTTCTGATCAATGTAACCCGGCAAACCGGCGGCGCTCGGGCTGCCGGAGAGTTGCACCTCATTCAGCTTATTGCCTTCGATGAAGCGGTTGAAACCGACCGACAGGTTGAGGTTGGTCGTTGAGTTAAGTGTGATCACGTAATCGAGTGTAATCCCCAGGTTCTGTCGCACGAGGCCGCCCGAATGCAGACCGCGCGCCGTCTCGTAGGTCCAATCGCCTCGGTCTTCCAGAAAATCGTTCCAACTCCACTTGCCTGTCATCTTCTGCCGCCCGGTGATGTTGTAATCGACTCGGTTCTGATAGGCCACGTACTTCCAGTTGAACGGCGTCGCCGAAGCCAGGTAATTGTTTTGGAAATCACGAGCGACGACACCAGGCACATTGTTCGGCACAGGGTAGAGGTTGACGTAATTCTTATAAATCGGGTTGAGAATCGGAACTTGATTGTTCGGGAACGGGTCGCGCACGACGGTCACGCCAGTGCGCGCGCAAGGGGCAGGTAAGCCGTCCGAGCAACGCGCCGTACGGGGGTCGTAAATTCGATATTGTGGCCCCAGCGATAAAAACTCCGAGAAATCACCCTGCCGCATCTTCAAGGTCGGCACGGTGCGGTTGACGGCTGTGGCCTCTTCCGACTTGTTCTCCCGCAGTCCGCTATAAGAGAAGAAGAAGAAAAGTCTCTCGCGCCCCTTTTCCCAACCGAGCGGCCCGAAGAACTTCTTCGGGAGCCATACCGGCCCACCGATTGAGCCGCCATAATGATTGGCATGTCCGCTTGGCTGGCGCTCCTGGGCGAGCAAGTTGTTGACCAGGGTCTGATCGCCGGCCGCGCGGGCTTGTTCGATTTGCCCCCAATAACCAGCATTGGTCGTGCTTTGCGTCCCATTCCAGCGCTGCTGCCAATGCATATAACTGAGCGCGCCATGATATTCGCTGGAGCCGCCCTTAGTGATCATGCTGATGGTGGCGCCGCTCGTGTGACCGCTGCGCGCATCGAAGTTAGCGATGTCAACCTTGAGCTCTTCGACCGAGTCGGTGTTGGGCATAAAGCCTACGCGCCGTCCTCCCGCCGCGTTGGGCACGCCGTCGAGGGTGAATTCGTTGCCGCCCACGCCGCCAGCCGCGCTAATGCCCGATGCGCCGACGTTCGAATGCAATCCCAGGTAATTAGGCTGCGCCGTCCACTGAAGACCCGGGACGCTGCGCGCCTGGAGAACGGCATTGTTGCCGAAGACGGGCAGGCTGCGAATCTGCTCTTCACCGAGCGTGGTCGAGCCGTTGGCCGACGTCGTTTCCAGAATCGGAGCGGTGGCGCTCACAACCACCTCTTCAGACAACTGGCCGACCTCCATCTGAACAGCCAAATTGATGCGACTGCCGACTCTAACCGTGATGTTCTGTTGCAAGGACTTTTTGAAGCCAGGCGCTACGGCCGCCACACCATATACGCCCGGCGTTAAATAGGGCGCCTCAAAAGCGCCGCTGCCATTGGATGTGACTCTGATGGCGATTTTAGTTTCGGCGTTTGTGATCTCGACCTCAGCCCCGGCTACAACCTCGCCAGAGGCGTCTCGCACTGTGCCGAGAATGGTGCCACGCGTTTCTTGGGCGAATGCGGCCACATTGGCCAACATCAACACCGCGATGATCGAAATGCGCGCCCTTGAACAGAAAACAGCGTAAGCGGATCTGGTGAATCTCATAGCTACTCCTCTCGGGAAAGGGGAAAGCCGGGACTGGCGTGGCGCGAAACAACGCGAAGAGATCGCCCAGAATCGCGGCTTTCACGTGGCTATTCTGTTTTCAGATTTAGTAGAAGCGTGTTGGGGAACTTCTAGATATGTGGATAAATCCCAGCTTGCTTATCCCAGCAAACTCACATAGAACCAATTTTTTAGTAATGAAGGCTCTCTGATTAATCCTTTATCTTATCGGATGAGCGAATTATCGGGATGGTGTTACCAACTGTCAACTGGCACATAAACAAAATAAGGTAGGCTTCAAAAAATCTAGACACCGAAGTTATCAGCTTTTATTCCCAAAATTGAAAGAACATTGTCTCACCAAAGAGCGCCAAGCTCCCACAGAGAGAATTTGTCCTTTTGTGAGGGGCTGACTATAATCGCGCTTCGTTTCTCGACTATCCACACATCCTCAACTCGCAATCTTATGGACATATTCCGATTCACACGCGAACTGATGGAGATCGAATCCATATCGTGGAACGAGGGCGCGGCAGGGCGATGGCTGCGGGATTACCTGGCGGACGCCGGTTTCGAAGTGACGGCTCAGAACGTCACCGGCGACCGGGTCAACGTCTACGCGCGCGTCGGCGATCCGGTCGTGACCTTCTCGTCGCACATGGACACGGTGCCCCCGTTCATAGGCTTCAGCGAGGACGAGAAGAATATTTACGGACGCGGCGCATGCGACGCCAAAGGGGTGATCGCGGCTCAGGTCTTCGCCGCGAAGAAGCTGAGGGACGAAGGCTTGACGGATATCGGGATGCTTTATCTGGTAGGCGAGGAGGACGGGAGCGACGGCGCGAAGGCCGCGAATTCGATCCCGAACAGGAATCGTTTTTTGATCAATGGCGAGCCGACCGAGAGCCGTCAGGCGGTGGCGACCAAAGGCGCGCTGCGAGTCACCATCGAAGCCAGAGGCAGGACGGCGCATTCGGCCTATCCGGAATTGGGCGAATCGGCGATCGAAAAACTTATCGACGCCCTCGACGACGTTCGAAGCCACGACTGGCCTGTAGACTCGGAGCTGGGGCCGACGACATATAACATCGGGACGATCTCCGGAGGGCGAAAACCGAACGTCGTCCCCGATTTCGCATCGAGCGAAGTCATGTTCCGCTTCGTCACTGACCTCGACGAGATCTTCCGAACGGTCACTGAAGTCGTCGGGGATCGCGCGGAGGTCAAACGCGGCTTCACGGTTCCGATCGTCCGCACGCGGATGGTCGAAGGGATGAACATTCCCAGGAGCATCGTGCGCTTCGCGACCGACATCCCCTTCCTGACCAACTGGGGCGAGCCGTTGCTGTTCGGCCCCGGCTCGATCCACGACGCGCACACCGCACACGAATACATCGCAAAACAGGATCTACTCGACGCCGTCGAAACTTACGCGCAAATGGCGCGCGCCCTTTTATCTGAATGACAGGATACGGCGACAGGGACGCTACGCAATAAATCAATTGATACGGAGTTAGGAAAAATGCCGACTGCAAAATTCTCTTCCGAACCGGGCACGCCGGAATATCAAGCCTCGGAATGGTTGATGACGATTCACAACGCTTACCGCGAGATCGATCAGGCGATCTCGCAATCGCCCGACCCGGCCGCGTTCATCGAGCGGTTGAGGGAAAGGGTCCGCCGCGATTACGAACAGAACCGAGAGCAGATGGGTTGGACCGAAAGGACGCGCGACATCGCCGAGCGCTCGCTTAACGTCGTGCTAGAAACTTTGAAGCTGCCGAACGTGTGATCAGCCGGGTTTCTGGAAAAATGACAAGTGGTCTTTGGCGTGTGTCAACTGAGGAAAGACGACGAGAGATTCTTCGCCGGGGGCGACCATCAAATAGCCGCCTTCACGCAGCGAATTCGTGAGGTTCGTCACCATCTGCCTCGCCGCCGTATTGCTCAAAAAGGTCAGTAGATTCGAACACACGATCAAATCGAACCGGTTCGGGATACTCTTCCAGTAGGCTCTTTCGAGCAGGTTGACGCGCCGGAATGTGACGCGCCGGCGGACGTCGGCGATTACTACGTGAGTCCCGTCAGGCTCTCCGGTCGAATTCGTCCCGCGCTCGAAATAACGCCCAAGAGTCTGCGGAGAGACTTCGCGCAACGAATCCTCCTTGTAGCGCGCCTGGCTCGCGTCCATCAGCGCGCGGTTTCGCACGTCGGTCGCGAAGACCTCGGCCTGCGCTTGCGGGTATGACGGGACGAATTGCTCGAATGCGATGGCCAGGGAGTAGGCCTCCTCTCCCGTCGAACAGGCCGCGCTCCAGATTCGCGGCCGTTCGACGCCGGATTCGATAAGGCTCGGGAAAATGACGTCGCGCAGGTAATCGAATTGATGCGGCTCGCGGAAGAACCAGGTCTCGCCCAGCGAGACCTCTTCGACCAGCGCGAGCATCTCGCTGAAGCTCGAGGCCGCGAGCCGGCAATACTCCTCTGGCGCCACCCGCAATCGCTCGGCCTTGACCTCGACCGCCGCGCCGATCTTCTCGCGCAACGCGGGGCTCGACGACCATCCGTAATGTTCGGTCAGCGCCGCCTCGATGTTTTTCAACGCCGCGTTCATATAAAGAAAGATATCAACCACGAATGAACACAGATGAACACGAAGCTCTTCCTTGATTTTGATGGTTCGTTTGTTTCACTTTCCTGCGCTCCTATTCGTGAATATTTGTGTTCATTCGTGGCTGATATTCTTTTTCTTAAAGTCCAGGCCCACTACTTCTCTCTTTCCCATTCGCCCGACCTGCCGCCGCTCTTTCGCTCCAGCCTGATCTCTCCGATGACCATACCGCGGTCGATCGCCTTGAGCATGTCGTACAAGGTCAGGGCCGCTACGGAGACGGCGGTCAAGGCCTCCATCTCGACGCCGGTCTGCGCGCTGGTCGCTGCCGTCGCGGTTATGCGCGCGCCGTCTTCTTCGAGCGTGACTCGCACGTCGGCATGAGTCAGCGCGAGCGGGTGACAGAGCGGGATCAATTCGCCGGTTCGCTTCGCAGCCATGATTCCGGCAAGCCGCGCCGTCTCCAGCGGATCGCCCTTCGGCGTTCGGCGTTCACGGACGG
>DATCXQ010000368.1:0-7188 GCA_036565725.1 Blastocatellia bacterium
GGGCGACGGGGCGACGGGGCGATGAATACTTTCCCCTCCACTATCTATGTCTCCACGTTCCTCCGTCGCCCCGTCGCCCCGTCGCCCCGTCGCCGGCAGGGGCAGCGCCGCGAAAGGCACATACTGTAATGCGCCGTCGCCGACGATGA
Source organism: Blastocatellia bacterium (assembly GCA_036565725.1). GTDB lineage: Bacteria > Acidobacteriota > Blastocatellia > RBC074 > RBC074 > JAJVID01. The sequence goes on from DATCXQ010000368.1 coordinate 150, forward strand.
GCAATCGTCTCTTTTCGAGTTGGTCGGAGACGGGGCCGAGCAACATTTGACTCAGCGCGGCGGCGGCCTTCGGGTATTCGGCGTCGGCCTGCGCGACGCGGGCTTGCCTTTCATCCACGGTCTCGAATTTGACGATCCGGTTGCGCGCAGTCAACAGATCGCGGACGTGACTTGCCGCTTGCTCAATTTCCTTGCGAGGCGGCAATTCGTGGGCGGTGATAGAAGTCCTGGTCACCGCCCAGAGATAACCCCGCTCGCCGCCCAGGGCGTATTCGAGCAGCAGGGCGTCATCATCGAGCGCCTGCTGTTGGATTTCCGCAAGGCTGAGAGGTGGTGGACGTGTGAGCGCGGCGTAACGCGGACTGGCGGCGCGAATCTGCGATTGAAGCTGCTGATATTCGATTTCGAGCGCCTCGATCTCGTTCTTGGCTGCGGCGGCTTGTTCCTCGGCATGCTTACCGCCGAGCAGCCGGATCAGGCTGTCAGCTTTGGATTCGAGACGCTTTTGCAGCATGCGTTCGCTCGCCAGCAGCGCAGAGGCTACGCCGTTTCGAATCTCGGCCCGGGACTCGACGAGCGTCTCGATCAGCGCGCGGGCGCGAGACCGCTCGTTGATTTGAAACGCGGCGGCGGCGTGGTTCTTCGAGATGTCGAGACGATGCAAACGCATGAGCAGATCGACACAAAACTCGTAGTACCCCTTCGTCGCGCCCAGATAACTTGCCCGCAATCCGCCTTCGTCAATTTTGGTTCGCATCGATTCGACGATCTTCAACGCGGCTTCGATCTTGCCGAGGGCCTCGGTTAGATTGCCGCGATCGCGCTCCACCTGGGCCATTCCTTTCAGCGAGTTCGCTTCGCCCGCAGGATCGCCGACAGTTCGCCATAAGCGCAACGCCTGAGCGAAGGCTTCAAGCGCCGCCTCCCGATCGCCCATAGACAGGCGAACCGCGCCAATACTATCGAGTGTAAAAGCCTCGCCTTCGGGATCTTTAAAGGCGCGCACTATCGACAGCGACTGATCGAAGTATTCAAGCGCCTTCTGGTTGTCGCCCGACTCTGCGTAGACCAGCCCAATGCGGCGGAGCGTGTTGCTCTCACTTTCGCGATTATTGATCTCACGCCAAACCGCCAGCGATTGATTGTATGTCTCGAGCGCCTTTTGATTCTCGCCGAGCTCTTGGTAGATGAAAGCGATATTATCGATTATGGTGGCCTTGCCCTCTCGGTGGTTGATCTTACGCATTGCGATCAGCGTCTGATTGAAATAATCGAGCGCTTTCTGATACTCCCCCAATGATGTGTAGAAGCGCCCCAGCGCGGTAAGAGTCATCGCTTCGCGTCCGCTGTTACCCGCTTCGCGGTTAATGAGCAACGCTTGTTGATAATGTTCGAGCGCCTTCTGCTTCTCGCCCAGAGTGTGATAGACGTGGGCAATGTTGACCAGAGTGACTGCCTCGCTGTTGCGGTCACCCGTCGTCCGATAGAGCGACAGCGATCGCTTGAAAAAATCGACCGCTTTACGATTCTCGCCAATCGAGGAATAGATTGCGCCAATGCCGTTGGCGGCGTCGGCCTCGCCTAAGAGGTCGCGGACGTCGCGGAAAGCCCGTAATGCCTGATTGAGGTGGTCGAGCGACTTCTGCTTCTCCCAGATCGAGTTATAGACCATCGCGATATTGTAGAGGATAGAGCCTTCGCTCCCTCGCGGGCCGACAACCCGGTTCAAACGGAGCGCATGATCGAAGTAGTCGAGCGACTTCTGCTTCTCGCCCCGCATGTTGTAGACGCGCCCCAGGTTGTACAAAATCAGCGACTCGGCATTGCGATTGCCTGCGTCTCGGCTGAGCGGCGCCGCGAGATCAAAGTAGTCGAGCGCTTTCTGACTCTCGCCGGTCCGAAAATAGACCTGGCCGGCATTATTAAGCGCAATAGCCTCGCCTCCGCGGTCGCCCAAAGTTTGATAAAGGCGCAGCGCCCGATTGAAAGCGTCGAGTGACTTCTCCCTCTCGGATGTCAAATTGTAGGCCTGGCCGATCTTGTTGAGCAATGAGGCTTCGCTGTTGCGGTCGCCTAATGATCTATAGAGTTGGAGCGCCGCTTCATATCTGGCAAGCGATTGGCTTTTAGATTCCGTCGTCCCCTGCTTCAACAGCCGCTCGCCTTCGGCAAAATCGCGCTCAGCGTTAACCCGCTTCCGATCCTCCTCGGTCGCCATTCGCAGCTCGGCGATCTTCACTTCATATCGCCCCGATGGCGCTTCCCATTCGGGAGAACGAACTTCGAGTCGGACCTCGACCGGCCCCTCCGCAATCATTGAAACCGTCTCCGGCCCAAAATTGCCATTGTCGTTCCTGGATTCGGCGATCACTTTGCCGTCTGGCGCGAGCAGCGACACGGTCACATCAATTCCCTGCTGCTCGACGTCAACGCGCAGGCGCATTCCTGCGTCGAGCGTGATCCGGTAGGAGTGTGTCTGGCCGCTGGAGATTTCGCGTCCGATTGAACGTCCCGGGTCGAGCGCCTGCGTCTCCGCTCCGCTCGGCGCAGCGACGCCAGCCACAGCTTTATCCTGTTGGACCGAAAGAGCCTGCGCAGTGTGCGCAGGCCCGATAAGGCTAGATTCGATTAGAAGGAGGATGAGTAACCCAACGGCGCCTCTGACACCCATCCGAAACGATCCGCGCAATGCGTTCCATTGAAGCATAACCACACCTCAGGAAGAAAGATCTGCTGTTTGAGAAAAAATCGATTGGGGCAGCAGTTCATTGCGCTTTTACCAGCAGAGGCGGATTGTGGTCTTGAAGTTTTTTTGAAATTTTATTGAAAGAATTTTCAATGCGAGACCGACGCTGCGCCGGTATTATTTCAATCGTGCGCGGTTTCGGCCGTAAACCTCGGTAATCTCGGCCAGTCGGCGCCGGATTTCGGGCGTCAATTGATCGGCGGCGTAGCGCCAGCCCCAGTTACCGCTTTCACGGGCCGGCACGTTCATCCTGCCCTCGCTGCCCAATCCCAACACGTCTTGCAGAGGAATGATCGCGGTTTCGGCGACCGAACTGAGCGCCAGCCTGATGAAATCCCAGTTTATCTCATGGCCGTCCGTGCCCAGGTACTTCAAAGCCAGATCGCGCTCACCCGTTACCTCGTCGTGGCTGCGCGTGGTCAAGCCGGCGCCTTCACCGGTGAACCAGCCGACGGTGGTGTCGTTGTCGTGCGTGCCTGTGTAGACGACGCTGTTCTTGACGTAGTTGTACGGCTTGTACGCGTCGGCCTGAGGGTCCGTGCCGAAAGCGAATTGCAGGACCTGCATTCCCGCAAGTTCGAACTGATCACGTAAAGCTATCACCTCGTGAGTGATGTAGCCGAGGTCTTCGGCGATGATCGGCAGATCGCCTCCGTCGAACGCCCTTTTGACCTGCTCGAAAAAGTTCGCGCCCGGCCCTTCCTCCCACCAGCCGTTGACCGCCGTAGTTTCGACTGCCGGGACAGCCCAATATTTTTCAAAGCCTCGGAAATGATCGAGTCGGAGGACGTCCACCGTGGAGAGCGCATGGCGGAGTCGCTCTATCCACCAGCGGTAGCCGCTCTCTTTCATCACGTCCCAGCGGTAAATCGGATTGCCCCACAATTGGCCCGTCTGGCTGAAATAATCCGGCGGGACGCCGGCGACCAGCGCAGGAAAGCCTTCATCATTGAGATGGAACAGATGGCGGTTGGCCCAGACGTCGGCGCTGTCGTGCGCGACAAAGATCGGGGCGTCGCCAATGATCCTGACCCCATGTTCGTTGGCGTAATGGGCGAGGTTGAGCCACTGCTTGAAAAAGAGGAATTGGTAGAACTTTTGCGCGCTGACTTCGACCGTATGGTTCTCGCGGAAAAAATGCATGGCTTTGTCTTCGCGGTCGCGCAGGTAAGGATCCCATTTCGTCCACTCCCGGCCTTCGTGCGCGTCCTTGATCGCGCGGTACGTCGCGTAATCTTCCAGCCACCAATCCGCCTGCCCTATGAACGCCAGATATTCGTCTTTCGCCTGATCCGAAGCTCTCCCGATGAAGTTGGCATGAGCCTTCTTAAGCATCGCGCTTTTGAATTCGATCACCCGCCCGTAATCAATTGGAGATGGCGGAGACGGCTGAAATTCAGGCGCGTTATCGAGGTCGCTCTGATTCAACGCTCCGTCGTCGACCAACGCCTCCAGATTGATCAGCAATGGGTTTCCCGCGAAGGCCGACAGACAAGAGTAAGGCGAATCGCCGTATCCTGTGGGACCGAGCGGCAATATCTGCCACAAACTCTGTCCGGTTTCTTCCAGAAAATTTACGAACTCATAGGCCGAAGCGCCCAGGTCGCCAATGCCGAAGCGCCCTGGCAATGAGGTCGGATGCAGCAAAATCCCGCTCGCCCTTGGAAAACTCATCTTTACTTTTCAAATCCTCCTGCTCTTCTACGGAAAGTTCCTTGATGGGACCGATAGGACTTCTGGGACTAATAGGACCGATCAGTAATATTAGTCCCATAAGTCCCGTAAGTCCTATTCATCATGCCCCTGAAAGCGATTTTCATTCAAGCTCATGGCGCCGGGCGCCACCTGGGATGATGCCCTTCGGCGAGCGTTCTCAGATTGCCGTCGGGGCCCGCGACCACGATTTTGCTGCCGTCGTCGTAAACGAGTAGGTTGTTGTCGTTCGACCACTCGCCCGGAAGATCGACCATCATCTCGGATGAGAGTTGGCGTTGCGCGCCACCCCAGGCGTCAACCAGAACCAGCCTGCCATAGCATAAGCCCGACTCGGAGCATGACTGCATCGGGTTGAAAATGATATAGCGGCTGTCGGGAGACCAGGTGGCCCCGATCACCCTTCGCACCCCTTCGACCTCGACCGACTCTTCAAACCCGCTCAATTCGTAAAGATTTGTGACTTTAAAGCGCGCCCCGGTCTCCGCATCGGCGACAAACAGCTCCTCACCGGTTCCCACCACATCTTTGAACAACACCAGCCGGCCGTCGGGAGAGACCGACATCTCGCCCATGGCGCGGACGATCGGCGGGCGGGGTTCGATCATCGAATTGTATTCATCGACGGTCAACTCGCGCGCCTCTCTCTCCCCGATCTTCAGGGCGAACAACCGCGCCGCCGCATTGGCGTCGAGCGTCCGAACGATGATCGTTTTGCCGTCGCGCGCCATCTCCAGGTTGTCGATTGCGCCGGCCTGAGCCGCGCCCAACTCTCCCGCGCTCGCCAGGTTACCGGTCTGAAGAACGACCTCGATGAGCCGCCTCCCGGCTGAAAAGTAGATCCGGTCGCCGTCCGGGTCCCAGACGAAATCTTGAATAGCCTCCCCTTCGGGGGCGGCGGCCACTAGCCGATGATCCGCCCCGTCGCTTTGAATCACCCACAAATCGCCTTCGCGCAAATAGGCGATGTAAGGCGTCGGTATCGGCGTCGGGGCGACCTGTGGCGAGGCTGATGGGGCGGCGCTCCGCGCGATGTGCTGCCACGACGAGCACGACCAGGCCGAGAGCGCCAGCAAGCAAGCTGAGAGAATTTTACATGTGGTCAGATTCATCCACGCGTTCAATAAATGACCTGGGGTGACCTCGATGAGTTTGAGTTGGGGGTGACAGAGGAGTGTTTCCCAAACCCGAATATTCGCCGAGCATCGTTGAAAGATCAAGCGTGATTTTTTCACGGAGCCGTTATCTGGCGTTGCGACGCCCTCAACCCCTGGAGCGCCGACCATCCCCGCCTGCTTGCTTCAATCAGTCGCCCATCGCCGCCCGCTCCAGCCGGCAGGATGGGCGGCGCTCCCAGGTTTTTCGCTAGAACATTTCGCTAGAACATCATGATTGAGATTCGGCGAAAGCATCGTGTAAACTTTGGCCTGCGTCGAGACTGGCCGGATTTCTCCCGGCCAGTCAGGAAACCCGGAAACCAAAGTGAGTAACTCTATGAATATGATCTTGAAACTAGGCGCAAGCGCACTGACCGTTAGCATCGCGATTACGGCGGCGGGCTGCGCAAAATCAGGCGCGTCCACCCCTGTGGCCGGCGCGGCCACGGCCGGCGAGCTGTCAGCGCAACCGGCCTCGGCGATTCCTTCTCCCTATCCGTATCAAAACCCCGAAGACAAAATGCCTCGCGTCAAGGTGGAAGATGCCAAGAAGATGATCGCGGAAGGCAAGGCGATCATCATCGACGTCAGAGGCGCCGAAGCATATAAAATGTCGCACATCAAAGGCGCGCTCGACATCCCTCTGACCAAACTTGAGGCCCGCGATTTCAAGGATTTGCCGAAAGATAAGATCCTCATCGCCTACTGTGGCTGACCGAACGAACACACAAGCGCCCGTGCGGCGCTCTTGCTGCAGCAGAATGGGTTCAAAGACGCTGGCGCGTTGCTCGGCGGCATCAACGGATGGGAAGCCTCCGGCGGTCCTATGGAGAAAGCCTCTTCGACGCCGGACCCCTCGAAGAAGAAATAACCCCCCCGCCCTCGACCGTGTTTAAGCGGTCGGGAAGAATTTTCGCATACGCCCCATGTCGTATTTCCATATGACATGGGGCGTATGATTACTCATATTCCAGGCGCAGCACACCTGTACGATGCATTCCCATATAGCCCTCTTATTCCATACCCATGACAATTCAAATAGTCCTACTAGCCGATGCGTGTGATTCCACGCGAGCGTATAACCATCCTATATTTTCCTGAGGAGCCTTCATGTGGCGTTGCGCGGCGCGCCCGCGTCTCGCGGGCAGGCTTCACCGCAAGACCTGCCCGCGAGGACGCGGGCGCGCGGTTTTCTGATGAGTCGTTCATATCGAGTGGCGACGCCCTGAAGGAATGAAAGCTGAATCATGTGTGGAATCTGTGGCATCGCCATTCCAAGCCGCCTGAACCGCCGCGTGGACGAGTCTCAGTTGGCGGCGATGCGGGATTCGCTCATTCACCGCGGGCCTGACGGCGCCGGCTTCCTGATCGACGGTTCGGTTGGTCTCGGCCACCGCCGATTGTCCATAGTCGACCCGGACGG